>JBJEKS010000091.1:0-3475 GCA_051878755.1 Bacteroides sp. | reverse complement strand
CCTTGCAAGAGACGATCAATAGCATAAAATAACGCGCTATGCTATTCATTTTTGTTTTAACGAAGGAAATACGCTATTTTTGCGCATAAAAAACAGAGCGTATGAAACCAGTATTGATTGCCAGACAACGGGAATGTGAACTCTTGACTGAAAGCCTGAAATCCAGTCGTTCTGAATTCATTATAGTGTGCGGACGGCGAAGAATTGGGAAGACCTTCCTGATAGATCAGTTTTTCCATAACGAATACGACTTTTCATTCGTGGGTGCTCACAGAGCGAAGACCACTATTCAGTTGCGGAATTTCGCCAAAGCAATCAGGCAATATTCAGGAAAGAAACCAGCGCCTTTTGCAGACTGGTATGATGCCTTCGATGCGTTGGAAGAGTATCTGGAAACTTTGCCTACCGACCGGAAGAAGGTTATCTTTATCGATGAAATGCCTTGGATTGATACCAGTAGGTCAACTTTTGTTGAGGCGCTTGAGAATTTTTGGAATGGCTGGGCTAACCGACGTTACGATATCGTGCTGATAGCATCAGGATCGGCTACCTCATGGATGGCTGACAAATTGATAGAGAATCAAGGAGGGCTTCACAACCGCATTACACAACGCATCTATCTTAAACCCTTTACCCTGGGGGAAACCGAAACCTATTTCAAGAGTCAGGACTTCTATTGGACAAGGTATGACATGCTGCAGTGCTACATGCTTACGGGAGGTGTACCCTACTATCTGAGCCTGCTCAACCCTAAGCTCAGTATCGCACAAAATATTGATGCGCTCTGTTTTGATGAAAAAGGTCCGATGAACAAGGAATTTAATGAACTGTATCCCGCCTTATTCACTCATGCTGAACAATACGTCAACGTAGTCACCCTGCTGTATCATCATAAGTCAGGGATGACTCGAACGGAGATAGCCAAAGCTATCAACGTCAATGGGGCTATGCTGAATACTATCTTGGATAATCTGGAGCAGTGTGACTTTATTGACAAAATGGAGATGTTTGGACGTGAGAAATGCCTGGTCTATCGCCTCATTGATTTCTATACATTGTTCTATTTCAAGTTCCTCGCCAATAGGCATTCGTTGGATGAGCAGTGGTGGAGTCATCATCTTGATGATGCCGATATCCGTGCTTGGCAGGGGTTAAGTTTCGAGTTAGTCTGCATGAAGCATCATCGACAGATTAAGAAAGCTTTGGGCATCTCAGGCGTGGCAACCACTGTCTCTACATGGCATTGCCAGCCTGATGAGAAGAAGCAGCTGCCAGGTGCCCAGATAGACCTGATTATTGAACGGGCAGACCGGATGATTCACCTATGTGAGATGAAGTTTTCGCAAAAGCCATATAATATTTCCGCTGAGTACGAAAAGAGACTACGTGAACGCATGTGGCTCTTTGACTTGAAAACCAAGAACCGAAAACCTCTGGTACACACTTTCGTTACTACCTTCGGACTAGGTGAAGGCAAACAACACAGCATCGTGCATAGCGAGGTAACGATGGACGACCTGTTTGCATCCTGATTGCTGTCATTTACGAACTAAGCTCACCTTTCTCAAAAGGTACAACAGACTGGATAGTCAATCTCAGCACGTTTATCGGTTTGCCTGCACCGTGATAGAGCTTGCTGTCGCATACGGTTTCACCCGTTGGGATGAAGCCGCACTTCTCCATCACCCTTCCCGAGGCGGGATTGTCGGTGAAATGGCCGCTGATGAGCGAAGAGATGGTGGTTGTCTTGCGGATATGGTCAATCATCAGGCGAAGGGCTTCGGTGCAGATGCCCATGCCCCAATAGGGCTTGCCCACCCAATAGCCTACAGTCGGCTCACCCTCCCGGGAAGGTAAGGAGCAGTCGCACGAAGGACCGTAGCCCATTGCACCTACCACCTGTCCCGCCTCTTTCAGTACAATGGCCCAAACAGTAGGGTTGTTGAACACCGTGCGGATGATTTCCAGACTCTCTTCCCGGGACTGATGGGGCGGCCATCCGGCACGCTCTCCCACCTCCGGCTCTCGGGCAAGTTCATAAAGCACATCGGCATCGCTCTCCTGCCAATGGCGAAGCAGTAATCTGTCGGTTTCCATCTTATCCAATCTTTGATATTTTGCGGTTAGGTAAACCTTGGTCATTCAACAAACATATTACAGGGACAATACGACTAGAAATGTGACGAAAGTTCCATAATGTTTCTAATGGCATAAAGCGGATAGACAAGGATATCCTCGTAAGACGAGAAATTTTCCAATGAAGTACGAATCCCTTTGTCTGACTGCTTGGCATCCATAAACAGGCGCATACTCTGCATAGACCCTTTCGAACCGGATTTAACTTCAATAGGGAAAATTCTTGCCCCCAGTTGCACCACATAGTCCACCTCAGCATTACTACCTGATTTCTCCCTGTGCCAACAATATAATGGATATGGACTGTAGCACGAAGCAGCTTTGACTAACTCTGTTCCCACAAAAGTCTCAGCAATCGCTCCACGGTTCACTACTTGTACATCATGCGATGAAAGAATTTCTGAAATATTTAGGTTAAGAATCCTTTGTAGGAGTCCGGTGTCTAGTAGAATCATGCGCCGGTATTTCTCGTTGATTTCTGCACCAAGAGGTATCCCATTTGCGGAAGAATGCGTTACGGGATAGACTAGCCCTGCCAAGATGAGGGTCTCAACTGCTGTTTTTATCTGTGCCGTTGAGGCTTCAGTATCCACACGGTTATACACAAACTTTCCGAGTCCTTGTTCTGCAATGGAGCGGAACGTGGCATCAATACGCGAGGACGGGACTCGGTATCTGTATTTAGCAAAATCATCACGAAAAGAAAGTACCTGTTCGCTTAGTATATGCTGACACTCCAACAAGTTGCCATCTTCGCAATATCTAGCTACAACAGCCGGCATTCCCCCGATAATCATAAATACACGTAGCAAGCGCAATGCCTGTTCGTGAATAGGTATGGGCAAGGGCTTGTCAGGTGATGAGGCATTGATCATTTGTGCTAGAGCTTCGTTACCCGTAGCCCACAGATACTCCTCAAATGAGAACGGATACATAAAGATACTTCTGATTCTCCCTACTCCGTATGATGGGAGTGTTTCGAGTGCAAACTCCAGTAATGAGCCGGCAGCGATAAGGTGAAGCGAAGGAAACTTTTCATAGAAATACCGTAGGCGGTTGATGGCTTGCGGACATGCCTGTATCTCATCAAAGAACAACAACGTCTCACCTGCAACAATAGGGGTATGAAGCAAGACTGACAGCATTTGACAAATCTCTTGTGGGGAATACTGCCCATCAAAGAGATAATGCACATCATGGCGTTCGTTGAAATCTACTTCAACAAAGAACTTAAACTGCTCTCCTAAATGCTTCACTGCAGAGGTCTTGCCTACTTGCCTTGCCCCTCGGAGAAGCAATGGTTTCCGCTCTTTGGATGATGCCCAACAAGCTAATTCCT
>JBJEKS010000090.1:0-3499 GCA_051878755.1 Bacteroides sp. | reverse complement strand
CGGTGCTTGGCGGTACCCCAAACGATGATAAGTGTCGAATGGTTCCGCCCTTCTTTTTTTGTAATCAGTCAAGCGCCGTGCAAGCGGCAGGGCGTATTGACTTAACCCTGATAAGTATGAATACATACCTGAAAACAGACAGCAGTGGACCGAAGAAGGTTTATGTGAGCCCTACGGTAGAAGTTATCCGAATGGAGTGCGAAGGGCCTGTAATGACTGGCTCGGGAGTAGATGGTTCAGGCAGCGACATGCCCTTTGAAGCCTTCTACGACACCGACCTGGCCAACGAAATTGAATCATTAACCGAAATGTTAGACGAATGAAACACAGACTTTATTACCTCCTGGCAGTGGTCTGCTGTGGCGTGCTGACGTGCTGTTCATCGGGCAGTGTGGATGAGCAGGACATGCCCGACAACCCCGATGCACCAGGCGACGAACAGACATGGACCAAGATTGACCGTGTACAGGTCTCTGCCGAAGATGTACAGTCGGGCATGGCCTCGACCCGTACATCCTTTACGCTCGATCCCGACAAGCTCAACTTCAGCTGGTCGGCGGGCGATGAGATAGGTATCTTCCCACGCACGTACACCAACTCCTCGCAAGTCAAGATGACGTTGAGCACCGGCTCTGGAGAGAAGAATGCGGTATTTACCGGTAATGGTTGGGCGATGCGCTCAGATGTGCAGTATATGGCTTACTACCCTTACCGTGAGGGCGTGGAATCCAGCTCTGCCATCAACCTTACGTTCGAGGGGCAGCATCAGAACGGGAATGGCTCCTTGCGTCACCTGGGTCAGTATGACTACATGGTGGCCGACCCGACGTCCCCCGTTGACGAAGCGCTGAACCTCTCTTTCAAGCACCTCAATGCCGTGGCTCAGATTAACCTGACGTTGCCAGTAGCTGTTTCGGTTGATAAGCTGACGCTGACCTGCGGTTCCAATGTGTTATGGAAAACGGCTTGGCTAGAGTTCTACTCCCTTGACGAGGGAGAAGGCGCTCCGTACCTCTATGAGCCTGAAACGACCGACTATCGCTTGAGCATGACGCTCGAGAATATCGAGACTACGGAGGACAATCAAGTGGTAACCCTCTACATGACGCTTCCGCCCGTTGACTTGAGCGGCTGCGTACTGCTGGTTGACCTTCAAGGCACCAACGGTCGTAGCTACCAAGGTGCACTCTCATCGCGCAAACTGGAGAGCGGAAAGGCTTACCGCTTTGATGCCACGTTGGTCGATGCCACCATGGAGACCTCCGATGTAGATACTCCCGATTTTACTGAATCTGAAATTTAATCTTTAACTCTTTTACAATATGAACAATATACTTAAACATAGCGCACAATTGCTTTTGGCATCATGCCTAATCTTCTCCGCCGGATGTTCGGATAACCTAATCGAAGCCCCCGAATCGGTAGAGACTTCCGCCCAACGCCTAGTCCTCACGGCCAGCACCTCCTCGCCCGATACCCGCATGAGCCTCGATCAGAATGGTATTACTACTATGTGGGAACCAGGTGACCAGTTAGTACTCTACAAAAAGAGTGGTGGAGCTGCACCCATTTATATGAATACCAATATTCAGACAGCCTCTTCACGTGCAACGTTTGAATCAGATGGTGGTGTGCCTGCAGGCGAATACTGGGTGTTCTACAACTACAATGATGAGCGTGTATTTCATACGTACGACTTAGCTTCTGTGGATGATATCAACAGCCAGAAGCGTTTGTCCATGTATGGTGAAATCAATGTGACGCAAGGCGTGTCGAACACTTCGGTTGTGATGAAGCACATGTATGCTCAGGTGACGATTCAACTGAAGAATATTCCTTTGAATTATGGTACAGCATATCAAGTAGGAATGTACTCTCCTTCAAAAGGATTCTCATCTTATCAAATGTTTACTGCGTCAGGTATGGTCAATGCTGAACATAGATTCGATCCAAATTCATTGAATATGGGTTATGCTTGGTTTGCATCTAGTGTGCGTAGTCATAACTTTCGATTAGGCTATTATCCATTAACGTGGAACCAAACGTGGGATGATGCTAATCAACAATTTATTACATCTTATGATCCTTCTGAGGCCGAAGCAATGTCTGCTTTCATTTTTCCAGTAGATTTATCAACTGAGGAAGTTTTCTTCTATGTACTTGAAAATAATGATTATGATAATTTGAAATGCTATGAAATTAAGAAAGATGTTGATAAGGTAAACTTCAAGGCTGGAGTTCGATATAAAGTCGTTCTTGATATGCAGAGCGCTACTGAAACCACTTTATCTAGAAGTTCTACCCATAGTAGTTGTTATGACATTTCGACAGTTGAGCAATGGCGACATGCTGCATATCGTAGTAATGATATGGAAGAACGTTCATGGGCTTTGACTACTAACATTAATTTCGAGAACAAATACTACTTCCCTCTTGCAGGGACTGCTTTTTATGGCGATGACCATCTTATTAGCAACATCGTGTTAAATCGGTCTGATGAGGACAATGTTTGCCCATTTGAGATTAGAGGCTATAGTGAAGAGGGTATTAATGATTTGACTTTGGAAAACATTCA
Organism: Bacteroides sp.; assembly: GCA_051878755.1. Lineage (GTDB taxonomy): Bacteria > Bacteroidota > Bacteroidia > Bacteroidales > Bacteroidaceae > Bacteroides. The sequence goes on along the minus strand of JBJEKS010000090.1, from coordinate 924 downwards.
GGTCAAAGGGAATAATCAAGTAGGAGGGTTAGCGAATGATTGGCTCCCAATAAACAATTGTAAGATTATTGGCAATTCTTTAATTGAAGGTACTGGGGATTATGTTGGCGGTATTGCAGGTAGATGTTGGTTGGATAATAATAAAAATATGACCAATGTCTATATTGGGCAGGACGTAAAAGTTCGTGGACGAAACTATGTTGGCGGAATAGTTGGAGCAATGGTTGAGGACTCTCAATATGGTGGCATGCTTTCAGGCTTATCATCATCGGTAAAACCAATGGAAAAGTGTGTGTCGTATGCTACCGTGACAGCTACCGGAGATTATGTCGGCGGAGTGTTTGGAAAGATTGGAGGAAATAGATATGGTAATCAAGAGAATTCGAGTGTATCTTTTTCTATTGAAGGACTTGATTTCTCGTTAGTAAAGTGTGTGAACTATGGCAAAGTAACTGGTCAAAATTTCGTTGGTGGAGTTGGTGGTGCATTGCATGTGTATGCTTATAACAATACTGGCAGTGCTATGGACTTAGGCGTACTGAAGTTCTCATTGAATCAAGGTGCCATAGAGGGTAAAGAACATGTCGGTGGCATTGTTGGTAGCTCAATTTGTTCCATTAATACGTGTTACTCTATTGAATCAGTAAAAGGTACAACTTCTGTTGGCGGTATATTGGGTGATGCTTCAATGATGGCTGCTGGGGGCATGGGCTATTCGCGTGTGGCAAATTGCTACTCATTGGCTACGGTCACAGCTAATAGTACGACAAATCCTGTGGCTGGTGGCATTGTTGGCCTTGGTGGAGGTGGTGCAATGGGTAGTACAGTGATGTATAGCTATTTTGCTGGGACTTGCTCTACTGATTTTGGTATCATTGGTAAGAGTGAGGGGTCATGCACAGTGACAAGCTGCTTGAGTACAAC
>JBJEKS010000089.1:0-3532 GCA_051878755.1 Bacteroides sp. | reverse complement strand
GTTCACGGATAAAAGTGTGCGCCGCAAACAAAAAAAAGTGGAATAAACACGAATATATATTCTTTTTTTAGCTAATTTCGTCCCCAAATTGACCTTAATACAACGAATTAGCATGAAAGAGTATGATGAGTATCTGAATGGTCAACTGGAAGAGATGCTGACCAAGATGGCCGCCCGAGGTGTGGAAGCGAACGAGCTGAACCGCATCAGGATAGCGTTCGCCTTTGCCCGTGAGGCTCACGAAGGACAGAAGCGGAAAAGCGGAGAGCCATATATCATCCACCCGATGGCGGTGGCACGTATTGTAGCGGAAGAGCTGCAGCTGGGACCCAACCCCGTGATTGCAGCATTCCTGCACGATGTGGTGGAGGACACGGATCACACCATCGAAGAGATCAAGGACCTCTTTGGGAGCGATGTGGCCTTCCTGGTACGGGTAGTGACCAAACGCAAGAAGCAGCACTACTACATGTCAAAACAGGTGGACAACTTCAAGCAGATGCTCGACTCACTACACTATGACATTCGAGCCATCCTGATTAAACTGGCTGACCGCCTGCACAACATGCGTACGCTGGAGTCGATGCTTCCGGATAAGCAGATGAAGATAGCAGGTGAGACGGATTACTTCTACGCCCCTCTGGCTAACCGACTGGGCCTCTACGGCATACGACGCGAACTGGAGAACCTCAGCCTTCGCTACCGCTGCCCCCTGGAGTACAAAGAGCTGGAGGAGGAATTGGCCGAAGATATCCAGAAGAATGAGGAACGACTCAACCACTTCACCACGCGCATCGTGGAGCTGCTCCGTGAGAAGGGCATCCGCACCCGCACCGAGGTGCGCTACCGCCAACCCTACAGCCTCTGGCGCAAGATTCAATCCACTGGACGCGACTTCAAGCACCTGGATTACCGCCACGTCATCCGACTCATCTTCCCAGCCGAACGCCCAGAAGATGAGAAGCGTATCTGCCTCCATATCTACTCCATCCTGACCGATGTATTCAAGGAGAAGCCCGAAAGCATCGTCAACTACATCGACTCACCCAAGGAGAATGGCTACCAAAGCTTCCATGTCCGCCTGCTCGACGAGCAGGGTATTTGGGAGGAAATACATATCTCATCCGAACGGATGGTAAGAAACTCCAAACTGGGTGTAGTGGAGCGACTGGGAAGTAAAAAGGACAACTGGATTGAGAAGTTCCGCGAACTGCTCCAGGATATGGCCAACCAGAACATGGAGATTGGATTCATGGATAGCGTGGTCAGCTCACTCTACAACGAGGACATCACCGTCTTCACCCCGCAAGGGACGGCCATAAGCCTGCCGCAACGAGCTACCGTACTCGACTTTGCCTTCGAGATACACAGCGAAATAGGCCTTCATGCACAATACGCCAAGGTGAACGGCAAGCTCTGCTCCATCAAGACGGAGCTGCACCACGGCGACTGCGTGGAGGTGGGTGTCAACAAGGAGTTCCATCCGCAACCCGATTGGCTGTCGTTCGTCAAGACCTATAAGGCGAAACGCTTCCTCACCCCCTACATCAAGCAGATGAAGTCCATCCCCAAGAACCGCTGCGAACATTGCAAACCCCTCCCCGGCAATGAGGTCATCGGCTTCAAGGAGCAGGATGGCACGGTGTCCATCCATAAGCGCGACTGCCCCATTGCCATAAGCCTGGCTTCACAGAAAGGTGACTCCATCGTCTCTGTCACCTTCCCTGATGACCCCGACGTACACTACCCCGTGTGCATCAGCATCCAGGGTGTGGACAGATACCACCTGCTCATCGACCTGGTGGATTGTATCACCAACGTCATGAGGCTCTCTATCTCGAGCTTGAACACCGTCACCGAGGATGAGATTGTGAACTGCACCATCCACTTTGAGGTACATTCGTTCAAGGAACTACAGAATGTCATCGCCCACATCAATCAGATTCAGGGTATAGAGGAGGTACACGTAGTGGATGAGCGCAAGTAAGCACACATGCCCTCTACTCAGTGCTTGCACACTTGAGTAGAGGGCAGAGATGAAGCATAAAACAAAATCGGCTGCCTGATTTGACTCAGGCAGCCGATTTTGTACTAATGTATCATTAAACTATTACTGACGCATCTGGGCAGAATAGTTAATCTTCAGGGCATAAGCCTTACGAAGAGCTTCCTTGATATCCGTTACGATACCCATCTTCGTGTCCTTATCCACTTTCAGAGAAACCTGCATCAAGGGCTGATCTGACTCCTTCATACTGGCACGTTCACCAATAACGTAGTCCTGGATTTCAGCCGTCTCAGCAAAGCTGTCGTTCAACTGGATACGGCTCTCGTTACCGAGTTTCTTGCGGAACTCAGCCGTAGGACGACCTACGTAGATAAACGTAACCAATGACTTCTTTTCCAGTTTCTCCAACTCTGTAGCTTGCGGAACCTTAAACTCAACCTTCAAAGTTACCTCACGCATCGTTGTTACAATCATGAAGAAGAACAACAGGGTGAAGATAAGGTCAGGCAGAGAAGAAGTGTTCAACGCCGGCATTTCACGTTTTCCGGTTTTATTAAATTTTCCCATTACTTCTTTTCTCCGTACTTTTTAGGTTCTGCCTCAGAGATCTTCTGAGGATAAATTTCACGAATAGCCTTCTGCTGATCCTCATTCAAGTCGGCATAGTTCTTATTCCACTTTTCCTGAGCGAGTTCGTCACGCAGCTCATTGTAAGCAGCTACCAACTCATTCTGTACAGACAGGTAGGCCTGATAGGAAGAGCCACGGTCGCATCGCAAAGAGATAACATGCTTGCTCGTTATCATGACGTTGCCGAAGAATTCTACGTCTTTTGCGTGCTTCTCAGGCATTGCCTCGTCATTCGTCGGGTTGGCAATGAACTCTTTTGCTTTAGCGCGGAGCTGATCCACGTTAATATATTCGTCGCCGCACATCAACTGGTCGTTCAAGTTGAGGAACACCGTCAGAGCGTTGCGGGCTTTCAACTTCACATCATCGTTGTCCTTCTGATTCTGCTCAGGGGGAGGAGGCAGCTGACGCGTCAAACCGCGGTCAGTGTCCATAGACGTGGTGATGAGGAAGAAAATCAGCAACAAGAAAGCGATATCCGCTGTTGAACTGGAGTTAACCTCGGGACATTTTCTTTTTCCTTTTGCCATTTTATCTCACGTTTTTAGTACTTATGACAATTTCTTCTTGATACCGCCAAGCAGCATGCAAACCACTGCCAACGTCAGAAGGAAATAGAGTGAGAAGATGAACATGTCAGTAATCTGAGCCCATACACCTACGTTGTCCGTTCCTTCGTAACCAAGAATATCAATTCTTTCAGCGCTACCCATGAACCAGGTTACCAGCAGTACGATGACTGAACCAGCCAATACGTAGAGTGAACCCATAGAAGCCTTGGGGTTGCAAACCAAGAAGTGAACAAAGCTGATAGCAGCCGATATCACGGCAATGGCTCCCAATGCATAGTTCAAGAAGAGCATTGCATCGGTGTTAGCCGGTTGCCACATTTCT
>JBJEKS010000088.1:0-3548 GCA_051878755.1 Bacteroides sp. | reverse complement strand
ACTTGCCCTGATGCTGATACGCAAGCTTTTTGTCAAGCTCAGCGACTTGCTGCCCGAGGTCAAGGATGATGTCAACAAGCCTTTCATCGCCACCTTCCAGGTACAAAACCCGGCCATCTTCAACAAGAGCATCCGCGAAGTGGCGAGCTTCAACTACCCTCAGTTTGTCATCTCCCGCCTCTGGCGCGACGGCAACGTGAGCATCCCCACCTCGGAGAAGGTGTTGCGCGAGGGCGACCGCTTGCTGGTCATCACCTCCGAGAAGGATGCTGCAGCCTTGACGGTGCTCTTCGGAGAACAGGAGCATAAGGACTGGAACAAGGAGGATATCGACTGGAATGCCATCGACAGCCAGCTGGTCTCGCAGCGCATCGTCGTGACGCGGCGTGAGCTCAACGGCAAGAAGCTGGGCTCGCTCCATCTGCGTAACCACTACGGCGTGAATATCAGTCGCATCTACCGCAACGGCGTGCAGCTGTTGGCCACGGCCAGCCTGACGCTTCAGCTGGGCGACCGGCTCACCGTGGTGGGCGAGGCGGCTGCCATACAGAACGTGGAGAAGGTGCTGGGCAATGCCATCAAGAGCCTGAAGGAACCCAACCTGATTGCCGTATTCGTGGGCATCGTGCTCGGATTGGCCCTGGGTGCAATACCTATCTCTATTCCCGGCATGAGCGTGCCGGTGAAGCTCGGCTTGGCAGGAGGCCCCATCATCGTGGGCATCCTGATTGGTACCTTCGGTCCGCGACTGCACATGATCACCTATACCACCCGCAGTGCCAACCTCATGCTTCGCGCCCTGGGCCTCTCGCTCTATCTGGCCTGTCTAGGACTCGATGCCGGAGCACACTTCTTCGAGACCGTGTTCCGCCCGGAGGGGTTGCTCTGGATAGCCACCGGCTTTGTGCTGACGGTGGTGCCCGTGCTGTTGGTGGGCGTGCTGGCCTTCAAGTGGGGGAGGGTGGATTTCGGTTCGGTATCGGGTATGCTCTGCGGCAGCATGGCCAATCCGATGGCCCTCAACTACGCCAACGACACCCTGCCTGGCGACAATCCTGCCGTGGCCTACGCCACGGTCTATCCCCTGTGCATGTTCACCCGCGTCATCATCGCACAGCTACTCTTGATGTTTCTCTCTTTTTAAGTCATGAATAAAAACCACCATAAATAATATACGCTATGGGAACGATTACTTCTGAACATATTGTAGATGACCTGCGCTACCTGCAGCTCCTCGCGCGCAGCTTTCCGACGATAGCTGATGCCAGTACCGAGATTATTAACCTGGAGGCCATCCTCAACCTGCCCAAGGGGACGGAGCACTTCCTGACCGACATCCACGGCGAGTACGAAGCCTTTCAGCACGTGCTGAAGAATGCCTCGGGAGCCGTGAAGCGCAAGGTGAACGAAATCTTCGGTAACACCCTGCGCGAGAGCGAGAAGAAGGAGATCTGCACCCTCATCTACTATCCCGAGGAGAAACTGCAGCTCGTCAAGGAGAAGGAGACCGACCTGGACGACTGGTATCTCATCACGCTGAATCAGCTGGTCAAGGTGTGTCAGAACGTCTCCTCCAAATACACCCGCTCCAAGGTGCGCAAGGCGTTGCCCGAGGGCTTCTCCTACATCATCCAGGAGCTGCTCCACGAGTCGAGCATCGACCCCAACAAGCACGCCTACATCAACGTCATCATCAGCACCATCATCTCCACCCGACGTGCTGACGACTTCATCATCGCCATGTGCAACCTCATCCAGCGGCTCACCATCGACTCGCTTCACATCGTGGGCGACATCTACGACCGCGGACCGGGTGCGCACATCATCATGGACACCCTCTGCGACTACCACAATTTCGACATCCAGTGGGGCAACCACGACCTGCTCTGGATGGGTGCCGCTGCCGGCAACGATGCCTGCATGGCCAACGTCATCCGCATGGCCATGCGCTACGCCAACCTCGCCACGCTGGAGGATGGCTACGGCATCAACCTGCTGCCACTGGCCACCTTCGCCATGGAGACCTATGCCGACGACCCCTGCGAGGTGTTTGCCCCCAAGGTGGCGCTCAACGAGATAGAACATAATGAGAAGACCCTGCGTCTCATTGCCCAGATGCACAAGGCCATCACCGTCATCCAGCTCAAGCTCGAGGCCGAGATCATCTCCCGCCGTCCCGAGTTCAAGATGGAGGGGCGCAAGCTGCTCCACCTCATCGACTACGAGCGGGGCGTGTTCTGCTACAACGGCAAGGAGTATCCCCTGCGCGATGCCTTCCTGCCCACGGTGGACCCCAAGGACCCCTACCGCCTCACCGAGGAGGAGCAGGAGCTGGTCAGCAAGCTGCATCACTCCTTCAAGAACAGCGAGAAGATGAAGAAGCACATGCGCTGCCTCTTCACCTACGGCGGCATGTACACCGTGTGCAACAGCAACCTGCTCTACCACGCCTCCGTGCCCCTCAATGCCGATGGCAGCTTCAAGGAGGTGGAGATAGAGGGCAAGCGCTACTCGGGCAAGGCATTGCTCAAGAAGGCCGACCAGCTGGTGCGCTCCGCCTACTTCGATGACGATACCGCCGAGGGCAAGGCTTTCGCACTCGACTACATGTGGTACATGTGGTGCGGCCCCGATGCCCCCTCGTTCGATAAGGACAAGATGGCCACCTTCGAGCGCTACTTCGTGGGCGACAAGGAGCTGGTCAAGGAGACCAAGGGACATTACTACACGCTGCGCAACCAGGCCGAGGTATGCGACAACATCCTGCGTGAGTTTGGCGTGGAGCCCGGGCCTCATGCCCATATCATCAACGGCCACGTGCCCGTCAAGACCATCAAGGGTGAGAAGCCCATCAAGGCGGGTGGCAAGCTGCTCGTGATTGATGGCGGCTTCTCCAAGGCTTACCAGCCCGAGACCGGCATAGCAGGCTACACCCTGGTGTATCACTCCCACGGCTTACAGCTTGTGCAGCACGAACCCTTCCAGAGCCGCCAGAAGGCCATCGAAGAGGGACAGGACATCAAATCGACGATTTTCCTCGTGGAGTTCAACCAGCAGCGCATGATGGTGAGGGACACCGACAAAGGCGTTGACCTCAGTGCCCAGATTCAAGACCTAAAGAAGCTCCTCGTAGCCTACCGTATGGGTCTCATCAAGGAGAAGAATACCTATTGAAATTACGGCTGAATCCGTGTGATTCAGAGAGTAAATAGTTCACGGCTGAACAGTTAACTCCCCAGCGCTGGAAGTTTAACTGTTCAGCCGTGGAAGTTTAACTGTTCAGCCGTGGAAGTTTAACTGTTCAGCTGTTGATGTTTAACTGTTCATCTGGTTTTGAATAATTTTTCTAAGGCCTTGTATAGATTGATACTCTTTTTGACATATTTAGCTGGATTTGTTCTTTATTCTCGAGTAAAAGTAGTAGCTTTGCGGAAAATACAAGATGTAATTAACGCATGGCAGCTTAACTCCTGCCAAGACTATGTTGACAGAAAGAGGGTTTGCCATACCAAAGTGGAGTGAAAAGAATATGAGATATACCATCGAAG
>JBJEKS010000087.1:0-3582 GCA_051878755.1 Bacteroides sp. | reverse complement strand
CTGACTTCTCGAAGTATGATGTTGTGTATCATGTCGCGGGTATTGCGCATGTTAATGCTGATCCGAAGATGGAGGCACTATACTATAAGGTGAATAGGGACTTGACGATTGAGGTAGCTCGCGCTGCAAAGGCTGCCGGAGTGAAGCAGTTCATTTTCATGTCGAGTCAAATTGTGTTTCATGAAAGCCGCTCTTTGAAGAGTGAGGTACTGACGGTTGAAACTAAGGAGAATCCGAACGGCTTTTATGGTGACAGTAAGTTGCAAGCTGAGAAGGGATTGCATGAGTTGGAATGTGATACCTTCAAAGTGTGTATTCTCCGTCCTCCGATGATTTATGGACCTCATTCAAAGGGTAATTTTCCGCGGTTGGTGAAGCTGGCACAAAAGACTCCTATCTTTCCTGCATGGCACAATAAGCGCTCCATGCTTTATATTGACAACTTAGCGGAGTTTGTAAAGCAAGCTATTCTCCGTGAATTGAGTGGAACGTTCTATCCGCAGAACCGTGAGCTGGCTGATACGGTTGAAATCATTCGCTTTTTTGCAAAGGCATACGGGCATAAGGTCTGGATTACACGGTTGCTGAATCCTTTTGTCTGGCTTGGAAGCTTTGTACTTCAACCCATTAATAAGATGTTTGCCACGTATTATTATGACCCCGAGATGAGCAAAATTGATTTTGACTATCAGCTTGTGAGCTTTGAGGAGTCGTTGAGGAGAATGGCATAAAATATCTTACAATTGGGCCAGGGGCTTAACTATGTCAAAGCGTAGACCTAAGGCAGAAAGTATGCGGAGGAAAAGAGAGGCACTGGGCTCTACAAGTCCGTTCTCGATTTTTGAGATATACGACTTGTTGGTGCCTATCTGTTTGGCTAATGCCTCTTGCGTTATTTTCTCGCTTTTGCGTGCTTCAAGAATAATTTGACCAATACAAAAGGTCTCTGCTTCTCGGTTGAAAGCTTCTCGTTCTGCTGTTCCAGGAACTCCATATTGAGCATCCATTATCGCATCGAAACTATGAAGGTTATTATTTTTCTGCATAATACTCGTTTTTTAATTTAATTGCCTTATCTATCTCTTGTTTTGGCGTCTTTTGTGTTTTCTTTTGAAAACCATTGAATAAAATGATAATGTTCCCATTATCAAGTATAAAAAAGACGCGATATATGTTTCCGTTATGGTTGGCTCTCAATTCGAAGAGACCATCTCGGATAAACTTCACAAACTTTTCGTTCCATCTCGACTCTGTTTTAATATATTGTATCACGTATGCAAGTTTGCGCTGCGTGGCAGAATCGAGGTCATTATAGAAGTCTATGAAATAATTCTTGTAGTATAGTACACTTCTATTCATGCTGCAATATTAATAAAAAAGTTGATATATATAGAAACTTCACCTATTGATAGTTTCTATATTTAGTAATGTTTAACTCATGAATCTATATTTTGTTGTTTTTCTGCTGCTGTTGGTGGCGGAGGTGGCTTATTTTCGCATTGCGGACAGGTGTAACATCATTGATAAGCCGAATGAGCGGTCATCGCACTCTTCTATCGTGCTCCGTGGAGGGGGTATCATTTTTATGCTGGGACTCTGGATATGGGGGGCACTGTTTGGAATGGCTTATCCGTGGTTTCTGGCGGCGGTGACGCTGATTGCAGGGGTGAGCTTTGTGGATGATATCCGTTCGCTGCCTGACTCAGTACGGCTGGTGGCGCAGTTTGTAGCGATGGGGCTGATGTTCTATCAACTTGATATGCTGCATTGGGAGATGTGGTGGGTGGTGCTGCTGGCGCTTATCGTTTGCGTGGGGGCTTCGAACATCATCAACTTCATGGATGGCATCAACGGGATTACGGGAGGCTATGCCTTGGCTTCGCTGGTGCCTCTCTTTTTGTTGAACCGAGGGATGGGGTTCGTGGAGGAGTCGCTTCTGCTGACGGTAATCCTGGCGGATGTGGTGTTCTGCCTGTTCAACTTCCGCCCGAAGGGGAAGGCGAAGTGCTTTGCTGGGGATGTGGGTTCGATAGGCATTGCTTTTATCTTGCTCTTTTTGATAGGGCGGTTGATCATGCAGACCGGGGATGTGACTTATCTGATTTTTCTGCTGGTGTATGGGGTGGATGGCTGCCTGACTATCTGCCATCGCATCATGCTGCACGAGAACCTGGGTGAGGCGCATCGTAAGCATGCTTATCAGCTGATGGCGAATGAGCTGAAGATTGGGCATGTGAAGGTGAGTCTGCTCTATATGGGATTGCAACTGGTGATTTCATTAGGCTTTGTGTTTCTCGTGCCGGATACGCTTCTGGTGCATTGGATTTATCTAGTTTGCGCTCTTTTGGTACTGGCAGTGGCTTATGTGGCATTTATGAAGAGGTATTACCATCTGCATGAAGCGTATTTATCGTCTCTAAAGAAATAAGACGATTTGTTTGGTAGAATGAAGGAAATAGTGTAGTTTTGCGGAAAAATAAATTGTAAATACAAGAAAATATTCAGTAAAACTATGGTTTTTGAAAGGAAAGCCTATTTGGATTACCTTGTGGAATGCGAGGGTAACGGGATGATAAAAATCATCACGGGCATCCGACGCTGCGGCAAGTCTTTCCTGCTGTTTAACCTCTACAAGCGGAACCTGGTGAATAGAGGGGTGGCGGCCGACCACATCATCGAAGTGGATCTGGAGGATAGAAGGAACAAGAAACTTCGTGACCCGGACGCTCTTCTGGAACACATCGACTCAAAGATGGTGGATGAAGGAATGTATTATATCCTGCTGGATGAGGTGCAGATGGTCAGTGAATTTGAAGATGTGCTGAACTCATATCTGCACGTGGAGAATGCCGAGGTGTTTGTAACAGGCTCGAACGCGAAGTTCCTTTCGAAGGATGTGATTACCGAATTCCGTGGACGAGGCTGGGAGATACGCGTGCATCCGCTTTCGTTTGCTGAGATTTATGAGGCTAAAGGTGGGTCGGAGTCGAAACTGCTGGCGGAGTACTATCTCTACGGGGGGCTTCCCGGGGTGGTGCTGCTAGATTCAGTTCAGGAAAAGGAGGCTTATCTGAAAGAGGTGTTCGACATGGTGTATATGAGGGATGTGGTACAGAGGAATCACCTGAAGAATGCTGATGGCCTGCGTGAGGTAGTGCGTGTGCTAGCTTCTGCTATAGGGTCAGGCATGAATGTGAAACGGATAGCGAATACATTCAAGTCAGAGGCTGGCATGGATATTTCGCCCAACACTATATCAAAATATCTGGAGCATCTTGAAGATTCGTTCATTGTATCAGAAGCGTTGCGTTATAATGTGAAAGGGAGGAAGTATATCGGAACGGATACAAAATATTATTTTGAGGATATGGGAGTAAGAAATGCTGTGCTTGGTTTTAGGCAGATGGAGGAGACTCATGCCATGGAGAATGTGGTGTATAATGAGCTGCGGAAAAGACGTTTCCAAGTGGATGTAGGCCAAGTGGACTTGTGGTGCAAGGATGCTTCGGGAAAGACGTTCAAGAAACAACGTAACTGTTCGGTGAACCCCGTCATTGTAGTGTAGAGAAATGAGAGTACCTT
>JBJEKS010000086.1:8756-20813 GCA_051878755.1 Bacteroides sp. | reverse complement strand
ATGATGTTGAGTGAGCGTGTGAAGCATAACGCTTACCGGCAGAGTTATGCACAGATTTATTTTTTGGCGAAACCAAGCACAAACGGAGATAGATTTCGTGGAAATAGAGGACGGTGTGATGCAAGCTTTTGAGTTTAAATTCAATCTATTGTGCAAACCGTTCGATGATGCAGGAGTGGCGTTTCGTGACCTTATCATAGTTGATACCCACTAAAATCACTTCGCCCACATAGTGAGCCAGGGCATCCACATAGTCCTGACGCTTTATCTGACTGATAGCAGAAGGCGCATCCTTGTCATATTTCAGTTCGAGCAAGATGGCCGGCATGTCCACATCGCGACGGGGTAGCAACACAATGTCAGCAAATCCCTTACCTGTGGGCAGCTCACGAATCATCCAAAAACGTGACCTAGCGGTATAGAATGCCAGTGAAAGCACACATGCCAGCGCATTCTCGTCGTTGTACTTCAGCACACTCGTGTTCTGTCTGTGTACCTCATCTACCCCATTGGCCACTGCATCTGCATCCCCGGTGAGTACACAGGCTAGCAAATGTTCAGATTGTCCGAGTGCATCGGTCACACCGGTCCATCCTGTATCGGCCACGGCGGTCTCAAACTCCTGACGGACCTCGTAGTTGGGTATGTTGGCCCTCTTTGTCTGGGCGTTGTACGACAGATAGCCGAGATGGCACAACAGGGTGAGGACATCATCCTTGCAACTCACCTTATGCATGTCGTTGCTGAAGCGCAGGGAGTTCACCCGGACCGGCACATCACTGAGGGCCGACACGATGTCATCCTTCAGCCCCTCGAAGTTCATGGTGATGTAGCGTTTCAGACTCTCAAACGTGTTCGTGCTGGCCCAATAGCTCTCGAAGGCCCCACGCTTCAAGGCCCGCATTACGGCATACGGGTTGTATATCGACCTCTCCGCTCCCAGTTGGTAGCCGTCATACCAGCGTTTCATCTCCGCCACATCCATCCCCTTCTGAGCACAGAGCGTAGCCACTTCCTCCTCCCTGAATCCAAAGTAGGGGGCGAGTTGAGCGGGGCTCAGCATGGTGTACTCCTCGAAGTTGTTGAGCGCCGACTGTGTGTTGTAGCGCTTGATGGGCAAGATGCCGGTGATGTAAACCACCGAGAAGACATAGTCCGTCTGGCTTCCCTTGAAGAGGCGTCGCAGCAATTCCACGTACTCGTCCATCACCTGCTCTCTTCCTTCGCGGCAGAGTGCATCCCACTCATCAATCAGGCAGACAAACTTCTCTCCCGTCCGCTCCACAATCTTGACCAGCAGGTCCATGAGGTCATCGTTGCCGGTCATCGTCACGTCGGCATACTGGCTGAGCAGTTCCTCTGTGAGGTCATGTTTCATCTTATCTACTATCTGTTCATTTCCTCCTCCATATTTCGTGAGGAAGTCGGTGATATCAAGATAGATGACTGGGTAACGGTTGAGATGTTTCTCGAAAGATGGGCACTGGCTGATGGCCAGGTTACTGAACAGTTGCCTGGAGTCACACGACTTGTCGTAATAGGCATTCAGCATCTTCACGGCTACTGACTTTCCGAACCTTCGGGCACGTGTCACGCACATGAAGCGGTTCTCGGTCAGCATCACCGAGTTCACCTCATCAATCAGCAGACTCTTATCCACGTAATTGGAGTTGCAGACAGAGGCAAAGCCATCATTCCCTTTGTTGACAAATCTTCCCATAGTGCCTAATAAACATGATTTCCGCTGCAAATATAGCTGTTTTCTTTCTATTGTGCAAACCACATCGAATAGTTCTCTCGCCAGGAGAGATTTTTTCGCGTAATCGTTTTGTCATACGGATTTTTTTCCCTAATTTTGCAGAGGCGTTCTTCCTCATAGTAGGATAACGAGGAGGAAGGCTGACATCTGGCTGTGGAAAGCACAACCTGCCGGAATGCCCAGATAGGAGTTATCCCCTTAACTATCAATATTTTCAATAACGGCATGGAAAACTTTTCTTTTCAACCAAACGACTTCCACCGCGACAACGAGGGGGAACACGATACACCACACGGCAACGGCTGCTCAGGCAAAGGTGAATACCTGCCGGGCAGCCTCGAGCAATGGGAACCGAAAATCATCAACTGCTGCAAGACGATGCTGCACACCACGGTGCACCTCAGCAACGGACTGCTGAGCGAAAGCTGCCTGCACTCCTCGCTCGACCAATGGGCCATACCCTGCCTCTGCCAGGAGCTCTACTACCGGACGAGGGAGTGCTACATGGACCTCTGGGGACTGGAGCAGGTGCTCATCGCGGCCATGGATCAGACGGAGGTCACGCAGCTGCCTGCCATCTACGAGAATGACTCCACGCTGCGCAAGATGCTGGAGAAGCGATACAACACGATGCCCGAAGGGCAACGCCCGACCTACACCCCTCCCGGGATGCTGATGGACCTGGACGACCTCTTCGAGCCCACGGAGTACAAGAGCCCCACCGACAAGCTGCGCCGCCTGCTGCTCGACCTGGATTGCCGGCGCACCAAGCTCTGCATCAGGCAGTTCATCATCTCGGCCAAGGATGACGAGCTGACGCAGGCCTTCCTCATCAGGATTCTGATGAGAATCAAGCGCATCTGCTCCGGCACCAAGGAGCGCATCATTCAGGAGAAGCTGACGCAGCTCTACTTCGAGATTCTCCACAGCTACGGCGGGCTGCTGGGGCCATCCATCGTGAAGCGCTACGTCGTCGATTTCTCCGACTTCATCTACTACATGACGAACGAATATCCCGCGAAGGAGGTGCGCGAGCGATACAACCGGAAGCTGGCCATGATGCAGATGGAACTGAACGCGATGACGCTGCCGCCCGGCGCATCCAGGTCTGCCCACTACCTGCCGCCCGCCACCAGCCTGCTGCCACCCACCGCCGGCAACCTGCCGCCCTACACCGCCAGCAGCCAATCGGCGTACAGCGCAGGCAGCCTGACGCCCTACACCGATTCCACCGATGGGCCCAAGCCGCAGCAGCAACCGCCCGCGATGGACAAGGCCACACGCTTCCTGCAGGAGGCCAACCGCCTGGGCTTCTCGCAGCTGCCTCTCATCGTGAAGCTGGGGTCCGAAACCAAGACCAAGCAGCTGGTGGAGCTGATGCTCGACTGCCCCGCCCATGCCGCCGCCATGCTCGAGTTCCTCGGCTTCCGGCAATGGATTGCGCAGAAAATCATCCCCGGCTACTCGAAGACGCAGTTCTCGATGTGGTGTACGAAGCATGTCATGCACAAGGAGCATGGCAACGCCTTCAAGCACTACCTGCTCTCGGTCAACCTCACGGAGAACGACCGCCACAAGAGTGCCTATAAGTACAAGGCCTGGGAATACCAATCCAAGGTGGAGGAGGAATACCAGAGAATAGCACGGAAGTAGTCCGGAAAATAGTCCTACATTCGGACTAATGGGTCCCGAAAAGTCCAGTTGGGCACAGGCGAGGGTCCAAAATAGTCCAACTTCATTTGCAACCGAAAATTTTTATGTCTTACAACAAAAAACTTTTGGTACTATGCAAATGAAGTTCCAGTTCTATGAGGCTCCCGTCTTCAACAAGAAGAGCCTCCGGGCAATGACCCCACAGGAGACCTATGAGTACATCACCAGCCATGCCGAGGCCGTGCGCCACACGGTGGCCCTGCGCGACCTGCTGGAGCGCAAGGCACGCGGAGAAGCCACCGACGAGGATGTCCGCCGCTACAAGGCCAACCACTTCGACTTCGTGCTCTTCTCCGGACTCTTCCGCAGCCGCACCGATGCCGGACTCTTCCAGCACAGCGGCCTGCTCTGCCTCGACATGGACCACCTGGGTGGACCCGAGGCTCTCGCCGACCTGCGCCAGCAGCTGCTGCAGGACCCCTGCTTCACCACCGCCCTGCTCTTCACCTCGCCCAGCGGCGACGGGATGAAATGGGTCGTGCCCATCGACCTGACGCGCTGTCCGCAGCACCTCACGTGGTTCCTCGCCCTGGAGCAGTACGTGAAGGAGCGCTACGGCGTGGCCATCGACCGCAAGTGCAGCAACCTCTCGCGCGCCTGCTTCCTGCCCCACGACCCCGGCTGCTACATCCACCCCTCCCTGCTCTCCCCCACCCCCACGCTGCCCGCACCCCGCGAGCCCTTCGACCCCCACTCCTGGGCCGCCCGCAACCCGCAGCAGCCAGCCGATAACCTGCAGCAGCTGACGCGAGCCATCAGCCGCAGCCGGGAGGCCCTGCACCCCACGGCAGCACAGGCAGCCGCCGCGTCCGACGACCCGGCCGAGGACATCCGCTACTACGCCGACCTCTGCCTAAGCCGCGGCATCGACATCACCCAGGGCTACGACAACTGGCTCCGCCTGGGCTTCGCGCTGTCAGACATTTTCGGTGAATCCGGCCGCTCGATGTACCACGACCTGAGCCGCCTGAACAGCGGCTACAACCCCACCGAGTGCGACCGCCAGTACACCCAATGCCTCCGCGCCAAAGGCACGGGCGTGACCTACCGCAGCTTCTTCGACCTGCTGCGCCGCGCCGGAATCGACCTCTCCAAAGAGTCCCCCAACCGCCGCCAACAGCCCGATTACGCCCCCATCACGGAGGAGATGATGGAGCCCGTTCGTGCCACTCGTGCCATCGTGCCAAGTGGCACGAAAGAAGAGAAAATAGAGAAAAATGCTATTTTTGATGATTTTGATAAGTTTGTGCCACTTGGCACGATGGCACAAGCGGCACAAAATCCGGTTTATACCTTCTCCGATAAAATAGGCCCAACCGACTGGCCAGGCTTCTGCCAAGAGGTCGTACAAGGGCAGGTGGATGCCGTGGATAAAGACAAGATGCAACTGGCTGCACTGAACATCATCTCGGGCTTACTGCCCGACGCACTCTACAGCCTTTACGACGGCCGCCGCATCTATGCCCCGTTGTACAACATTTTCTACGGAGGATTTGCCACACGCAAAGGAGACCTTGAGGCCTGCCGTCAACTGGCCACCCCGCTGAAGAAGGAGATGCTGCGACAATACGAGGAGCAGAAAGAGCGCTACGAAGAGGAGCTGGCTGCCTGGGAGAACACCCCGAAGGCATCCCGCGGCAAGGCACCCAAGGAGCCCGTGCGCAAATCGCCACTCATTGCGGCCAACAGCTCTGCATCCGCCATCTATCGTCAGCTCGATGCCAACGGCGGCAGCGGTGCGATGTATGAAACGGAAGGCGACACGCTCACCAACATGCTCATGAAGAGCGAGTATGGCGACTACAGCGACCTGCTGCGCAAAGCACACCATCACGAGCTCTGTTCGATGATTCGCGTGAGTGACAAAATCTTCATCGAGATTGAAAAGCCACGCCTGGCCGTGCTGCTCACCTGCACGGGCTCACAGCTGCCCCTGCTGCTGCCACCGAGCAACGTGGCCAACGGCCTGGCCTCACGCTTCCTCTTCTACGCCCTGCCCGACAGCGAGGTGAAGTTCCGCAACGTCTTCGAGAAGAACGACCAAGCCATGGAAGAGGTCTTCTGCGAAATGGGAAAGCGCATCCTCACCCTTCACCATGCCCTGCTCGACCGCCGCGAACGCCCCTTGCAGTTCATGCTCTCCAACCTCCAGCAAGAACAGTTCATCGAGATGTTCGATGCCATTCTCAAGGAGCAATACGGCATGATGGGCAACGGCATACAGGGCTTCGTCTTCCGCCTGGCCCTGGAGTGCTACCGCTACAGCATGGTGCTCACCGCCTTGCGCCGCCTCTCCGAGCGCTATGGCACGGGGCAGCCTCTCTTCGACGACGATGAGCAGGCCTTGCTCTGCGACGAACGCGACTTCCGCATCGCCACCACCATCATCGAGTGCCTGGTACACCACACGGCCCGCGTCTATGCCGTATTGGGTACGCAGGAGGAAGACCCCTTTGCGAAAGCACCCGAACAGCCGACGACCGAAATGAAGCGATTCTACCAGGCCCTGCCCGGAGAGAGAGAATTTCGTACATCCGAAGTGCTAGAGATTGGGAATCAGCTCAACATACCCGAGCGTACGGCCAAGCGCATCCTGGGAAAACTGGTCACCACGTATCAGGTCATTGAGCACATCAGCCGTGGCCGCTACATCAAGCTCAGAAAGGAGGCCCGCCATGAATAATACCACTGCACGCAACATGAACGCCTCCGGCACGATGAACACCACCGGCACCACCGACCGTTTCATCCCCCGTGCCATGAGCAAGAAGGAACTGGCCCTGCTCTACCTGCCCAACGCCACGCCCCATGCCGCCGTGGGCCAGCTGATGAGCTGGGTGAAGCAAGCCAAGGGATTGATGCAGGAGCTGGAGGCCACCGGCTACAGCAGAACGCAGAAGATGCTCACCAAACGCCAGGTCAACATCATCGTCAAGTACCTCGACGAACCCTAGCCACCGGCCATGACCACCAACCGCTTGCGCCCCCTGATGTCAATATAAATGAAACATAAGGGAAAATCGCCGCCAATCGCAGGTAACGCAGTAAACGCGGCGAAACGCCGGCTCAACAGCCCGGGAAGCCCTATCTTTGCAACGTGAAAAGGTCAGAAAGCTGACCGGTGAAGAGGCCGCAGGTCTAAGGTAACTCTAAGGTAACTCTATACTTACGCTAAAGTAACACTAATCCAGCTCTAATTCCGGAGTAGAGTTTGATTAGAGAAAGATTAGAGAAAGATTAGAGCTCGATTAGAGCTGCAGCAGACCTACAGCTGACTCACCTCACAACAGATGTTTACTTTTTTCCTTTTAACCTAGACCCGACGCCTCCGTGGGTCGCCCTGCCGGGAAAGCAGGGTTCATGGGAGGCCCCATAACTATGGCAACTCTTACTGGGTATGCGACGAAAATGGTCGGCTCGGCCGGCTCGATGACGTTCAAACGTGTTGCTGGACGTACCATCGTAAGCGAAAAAGCAACCGTAGTGAAGAACCCCCGCACGGCGGCACAGCAGCGCCACCGCATGAAGTGGCCCAACCTCATCCGCATGTATGCCGGCATCTCGCCCCTGCTGCGCAACGCCTTCGAGAGCAAGCCCTCCGGCGTGAGCGACTACAACGCCTTCGTGAAGATCAACTTCATGGCCAACAACGTCTATCTCACCAAGTCCGAAGCCGCAGCCAAGTCCATCGTGGCGGCACCCTACATCGTGAGCGACGGCACGCTCGCCACCATCGAGCTGACGGGCAAGGCCGGCGAGTCAGTCACCGACATCAGCCTCGGCTCCCTGAGCATCAGCGCCTCCACCACCGTGGGCGACTTTGCCAAGGCCGTGGTACTCAACAACAAGGGCTACAACTTCGGCGACCAGATTTCCTTCATCCTCGTCCGTCAGGGCGTGAACTCCATCACGGGCTATCCGCGTTGCTCGTTCGAGGGCTCGCGCGTGGAGCTCAACAAGGAGAGCGAAATCTGCCTGCTCGACCTCGTGGCCCCCGAAGGCTTCTCGGTGAAGGACGGCAAGCTGGCCTGCAAGCTCGACGCCAGCTTCCAGGGCGCCTACGTCTGGGTACACACCCGCAAGGAGGTCTCCGGCACGAAGGTCAGCACGCAGGTGCTCACCGTGAAGAACGACCTCTACGAGGAGTACAGCTCGGCCGAGGCCTACCAGCGTGCCGTGAAGAGCTACGGCGGCGAGAACGACGCCTTCCTCACCCCCACGGGCAGCAGCTCCGGCGGCACCAGCGAAGGCACCGGCAGCGGCGGTAGCGGCAGCACCGGCGGCGAAGGCAACGGCGACGACCTCCCGACGTATGACTAAAAATTAAAAATTAAAAATTAAAAATTAAAAATTAAAAATTAATCACTAAACACTAATCACTAATCACCAAAAACCATGTCACCCGAAAACAAGAAAAAACTCATCAAGTTTGTATGGAACCTTGTTAGTTCCCTCATTGCAGCCCTTGGCACCGCACTCGGTGTGAGCAGCTGCTTCTAAGCTCCCTCTGCAGTCGGGGGAAGGCCACCACCCGACCGGCGGAAACAAAAAAAGTGCCCAGGACTAAGCATCACGCTCCGTCCTGGGCGATAAATCATTTTACCATGTCAGGTGGATACACCACCATATAACTCCTTTTATCACATAAGCCTTAATTTACGATTCTTACTTACGGAAAGGCGGCTTCACCACCACGGCCTTCAGCTTGCGGCCACGGTTGTCGAGGGCTATCTCCGTACCCACCTTGGCGAAGGCAGGCTTCACGTAACCCATACCGATACCCACCTTGCGCGTGGGCGACATCGTGCCCGACGTCACCACGCCAATCTGTTCACCCTCAGGGCTCAGCAGCGCATAGCCGTGACGCGGAATGCCGCGATCCACCAGCTCAAAGCCCACCAGCTTGCGCTCCACGCCCTCAGCCTTCTGACGAGCCAGCTCGGCGCGGTTGGTGAACTCCTTGCCATCCACGAACTTCGTGATCCAGCCCAATCCGGCCTCGATGGGCGACGTCGTGTCGTCCAGGTCGTTGCCGTAGAGGCAGAAGCCCATCTCCAGGCGCAGCGTGTCGCGCGCACCCAGGCCTATCGGCTTGATGCCAAACTCGGCACCGGCCTCAAACACGGCATCCCAGATCTTCATCGCATCATCCGGATAGAAGTAAAGCTCGAAGCCACCGGCACCCGTATAGCCCGTGTTGGAGATGATCACATCCTTCACGCCGGCAAACGCACCGTGCGTGAAGTGATAGTAAGGAATCTCAGCGAGGTTGATGTCCGTCAGCTTCTGCAGCGTAGCCATCGCCTTGGGGCCCTGTACGGCCAGCTGCGCCATGCGGTCGCTGGCATTCTCCAGCTCAGCGCCGTCGGCATTGTGGCTCACGCACCAGTTCCAGTCCTTCTCGATGTTGGCCGCGTTGACCACGAGCAGGTACTTCTCCGGCTCGTAGTAATAGACGATGAGGTCGTCCACGATGCCCCCCTCTTCGTTGGGGAAGCAGCTATATTGTGCCTGACCCAGCGTGAGGGCAGCCACGTTGTTGGAAGTGATTTTCTGCAGGAAGGGCAGTGCGTTGGGACCTTTCACCCAGAACTCGCCCATGTGAGAGACGTCGAACACGCCCACGGCATTGCACACCGTCATGTGTTCGTCGATGATGCCCGAATATTCAATCGGCATGTTATATCCCGCAAACTCGTGCATCTTGGCACCCAGCGAGATGTGTTTCTCGGTAAACGGAGTTGTCTTCATTTTGAATTTAAGATTTTAAGTATTTAAGTTATAATGCTTAGTTTATAATTTTAAATTTTAAATTTTAAATTTTAAATTTTAAATTTTTAGTTTCCCCGTCAGTCGCACGATTTCTACGACCGTCTGCATGGCCTTCTCCATGTTGGGGATGGGCAGGAACTCGAAGCGGCCGTGGAAGTTGAGACCTCCGGCGAAGATGTTGGGGCAGGGCAACCCCTTGAACGAGAGCTGTGCACCGTCCGTACCGCCGCGGATGGCCTTCACCTTCGGCTCCACGCCGGCAGCCAGCATCGCCTCCTTGGCGATGTCGATGATGTGCATCACCGGCTCGATCTGCTGACGCATGTTGTAGTACTGGTCGTGCATGTCGAGAATCACCGTGCCGGCACCAAACTCCTCGTTGAGCAGGTGCACCAGCTGCGTCAGGTTCTGCTTGCGGCCCTCGAAGCGGTTGCGGTCGTGGTCGCGTATGATGTAGCTCACGGTGGCCTTCTCCACGGTGCCCTCCATGCCGATGAGGTGGTAGAATCCCTCGTAGCCCTCGGTGTGCTCGGGGCTCTCCTTGGCAGGCAGCAGGGAGATGAAGCGGTTGGCCATGCGCAGGGCGTTGAGCATCTTGTTCTTGGCGTAGCCGGGGTGCACGTTGCGTCCGAAGCAGGTGATGCGTGCCGAGGCGGCGTTGAAGTTCTCAAACTCCAGCTCGCCCAGCTCGCCGCCGTCCATCGTGTAGGCCCAGTCGCAGCCGAAGCGCTCCACATCGAACTTATGCGCGCCGAGGCCGATCTCCTCGTCGGGGTTGAAGCCCACGCGCACCTTGCCGTGCTCGATTTCCGGGTGGTGCAGCAGGTAATCCATGGCCGAGACAATCTCTGCGATGCCGGCCTTGTCGTCAGCGCCGAGCAGCGTCTGCCCGTCGGTCACGATGAGGTCCTCGCCGCAGTGGTCGAGCAGCTCGGGGAAGCGCTTGGGCGAGAGCACCACGGTGCCGTCGGCCGAAAGGGGGATGTCGGTGCCGTCGTAGGTGGAGATGATGCGCGGCTTCACGTCCTGGCCGCTCATGTCGGGGCTGGTGTCCATGTGGGCAATGAAGCCGATCGTGGGCAGCGGGCGCTCCGTGTTGGCGGGCAGGGTGGCAAACAGGTAGCCGTTGTCATCCAGGGTGATATCCACCAGGCCGAGCGAGGCGAGCTCCTCCTTCAAATAGCGTGCAAAGACCATCTGACCGGGCGTGCTAGGGGTCACGCCGGTGTTTTCGTCCGACTGCGTGTCGAAACGGACATACTTCAAAAATCGTTCAACTAAAGTCATAATTCCAGATTAATGTGTCAAATTCGCCCTCAAAGATACTGAAAGGGATGCAAACTACCAAGCATTCTGCATCCCTTTTTAATAATTATTCAGTTTAAAAATGACTGCTGCCGTCGAAACAGTGGGTGCAGACCTTGCACTTAGGCAGTCCAATGGCCTCAATCAGGTCTTCCAACTTACTGAATTTCAGCGATGTAAGACCGAAGCGGCTGCGAATCTCCTCCACCATGCGCTCATACTCGGGCGAACCGGTGGTGGCGTACTTCTCGAGATTCTTGTTCTCGTCGCCCTCCAGCTCCTTGATGATGCGGCGGGTGATGAGCTCCAGGTCGCTCTTCGAGGCGGTGAAGCCCACGAAGGGGCAGCTGTAGATGAGCGGCGGACAGGCGATGCGGACGTGTGCCTCGCGTGCGCCATAGTCGAAGAGCACGCGCACGTTGTCGCGCAGCTGGGTGCCGCGCACGATGCTGTCGTCGCAGAAGAGCACGCGCTTGCCCTCGAGCATGGCGCGGTTGGGGATGAGCTTCATCTTGGCCACCAGGTTGCGCATCTCCTGCTTGCTGGGGGTGAAGCTGCGCGGCCAGGTGGGGGTATATTTGGCGATGGCGCGATGGTAAGGCACGCCCTTGCCCTCGGCATAACCCAGGGCCATGCCCACGCCCGAGTCGGGGATGCCGCAGGCGCAATCCACCTCCGAGTCGTCCGTCTGACCCATCTTCAGGCCCGACTGGAAGCGCACCTCCTCCACGTTGCGCCCCTCGTAGCACGAGGTGGGGAAGCCGTAATAGACCCACAGGAAGGAGCAGATCTGCATCTCCTTGTTGGGGGCGCGCATCTGCTCGATGCCGTCGGCACGCAGGCGCAGGATCTCGCCCGGACCCACGTAGCGCTCCACCTCATAGTCGAGGTTGGGGAAGCTGCTCGACTCGCTCGTCACGGCGTAGGCGCCCTCCTTCTTGCCCACCACGATGGGTGTGCGGCCCCACTGGTCGCGGGCGGCGATGATGCCGTCCTCCGTGAGCAGCAGCATGGAGCAGGAGCCCTTGATGTGGCGGAACACGTTCTCGATGCCATCCACGAAGTCCTTGCCCTGAATGATGAGCAGGGCGATCAGCTCCGTCTGGTTGGTCTTGCCGGAGCTTAGCTCGGCAAAGTGCATGTTCTGCGCCAGCAGCTCGCGTTCAATCTCCTCCATGTTGACAATCTTGGCCACGGTGACCAGGGCGAAGCGCCCCAGGTGGGAGTTGAGTACGATGGGCTGCGGGTCGGTATCGCTGATGATGCCGATGCCCGACTTGCCGGTGAAATTATCGAGTTCGCCCTCGAACTTCGTTCGGAAATAACTGCTTTCCAAGTTATGTATAGCACGTGAGAAGCAGTGCTTCTCTTCGTCGTAGGTGGCCAAACCTCCACGTTTGGTACCCAGGTGTGAATTGTAATCGGTTCCGTAGAACAAATCGGTAATGCATGCCTCGCGGGCCACCGTACCAAAAAAACCTCCCATGAGTGAGTCTGTAATGTTTTAA
>JBJEKS010000086.1:0-8656 GCA_051878755.1 Bacteroides sp. | reverse complement strand
CTCGCGGGCCACCGTACCAAAAAAACCTCCCATGAGTGAGTCTGTAATGTTTTAAGTTAAAAAGTTTTGAGTGGAAACCACAGATTTTCACAGAGGCTACACGATGAGCACAGATTCTTTATTTTTCTGTGCTGATCGGTCACAATCTGTGGAATCTGTGGTTCCAGATATCGCTATTCGCGTAAAGTCAATTCATCAGATATTCAGCGACTGGCGTACGGCCTGGATCTTCTTCTCGGCCTCGGCGTTGGCGTTGGCGTAGCACTTGGCACAGCCCATCTCGCCCTTCACCTCGACGTAGAACTTGATCTTCGGCTCCGTGCCCGAAGGACGTACACTGATCTTCGTGCCGTCGGCCGTGAAGAACTGCAGTACGTTGGATGTCTCGGGCATGTCGATGTCGCTCACGTTGCCTTCGCCGTCGGTGGCCTTCAGGGTCTTGTAGTCCTTGGCCAGGACAACCTTCGAGCCGCCAATCTCCTTCGGCGGGTTGGCGCGGAAGCCTTCCATCATGGCCTTGATCTCGTCGGCACCGCTCTTGCCGGGCTTCACCACGTTGACGGTGGTTTCGCGCGAGAAGCCGTACTCCACGTAAATCTCCATCAGTACGTCATAGAGCGTCTTGCCCTGGTCCTTGGCCCAGGCGCAGATTTCAGCCAGCAGCGAGCAGGCCGAAACGGCGTCCTTGTCGCGCACGAAGTCTTCGGCCAGGAAGCCGTAGCTCTCTTCGCCGCCGCCGATGTACTGCTGCTTGCCCTCGCTCAGGCGGATTTCGCGTGCAATCCACTTGAAGCCCGTGTAGCAGTCGCGCATCTCGACGTTGTTCTTGTCGGCGATGGTCTTGATCATCTCGGTGGTCACGATGGTCTTCACGATGAAGTCGTTGGGCTTCATCTTGCCCGTGGCGATGCGGTTCTTGATGATATAATAGAGGAAGATGAGGGCCGTCTGGTTACCGTTGATGAGCACCCACTCGCCCTTGTCGTCCTTGCAGGCCATACCTACGCGGTCGGCGTCGGGGTCGCTGGCCATCACGATGTCGGCATTGATCTCCTTGGCCAGCTTGATGGCCAGCGTCAGGGCCTCGGCGTTCTCGGGGTTGGGCGAAACCACGGTGGGGAAGTTGCCGTCCTTCACCATCTGCTCGGGCACGGTGTTCACGTTCTCGAAGCCCCACTCCTTCAGCGAGCGCGGGATGAGCGTGCGGCCGGCGCCGTGCAGCGGGGTATAGACGATGCTCAGGTCCTTCTGGCGCTTGATCACCTCGGGGTCGATGGAGATGCCGTGTACCTTCTCCAGATAGACCTTATCCACATCCTCGCCGATGATCTGGATGAGCTCCTTGTTGCCCTGGAACTTGATGGCATCTACGGTCACCTTGTTCACCTCGTCGATGATGCCCTTGTCGTGGGGAGCCAGCACCTGAGCGCCGTCGTCCCAGTAGGCCTTGTAGCCGTTGTATTCGCGGGGGTTGTGGCTGGCGGTGATGTTCACACCGGCCTGGCAACCCAGCTCACGGATGGCAAACGATACCTCGGGCGTGGGGCGGAGGTCGTCAAACAGATAGACCTTGATGCCGTTGGCCGAGAAGATGTCGGCCGAGATTTCGGCAAACTTGCGGCTGTTGTTGCGGCAGTCGTGACCCACCACTACGCTGATTTGCTTCAGGTCGGCAAAGTTCTTGTTCAGGTAGTTGGCCATACCCTGCGTGGCAGCACCCACGGTATAGATGTTCATGCGGTTGCTGCCCGAGCCCATGATGCCGCGCAGGCCGCCCGTACCAAACTCCAGGTCCTTGTAGAAGCACTCGATGAGTTCGGTCTTGTCCTCATTCTCTAACATACGTTTCACTTCGGCTTGTGTTTCCGCATCAAAAGCGGGGCTAAGCCATGATTCTGCCTTGGCAGTCACTTGCTTGATTAATTCTTGATTCTCCATGATAATACATTTATAATAGTTAATAAAACTGTTTTTTATTTTAGTTACAAGTAGAAACCACAGATTTTCACAGATTCAGACGGATGCGCACAGATGGGAAAAATCTTATGTCCCTTTCCCTGTAGGGGCAGACCTATGTGTCTGCCCAGATACACCCACTTGGTTATGCACCGTTGCGGTTTTCAGGGCGGACACACAGGTCCGCCCCTACAGGCATCACTAATCACTAATCACTAATCACTAATCCCTACCTTATATCGTTCTCCCGTCTGCTTGACGTACTCCTTGAGGAACTCCTCGGGGTAGCCCTGACGGATGACGCGGGCGGGTTGGCCGATGGCGTTGCGCTCGAAGCGGCCGTCCTTGACGCGCTTGGTCACGCCGTCGTTGTACTTCACCACCAGGTATTCACCCAACTTCTTCCACGACGCAAAGGCTCCCTGAGCCATCTGGTTGGTGTAGTTGGTCAGGAAGCTGACGGCCTCCTTCGGGTCCTTCTGGTAGAGCTCCTGAGCTACCTGCTCGATGCCGGGCTGGGCGGTGAAGAAGCTCTGCTCCAGGCGCTGCTGCACCTCGCGCAGGTCGCCTATCATCAGGTCGTAACGGGGATAGACCATGTTGGCCACCCAGTTGTAAATCCAGAAGGCGGAGTTCCAGGAGAAGGTGATGTAGTCGGCTCCGTCCACGCGGGTGTAGCACTCGGGTACGCGCGTGGTACAGCAATAGACGGGCACGAAGCTGATCATGTTGGCATCGTCGGTACCAAACCACAGCACACCGCCCACGGGGTCGGGCAGCTGCGCGCGCATCTGCGCCACGAAGACGAAGCCGCTCTGCTGCGTGGAGATGGGGCGCTCGTTGAAGTACTCCTCACCGTCCACCTTGAACGTGAGGGGCGACAGGCGATAGGGGGCGTGGTAAGGGCCGGCACCGAAGTCCTGCGAGAGGTCGAGGGGCGTACCCTCGTAGTGGTCGCGCATGGCGCGCTGCACATCCTGCACGGAGAGCTTGCGGTTGGGCTTGACGAAGAGCGGCATGGGGGTGTCCGACGTGCCCTGGATGTAGGGCAGGAACTCCTGGCCGCGGTCGGTAAACATATTATAATAGCTCCACACGCGGGCCTCGCAGAAGCGGCGGGCACCGAAGTCCAGGGGGGCATAGGCATCGGCAAAGCTGAACTCCTTGTTCACGCCGCTGAAGTACCCCTTCTCGCGGGCAAAGGAGATGACGTCGCTCGAGTAGAGGCAGTTCTCCTTGTCGCTCATGTTGAACTGATGGATGCGGCTCTGGTTGGCGTGGGCGGCGATGCAGTCGTCAGGCACGCGCACGGCCACCCATACGGCTCCGCGCACACCCGGGCCCTTGCCTATCATCTCCATGATCCACACCTCGTTGGGGTCGGCAATGGTGAAGGACTCACCGCTGCTGTAGTAGCCATACTCCTGCACCAGGTCGGTCATCACCTTGATGGCCTCGCGGGCGTTGCGCGAGCGCTGCAGCGCGATGTAGATCAGGCTGCCGTAGTCGATGACACCCGTAGAGTCCACCAGCTCGGGGCGTCCGCCGAAGGTGGTTTCGCCGATGGTCAGCTGATGTTCGTTCATGTTGCCAATGACGTTGTAGGTCTCCTTGGCTTGGGCTATCTGGCCCAGGTACTTGCCGCTGTCCCACTCGTAGATGTCGAGCATTTCGCCCTTCTTGTGGAGCCCTGCGGGGAAGTGGTAGAGCTCGCCGAAGAGGCCATAGGAGTCGGCCGAATAGGAGATGATGGTGGAGCCATCAGCCGAAGCATTCTTGCCCACAATCAGGTTGGTACAAGCCTCGGCCTCCCACCCTGCCACCAGCAGCGCCACACAGGCAATGAAAAGACGTTTCAAATTCATATGTTTCAAGAGCCGTTTTTAGATGGTAAATTATAAAATATTAATCTTACATTCAAGTTTACTTCGCCGCCGGCAGGGTGAAGAAGAAGGTGGAGCCTACGCCCTCTTTCGAGGTGAACCAGAGGCGGCCGTTATTCTTCTGCACGAAGTCGCTGCAGAGCAGCAAGCCGAGGCCGGAGCCCTCTTCGTTGTTGGTGCCGAAGGTGCTGAAGTGGGTGTCGGAGTGGAGCAGCTTCTGCTGTCCCTCCTCGCTGATGCCACAGCCGTGGTCCTCGACGCTCACCTCCACCTCACTACCCTTCAGCTCGGCACGCAGCACGATGTCCTTGCCTTCGGCGCTGAACTTGATGGCGTTGCTGATGAGGTTGCGCACCACGGTCTTCACCATGTCCATGTCACCCTTGACGAGCAGACGGTCGGCACCCTCGTAGCGTATGGGAATGTTCTTGACCGAGGCCACCATGGCGAAGACTTCCATCACGCCGTTGAGAATCTCCACGAGGTCGAAGTCCTGGATGACCACGTTCATGCGGCCTATCTGGCTCTTCGTCCATTTCAGCAGGTTGTCGAGCAGGGCGAACACGTCCTCGGTGGTCTGGTTGGCCGTGGTGAGCAGCTCGAACATCTCGGGGCCGATCTTCTCTGCGGGCAGGTTGAGGATGAGCATGTTGAGCACCATCTTGATGGAGCCGATGGGTGAGCGCAAGTCGTGGGCGATGACGGAGTAGAGCTTGTCGCGTCCCTCCACGGTGTGCTGCAGCTCGAGGTTCTGATGCGCAATGGTGCGGTTGGCAGCCACGAGCGAAATCTGGTGATAGACGCGCGTAATCAGCTCCTCCTTATTGAAAGGTTTGGAAATAAAGTCGTTGGCTCCTACCTGGAAGCCCTTCACGATGTCGGCCGTACTGTTGAGGGCCGTGAGGAAGATGATGGGTATATCCTTCGTGGCGGGGTTAGCCTTCAGTTTCTGGGCCACATCGAAGCCACTCATGTCGGGCATCATTACGTCAAGCAGCACCAGGTCGGGGTGCTCCTTATCCACTTGCGCCAAGGCTTGGGTTCCGTTGCTCGCCGTAGCAATGGCAAACTTCTCGTTGGTCAAGAGCACCTTGAGCAACAGCACATTCGACATCACATCATCTACGATGAGAATCTTGTATTCTGATGAATTAATCTCCATATCAATATTGAGTTTATATAGTTTCTAAAATACCTAATCACTAATCACTAAACACTAATCACTAATCACTAACGATTCCGTCTCCTTGAAGTAGGCGATGATGCGCTCCAGGCCGATTTCCAGGGGCACCAGGGGTTGCCAGCAGAGCTTCTCCTGCGCCAGGGCGATGTTGGGACGGCGCTGCTGCGGGTCGTCGTGCGGCAGGGGCTTGTAGATGAGCTTCGACGAGGAGCCCGTCTGCTCAATCACCTTCTTGGCCAGCTGGCGGATGGTGAACTCGCGGGGGTTGCCCAGGTTGACGGGGCCGATGAAGCTGTCCTCGGTGGCCATCATCTTCACCATGCCCTCGATGAGGTCATCGACATACTGGAAGCTGCGCGTCTGGTCGCCGGTGCCGTAGATGGTGATATCCTCGTTGCGCAGGGCCTGCAGCACGAAGTTGGAGATGACGCGGCCGTCGTTGGGCAACATGTTGGGGCCGTAGGTGTTGAAGATGCGCACCACCTTGATGCGCACGCCGTGCTGCCTGTGGTAGTCCATGAAGAGGGTCTCAGCACAGCGCTTGCCCTCGTCGTAGCAGGAGCGGAAGCCCACGGGGTTGACGTTGCCCCAGTAGCTCTCCACCTGCGGATGCACCTCGGGGTCGCCATAGACCTCGCTGGTAGAGGCCTGCAGGATCTTGGCGTTGCAGCGCTTGGCGATGCCCAGCATGTGGAGGGCACCCAGGAAGGAGGTCTTGATGGTCTTGATGGGGTCGTGCTGGTAGTGGATGGGTGAAGCAGGACAAGCCAGGTTGTAGATTTCGTCCACCTCCACCTCGTAAGGCAGCGTCACGTCATGCTCCACAAACTCGAAGTTGGGGTGCTCCATCAGCTCGGCTATGTTGCGCTTCGAGCCGGTGAAGAGGTTGTCCATGCAGATCACATAGCAGCCGTCGTTTATCAGTCGCCTACAGAGGTGAGAGCCGATGAAACCGGCACCTCCACTTACCAAAACACGTTTTATGTTCGTCATTTTTCAGGGTTTTAAATACATTAATGTAGTTTGATTGGTCTTAAAACCCTACAAAAGTAAGTGATTTGCATCGAATATGCAAATGAGATGCAAAAAAAAATGCGTTGACTTGAATATTTCTTAAGTCAACGCACTCTTTTATGTCTAATCCAGCGTGTTAATTCAGCTTGACGAACAGTTCGCCATCCACCTCCTGAGTGGAAATCTTATCCTCCTTGAGCAACCAACCCAAGCCGAGATAGAGCTCCTTGTCAACCAATTTGGTAGCCTTCTTGATCTGCTTGGCTGTCTGGCCCTCAGTACCATTCAAGGCGTTCCAAATCTTTCCTGCATTCACACCGGCTTTTTCTTTCAACATAGTCATTTCTTTTTTAGTTAAACATCAATAATTTCTTCACTTCGGATTGTACGAGTGATTCAAAAACGATGCAAAAGTAATGATTTATATGTTATACAACATATTTTTCACCGATATTCAATCAATATTTGCAAAACATTCACAAAAAAGTGTATTATTCTGCAGCATTTATCGATTTTTTAACATGATACTCCTCCCAGATGCGTGCGGCTTCCTGCACCATCTCGATGCAGGGGCGCTTGGCGTAGTAGGCAGGGGTACGCTCGGCAGGAATCGGGGAGCCTTCGGGTTTCTTGAGGCCCAGCAGCTCGGCGCAAATCAGGGAGCCGTTGCGGCGCTTGAACTCGGCGGCCAGCTCCTGCACCATGGTGTAGGTATCGGCCTTGGCCTGGCTGTTGCTGCCCTCCACGGCGCCCTTTTCCAGGCCGGCGAGCATAAAGAGTCCGCAAGCGGCACCACAGGTCATGCGCATCCGTCCGATGCCGCCACCGAAGGCGGCCGACATGCGCAGCGCCTGCTCCGGCGTATAGCCGTAGAGGTCGGCATAGGCAGCCACCACAGCTTGCGAGCAATTAAACCCCTCGCGGAAGAGGGCTTTAGCTTTGTCAACACGTTCGCTCATAATAGTCTGAAATCTAAATCATATTCAAAAGTCCCCTCCCTTTAAGGGAGGCCGGGAGGGTCAATACCCCATCTGATGCAAGGCCTGGCAGAGCTGGTCGGGACAGGAGGTGGGGCGTGCGCCGCAGCGGATACCTTCGAGGCGCTTCACGGCCTCGGCCGCAGGCATCCCCTGTACTAGACGGGAGATGCCCTGCAGGTTGCCGTTGCATCCGCCCCAGAAGGCCACCTGACGGATGATGCCATCCTCCACCTCCAGCTCGATGTTGGAGCTGCAGGTGCCCTGGGTCCGGTAATTCAGGTACATCGTTATTCGGCCTCTTCTTCGGGTTTCATGTTAGTATAGACGGTCTGCACGTCGTCAAACTCCTCCAGACGCTCCACCATCTTGTTGATGGTCTCGCGGTGGTCGGGCTCGATCTCCTTCAGGTCGTTGGGGATGTAGGTGAAGTCACCACCCACATCTTCGAAGCCCTGCTCCTCAAGGTGCTTCTGGATGGCGGCGTAGCTCTTGGGGTCGCCGTAGATGGTGATGGTGCCCTCTTCGTCGTCCTGCTCGTAGTCCTCATCCACGTCGAAGTCAATCATGTCGAGGATGAACTCCTCCATGTCCATGCCCTCTTTCTTCTTGAAGGTGAAGACACACTTGTGGTCGAAGAGGAAGGCCAGTGAGCCCATCGTGCCGAGGTTGCCGCCGAACTTGTTGAAGACGCTGCGCACGTCGGCCACGGTGCGCGTGGGGTTGTCGGTCAGGGTATCTACAAAGATGGCGATGCCGTGAGGGCCGTAGCCTTCGTAGGTCATGCCCTTGTAGTCGCTCTGGTCCTTGCCCATCGCATTCTTGATGGCACGTTCGATGTTGTCCTTCGGCATGTTCTCGCGCTTACAGGTGGCGATAACCGAACGGAGTGTAGGATTGTTTTCGGGCTCCGGACCGCCTGCCTTTACGGCAATGGCAATCTGCTTACCCAGTCTTGTGAAGGTCTTGGCCATGTGGCCCCATCTCTTCAGCTTCGTAGCTTTACGGTATTCAAACGCTCTTCCCATGGGAATAAATAGTTTAATGTATTGTTGTTATTGTTATTATTGTTGTTGTTATTGCAAAAATGTTATCTCAGCTTGGCGTCGAGCTTGTTCTGCAGGTTGGTCACCAGCTTCTGCATGATCTTGTCAATCTGCTTGTCGTTGAGCGTGGCGTTCTCGTCCTGGAGCAGGAAGCTCACGGCGTAGCTCTTCTTGCCGGCCTCGAGGTTCTTGCCCTCATAGACGTCAAACAGCTCCACCTCCTTGAGCAGCTTCTTCTCCGTCTCGTAGGCGATGCGCTCAATCTCGGCAAACTCCACCTTCTGGTCAACGAGCAGGGCCAGGTCGCGCTTCACGGCGGGGAACTTGGAGAGCTCCTTGTAACTCACCTTGGCGTTCTTGATGGCCTTCATCAGCTCCTTCCAGTTGAGGTCGGCGTAGAAGACCTCCTGGTCGATGTCCATCGCCTTGAGCAGTTTCTTCTTGACGATGCCGAGGGTGGCCAGGCGCTTGCCGCCACGGGTCTCGAAGCCGAGGGCTGCGGCGAAGATGTCCTCCGAGGCGTGTACCTGCTGGAGAGCGCCGGCGGCTATGCCCAGGCGACGGAAGATGTTCATCACGTAGGCTTTGAGCTCATAG
>JBJEKS010000085.1:0-3614 GCA_051878755.1 Bacteroides sp. | reverse complement strand
CTGCCCGTCCGTGGGGGGGCGCTTACACCGCCCGCCCTTCGGTAGGCTCACGCTTCTCTGCCTCTACACGGGCCAACGGCTATCGTCCCGGAATGGCTGCCCGTCGTTCCGTCACCCGCACCACGGGTACGCCGACTACGCGCCGCGTGACGACGGGTTCCTCTACTCGTCAGACCCGTACGACCACCCGTTCGCAGGGCACCTCCTCTTCGCGCCGCGTCGTAGGTACCCGTCAGGTGGAATCCTCCAACCGCAGCGGAGTCACCACCCGCACCGGCAACGCCTCCTCCAGCCGCCGTCAGACCTACACCCGTCCCAGCAGCACCCGCGTAACGGGAGCTACCGAGACCCAGCAGAGCAGTTCGGTACGTCGCTCGGCTACGGGAAGCTCTACGCGTGCTACGGGCAGCGCAGTGAGAAGCGGAGCCACTGGTGCATCCACGCGCAGTTCAGCCACAAGCAGCGAATCGCGCGCCACGTATAACCGCGGTTCCAGCACCTCTCCCCAGCGCCGTGAGCAGGGCACAGCTACCACACGCTCCTCGCAGAGCAGTATGCCGAGTCGTAACTACAACAGCGGTAGCTCCACGCGCAGCAGCGGCAGTAGCTTCAGCACAGGCAGCTCCTCGCGCAGCAGTGGCAGCGGCAGTGCCGTACGCAGCAGCGGTGGTGGCGGAGGAAGCCGCAGACGGTGATCACAAGTGTTTAATGATTAGTGTTTAGTGATTAGTGTTTAGTGATTAGAACTAGAAACAATGTATGATATGAAGAGATTAATATTTGCTCTGACGCTTTCCCTCGGTGTGATGGGGGTGGGAGCACAAACGGTATATGATGCCATGAGCATCGCGCAGAAGGATTTGAACGGTACGGCCCGCTTCGTCGGTATGGGAGGCGCTATGGGTGCCCTGGGTGGCGACATCGCCACCATGGGGACCAATCCCGCAGGTATCGGTATCTACCGCAGCAACGATGCCTCGCTGACCTTTGGCTATAATATGTTTAGCACAGAGAGCAACTTCGATGGCAACAGCTTTGAGAACAATAAGTACCGCTGGAGCTTCGACAATGCCGGCTTCGTCTATGCCATGAAGATTGGCAACCAGACCGCCCTGCGCTACGTCAACTTCGGCTTCAGCTACACCAAGAGCAAGTCGCTCTACCGAAACTTCACCATGAATGGCCTGATGGGGGCGTTGGACACCGACTATTACATTTCGCAGGTGCGCACCATGGCGCAGCAGGCTCAGGAGAACGATACCTACATCGTTACCGATTTTGATTCGCGTGATATCTGGAAGGATTACGAGGCCGGTTGGCTTGGCGTGATGGGCGTGAAGGGAGCGCTGCTCGACGGCGACCTGAATGCCGTGGTGCCCGATGAGGTGGATGCCTTCTTCAAGAGCCGCGAACGGGGTGGCGTGGATCAGTATAACTTCAACATGGCCTTCAATGTCAACGACCGCTTCTATTTCGGTGCCACCATCGGAGCATACGACGTGGATTATAAGAAGTATGCCCTCTATGATGAGGACTATGGCAACGGTGAGGGCTACTCGCTGGAGAGCTTCAACCGCATCTACGGTTCCGGTTTCGACTTGAAGCTGGGTATGATTGCCCGCCCCTTCGAGGATTCTCCCCTGCGCTTCGGACTGGCTGTGCATACCCCTACCTGGTATTCGCTGACCTACGAGACGGGTGCAGAATTGACTTCGGATGTATTCCTGGATGATAATCTCAACACCACGCGCCTCTCGGCAAGCACCTTCAATGACCTGGGTGGCCCGATGATTCGAGACTTCAAGCTGGAGACCCCTTGGGTCATCAACGCTTCGCTGGGTTATACCGTGGGCTCTATGCTGGCATTGGGTGCCGAGTATGAGTATGAGGACTATTCGACGATGAAGTTCAAGTATCCCGAAGGGGATGAGATGGTTTGGGAAACGGGTGAGGCTGACCTCTGCCTGAAGGCTACGCACACCCTGCGTCTGGGTATGGAGATGAAGCCCACCTCGCAGTTTGCCCTGCGTGCCGGTTACAACTTCACCTCAGCAGCCTTCAATAAGGATGCAGTCAAGGCCCTTCCCTCGAACAGCATTAACACCGATACCGAGTTCAACAACACCAAGGAGCTCCACACAGCCACCATCGGCCTGGGTTATCGCAGCAACATGTTCTATGCCGACCTGGCCTTTAAGTACAGCTGGCAGAAGTCTGACTTCTATCCCTTCTACAACGAAATCGACTATGATGTCGTGACCTCCATGCCTACCAAGGTGGATAACAGCCGCAGCCAGGTATTGCTTACCGTGGGTATGAGATTTTAATAATCACCTATTATAAATAAGAGTATGTACCGTAGAACTATAATCTATGGTGCATATTTTTTTTGGTTCTTCTGCATTTTTGTTGAAAGTCTGCCTCTGTCACTGCCACAGATACATGCACTTGATTATGCACCGTTGCGGTTATCAGGGCGGACACACAGGTCCGCCCCTACAGGCGATTAACGATACTTCAACTAAATTGCAGAAGATCCATTTTTTTTAGTAGAGGAGCAGTCCTGCAACGCCGCAGGCTAGAATCATGCCGATGGGGTTGAGCTTGAAGCGGCGGGTACCTATGAAGGTGATGAGGAAGAGCAGGCAGCTCACCACGAATGAGTAGAGGTCTTCAGAGGGTGAGCTGAAGTTCTCTTTGTTCATCAGCACCAGGGCGGCCGAGGCCAGCAGACCTACTACCGCAGGGCGAAGCCCTTTGAATACCGCCTCTACCAGCGGATGTTTCTGGTACTTCAGGAAGAACTTGCTGATGGTGAGCATCAGGATGAACGAAGGCAGCACCACGGCAAAGGTGGCCACGATGGAGCCCCACACGCTGCCCGTGGCCGTGAAGCCCACGTAGGTGGCGGAGTTGATGCCGATAGGGCCAGGAGTCATCTGGCTGACGGCCACAATATCTGTAAACTCCTGTGGCGTGAGCCACCCGTAGCGGGTTACCACCTCGCCTTGTATCATCGACAGCATGGCGTAACCGCCACCAAAGCCAAACAGGCCAATCTTGAAAAAAGTATAGAATAACTGGAGGTAAAGCATTTTTTTTAGTGATTAGTGATACTTGTAGCTATAAAAGTTTACCATAGATGAATCCTCCTACGCCGGCGGCTATGATGATCCAGATGGGGGAGAAGCCTAGCAACCAGATGAGCAGGGCCGAGACCACGGGTATCCATACCGTGGTGCGGGTGATTTTGGCTGACTTGGCCATGCTGAAGGTGGGGGCAGCTATCAGGGCCACTACGCCGGGACGGATGCCCTTGAAGACGCGCTCCACCACGGGATTCTCCTTGAAGGTATGGAAGAAGAGGGCTATGGAGAGGATAATCAGGAAGGAGGGGAGGATGGTGCCGAAGGCAGTGACCAGGCTGCCACGCCAACCGCGCAGGCGGTAGCCGATGAAGATGGAGATGTTCACGGCCAGGATGCCGGGCGAGGACTGGGCAATGGCCAGCAGGTCGATGAAGTCCTCCTTGGCCAGCCAGTGGCGTTTGTTGACGATCTCGTTCTCTATCAAGGGAACCATGGCGTAACCTCCTCCCAGGGTGAAGGCCCCCA
>JBJEKS010000084.1:0-3652 GCA_051878755.1 Bacteroides sp. | reverse complement strand
GAAGCGCTTGCGGTACTGCGCCTGGATGAAGTAGTTCTCATCCCACAGCTTCTCGGTGGAGAGGGGGTTGTAGAGGGTCACCGCCCCAGGCAGGCCTCGTCTAGAGCTGTAGTAGTAGCCCTTGACGGAGAGCTGGCTACTGTCGCGCAGGGTATGGTGGAGGTTGGCCTCGCCCTGCCAGGAGTAGATGGAGGAGTTGTTACGCTTCTCGTGGGTGACGTACTTGCCGTTGACCAGGGTGTAGGGGTAGTTGCCATCGGCCCTCATGTAGGTGCCGTCCAGAGCCAGGGAGGTACGGCTGTCCAGCTGCTGCCACCAACGCAGGGAGGGGGTGACGTAGCCGAAGGAGCCTCCCTGCAGGCGAGCCCTCAGCGAGGAGCTGCGCCCCTGGTCGAAGTGGGGCTTCTCGGTCTCGATGCTGAGTACACCAGCCGAGGCGTAGAGACGGGCCGTCTGGAGCATCTCCTCCTGCTGTCCCACGGCCAGGGAGAGCATCTCGACGTTGTCGAGGGAGAAGCGACCGATGTCTATCTGTCCGCCCTGGCAGTTGCTCACGGGCACTCCGTCGTAGCTCACGGCGGTATGTGCAGCGCCCATGTTGCGCACGGATACGGTCTTCAGTCCGCCGATGCCGCCGTAGTCCCGGACGTTGGCACCGGCAAAGCGGCGCACGGCATCGGCCATATCTTGTATCCCCAGCTGCTGCAGCTCCTGCTTGCCGAGCTGCTGCACGGGTACGGTAGTGGTGATGAGGGCGCGACGGCGGGGGGCCGTGACCGTCACGTCGTCGATACGGTGGGTCTTGCCGGTGATGGTGTCACTGGGCAAGGTCTGCGCCACGGTAGCCGGAGCAGTGCACAGGGTGCTGACTGCTACGACCAGGGAGAGGAGGAGTTGATGTCCTTTCATCCTAACCAAATCAGTTTGAGCAATTTACTGCTTAACCTAACAATACGTACACCATCCGCTTTCCTCGAACGAAGGGTTTCTTGACTCGGCTTTGCAGGTCTTCTGACTCGTTTCATAAGCGCCATCGCCTTCCCGTCTTCATGGAGACAGTGGCTAAGAGATTGATGTGTGCCCTACCCTCAGGATGGGTAATCGAAACTCACAGCAGCGGGACTGTCCGGGACTTCCACCCGATTCCCTTTTCATCCTATCCCCGAACCGGGGCCTCGGAACAAAACCGCCGCAAAGATAAAGAGTTTCTTTCTATCCACAAAAGTTTTCCGATTATTTTTTTGTAGTTCATCTCCTGGCGTGCTGATACACCGCCCTTGCTCTAATCAATCTCTAATCGTTCTCT
The DNA here is from genome assembly GCA_051878755.1 of Bacteroides sp. GTDB lineage: Bacteria > Bacteroidota > Bacteroidia > Bacteroidales > Bacteroidaceae > Bacteroides. The sequence continues at coordinate 2,346 of JBJEKS010000084.1, read as the reverse complement.
AATCAAACTCTAATCAATCTCTAATCTGAGATTAGACCTGGATTAGAGTTACTTTAGCGTAGGTATTGAGTTACTTTAGAGTTACATTAGAGTTAGTATATAAAAAAAGCCCAGGGGGATGCCCTGAGCTCTATGTTTTTCCCTCACCAGGAGGGTATATGCGTCGGATTAGAACTTGAAGTCAACACCTACGCCCAGCACGCGGTTGGTGCGGGTGAAGCTGTTCTTCACCTTGAGGCCGGCTGATACCTCGCTCTCCATGTCGTAATCCTCGTAGTTGGTCTGGAAGTAAGCCAGGTTGAGCTTGATGTTCTCCTTGAGGTTGATGCCAAGGCCAAAGCCGAAGGAGTAGGAGTTGACGTTGAAGCTGATGTCGTTCATGTGGCTGTCGTTCTGGTCGTAGCGGGTCAGCTGACCACCGGCGCTCACCTCAAATATCTTGTTAATGTCGTATTCTACACCAAAAAGGTACTCGTTCGTATCACCCATCTCGCTCTTGTTCCACTGCTTGGTATCCACGTCGAAATAGTGATGGTAGCCCGCATTGATGCGCAGGCTCTTGATGGGGCTATACTGGGCACCGAGAGTGAGCATCGCGGGGGTATCTTCAGCCACCTTCCTACCATCGAGGTACTTGCCGAGCAGGTCGTTCTGCGAGGCGAGGTACTCGTAGCTGATACTGTTGGCTGACTTGTTCTTGAGGCGCATACGGGTCTTGAACTCATACTTGGCGGCCAGGTTGAAATGCTTCGTCTTGTAGTCGATGCCGATGATAGGCGCAATGCCCCACCCTGTCTGGTCGCAGTTGAGCTCGATGTCCTGGGTGGCCGATACGTTGGCCTTCACCTGGTCAGCAGCATTCAGCAGGGCTGCAGCCTGCTCGGTCTTACCGGCAGCTTCGAGCATTCCGGCATACTGATAGAGCTGGGTGGCCAGATCATCGAAGTGGGCAGGAGCAGAAATCATCTGCGAGCCGTTGCCATCCACGTGCTGCACCTGGATGTTCTTCACGTAGCCGTAGTAGTTGGACGAGCCGTAGAGCATACGTGCACCAAGATATACGGAGAGGTTGTCACCCAGCTTACGGGCAGCTCCCAGGGTGAAGCCGTAATAGTACTGGCGGCCACGCATGTAGGAGTCGTAAGCGTAAGCGGCACCCATCTTGTGGTCGCTCATGCCGGGGAAGCCCATCTGGCCAAGCTTGCCATAGAGTTCGTTGACGGCGGGAGCCTTGCTGGCAATCATGCCACTGACTATCTGCTCGAACGAGCCAAGGCCTTCGTCAAACTCGCACTTACCGCCGCCACCAGTGATGGCGAAGCCAAACTGGAAACTCCAGTCGCCCTTGTTCCAGGCTGCCTGCAGCGAGGGAATGATGGGTGCATCGGCCACGCCCTTGAACTTATGAAGCGTACCGCTGGTGTTGGTGGCGTTATTAGCAAAGAGAGGGAAGTCGGTGAGGATGGTACGCGTCTGGTGCGCGTTCTGGATGTTGACGGAGAGGTGGAAGCCCTGTCCCAGGAAAATCACACCTGCGGGGTTGCTATATACACCGTCGATGCCAATGGCCGCATCGCGTGCAGGATTACGCAGGAAGCGTACGTTTTGGTTGGTGTTGGTCAAATAACCTCCAGCAAAAGTTGGAAGTGAAACAATCAGCATCGCAATGCCGAACAGAATTTTTTTTCTCATCTAAATCTTTTTTAATGTTTACGGGCGGCAAAGGTACGACTTTTTTGCACATAAAAAAGCGTATTGTGCAAATTAATTCGACTTTTTGACGATTTTTCTCATTTCAGGCCTTCTAAAGCCTCCGTAGAGCGATTGTTTCATTTGAAATCATCTATAATCGAGCGTACACAAAACCCGCGGGCCGCTCCTCCGGTCAGAGAGGGAGAGCAACCCGCGGGTCGAGATAGAAAATGTCTGTTGTCTGTACCAGACGGCTATTGTCTGTAGTCGCGCTTCTTATGGACGGAGGTGGTTCAACGAGTTGACCAGCGCCTCGTCTTTATAGATAGCCCGGAAGGTCAGGTAGTTCAGAATAAGGGAAACCAACGGCAGGCAGAGAGCTACGCCTACGCCAAAACCGTGGGTGAATGTATCGCTCAGCATATAGAGGAAAATGCCGAAGACGATGTAGAATCCTATCAGCAGAAGCGAGCTGAAGATGACCATCCGGATCTGCAACATGCGGTTGCGGAAGAGGAAAATGGTGAAGAAGCTCACCAAAGCGCTGAGCAGGAGGATACAGAACAGGCCCCATGTGGTCTGGTAAGCGCCCTCCATGCCGGTAACTCCAAGCGCACGGAAAGTGGCCTCTTCCAAGCCGTTAGCCCCTGCATG
>JBJEKS010000083.1:0-3660 GCA_051878755.1 Bacteroides sp. | reverse complement strand
CCATAATCATTATAGCGTATGTTTTTCGAAATAATGGTATTAATATGGCTTGTAGCTGAAGTATTTGGTTACATGACTGGACGTCGAAAAGATTAGCAACTACTACAAGGATTGAGAAGTGCTAAATATCCATTTAAAGCCTAGGAAAATAGACTCTATTCAACAAAAAACGTACTTTTGCCACTGAAATCAGATTATAGGAATGATTACACGCTTATCATTCATTTCAGCAACGGAGAAAAGAGGGCTTTTGACTTCTCTTCTCTGTTCGACAAGGGAATATGCCATAAGTTGAAGGATGAGGCTTACTTCAAGAACTATCGGATTGACCCCTTCACCATTGATTGGAACAACGAGATTGCCTTCGCTCCGGAATTCCTTTATGAACAAGGGGTACCTTACCAAGCATAGGACAAGTAGTCAAATAACACGAAGGAAAAAGGTACAACTTTTTTCGCTAATCACCAATTTTTCAATCTATTGAAATTCGTCAAACTCTCGTTAAATATATTTTTGCAATGATCGATGATATTTCAGGGATTTCTTCTTGTTTACCACGAAATTTATATACCTTTGCATAACGATAAAAAACTTGAATTATTATGAACTAAGATAGAATGACCATATGAATAAGCCGTTATCTTATAATAAGGAAGACAATGCACTCTTTGCGCAAATAAAGAATGTGCTTGACGAAGCGCGCCGGCAGGTGGCACGTTCCGTCAATACTACTATTGTCAAAGCATATTGGCAGGTGGGGAAATATATAGTGGAATATGAACAGCAGGGGAAAGGCAGAGCTGAATATGGGAAAGGAGTGATAATTAATCTCTCCAAAAGGCTCACAATGGAGTATGGAGGTGGTTTCTCTGTACCTAACATCAAGCTAATGAGACAATTCTACCTCTATTATCCAAAAGGCTACTCAGTGAGTAGCCAATTAACCTGGACTCATTGGAGAGCCCTGTTGAGAGTGCAGAATGAAGTAGCCCGTGAGTACTATATTCAGGAATGTGTAGCAGCAAACTGGAGTGTTCGCCAGTTGGAGCGTCAAATCAACACGATGTACTATGAAAGGATGCTGGCAAGCCGCGACAAAGATGCCGTCAGGACAGAGATAGAGCAGACAGCTCCAAGGACATTGCAACCTCGCGAGATAATACATGACCCTTTTATCCTTGAATTTCTCGGAATACGGCAAGGAGAGCATTTTCTTGAAGGAGACCTCGAACAGATGCTCATCAGCAAACTGCAACATTTTCTGCTCGAACTGGGACGGGGATATTCATTTGTGGCCCGACAGAAGCGAATCTCTTTGGGCGACAAGCATTTCTATATCGATCTTGTTTTCTACAACATCCCTGCCCGATGTTATGTACTGATTGACATTAAGATTGATGAACTGACCCACCAGGATTTAGGACAAATGCAGATGTATGTCAACTACTATACACGGGAGATGATGAATCCGGGAGACAATCCTCCTGTGGGCATCGTTCTGTGTGCAGAAAAGAACGATGCAGTCGTGAAATATACGTTGCCAGAAGGGGAAAATCAGATATTTGCCGCCAAATACATGACTTATCTGCCGACACAAGAGGAGATTCGCCAACTGCTATGTGATGACTTTCCAGAGAACTTTTAACGACAACGGTTAGTACATCTATAGCAACACGCAGAACCTAGTCAAAATTAACAACCTAAAAGCAGTTAGCTTCATCGGCTCGAAGATTATTAATATACACTTATTTCCAAAACGAATAAACGATGGCACTAACTTACAAAGGTTATATAGATTTGCTCTTTATTCTTGGCGGCATCAACACGCTTTACCCTTGCAGACGCAACACCCTTCAACATCCTGATCGCATTCATGATGTTGTCAATCGCCCAGTCATTCTCTATAGATACTATTACCTCTGTCATTACATCATTATTTGGTTTCTTGTACAAATACGACCTTGGGCAGGGGCGCTTGGACTGTTTCCTGCTTTTGCGTCATTAGCGCACAATATCGTGCAATAAAGTGCTTTAGCGTGCTTTTTTGAGTGTTGTTTTCGATTAATATCTATGAATAATTTGCTGAATCAAGAAGTAAAGATTATCTTTGCCGCATGAATGGATTCAAATAGTATTTCTATGAAGACTGTTTCAATGGCTCTTCTGCAATTTAGTTGAAGCATCGTTAATCGCCTGTAGGGGCGGACCTGTGTGTCCGCCCTGATAACCGCAACGGTGCATAATCAAGTGCATGTATCTGGGCAGACACATAGGTCTGCCCCTACAGTGACCGAGAGCAGTGACAGTGACAGAGGCAGGCTTTCAACAAAAATGCAGAAGAACCATTTGTAGCGTGAACTTTAAATGGTTTTGCCGTATGAGAAACGTGAAATGGTTATGGCTCATGGTCATCTGCCTCTGCCTGCAGACGACGCAGGCTGCGGCTAGAGTGACAACACTGGCGGAGGCTGCCGTGGTGCAAGCGGAGGCTGCCGTGATGCAATCCCCGGACAGCACGATGGTGCTGCGGGGTGTGGTCAGGGATGCGCAGAGCCGCCGGCGGCTGCCCAACGTCAACGTCTTCATACCCGGAGGCGACGTGGGCACGATGACCAACGAGGATGGGGCCTTTGTGCTGAAGCTGACGCGTGAGGCCGCCCAGGGGGAGCTGGCCTTCTCCTGCCTGGGGTATGCCGGCAGGAAACTCTCCATCAGCGAGCTGACCGACGCACACGGGACAGGCAACATCTATCTCGTGCCGGAATCGCGCCTGCTGAGCGAGGTGACGGTCTATGGCGGCGATGCCAAGGAGCTGGTCTATGAGGCACTGGCCAGGGTGGGTGCCAACTATCCGCTGCAGCCCAACATGCTGCAGATGTTCTACCGCGAGACCATCATGAAGGGCAGCCGCTTCGTGGGCATCTCCGAGGGGGTGCTCGACGTCTTCAAGGAGGGCTACAAGCACCGCGCCCTGGGCAAGGACCGCGTCAGGATAGCGCGCGGACGGAGGCTGCTGAGCCAGAAGTCACGCGACACGCTGGCCGTCAAGGTGCAAGGCGGACCTACGCTCTCAGTCCATTTCGACGTAGTGAAGAACCCCGACTTCCTCTTTGATGCCGAGACCATGGGCTACTACGCCTTCCGCCACGAGCGAATGGACGTGCTGGGCGACCGGTTGCACTACGTGGTGAGCTTCCGTCCGCTGGTCAAGGTGGAGTATCCGCTCTACTCGGGCCTGCTCTACATCGACATGCAGTCGCTCTGCCTCAGCCGCGTGGAGTGCAGCCTCGACGTGAGTCAGGAGGAGAAGGTCAACAAGATGCTGCTGCAGAAGAAGCCCGCGGGACTGCGTTTCCGGGTGCGCGAGGCGAGCATGGTCATCGCCTACCGGCCCCACGGCCAGCGCGCCACGCTGGACTACGTCAGGAGCACCATCCGCTTCAAGTGCGACTGGAAGCGGCGTCTCTTCGCCTCATCCTATGCCGCTGTGGCCGAGATGGTGACCGTCGATCTGGACAACGCACCCCGGGGCAACATCCCCCTGCAGGAGGCCTTCGGCACCAAGCGCCTCTTCGACGACGAGGCCGAGGCCAACTGGGATGCCGACTACTGGGCCGACTACAACATCATCGAGCCCACCGAGTCGCTGGAAAAAGCAGT
>JBJEKS010000082.1:0-3685 GCA_051878755.1 Bacteroides sp. | reverse complement strand
ACCAGTGCGTCAACTGCCACTCCTACAACCAGTACCGCCCCGACGAGATGATGCTACATATCCGTGGTCCGCAGGGAGGCACCCTGATTTCACGCGGGGGCAAGGTGGAGAAGGTCAACCCCAAGGAGTCCGGATTCCGCTACGGGCCCACCTATCCCTCATGGCATCCCTCGGGCAAGTACCTCTTCTTTGCCACCAACGAGATACAGCAATTCTTTCACTCCAGCGGCACCAAGCCGATTGAAGTCTCCGACCTGGGAGCCGACCTGATGGTCTATGACGTGGAGCATCACGTGGCCTATACCGACTCGCTCATCTATGGTGATGCCTACATGGAGACTTTTCCGGCATGTGCTCCCAACGGGAGTGAACTCTACTTCTGCCGGGCCAAAGGCTATCGCAAAGGTATGGCGCTCGACAGCATCCGCTACGACCTCTGTCGCATCCGCTTCGATGCGGAGAGCCACCGCTTCCATGACCTGGAATGCATCTATCCGGCTTCTGAGCAGGGTAAGTCTGTCTCCTTCCCTCGTGTCTCTCCCGATGGCCGGTACCTGCTCTTCGTGCAGTCCGATTACGGCAACTTTTCCATCTGGCATCCTGAGAGCGAGGTCTATCTGCTCGATACCTCCAATGGCCATATCCGTTGTCTGACAGAGGTGAACAGCGAGGATGTAGATAGCTATCCTACGTGGAGCTCTTCGGGCCGCTGGATTGTGTTGAGCAGCAAGCGGATGGATGGCCTTTGGGCCCGTCCCTTCATCGCCAGCTTCAATCCCGAGACTGGCGAGGCAGGCAAGCCCTTCATCCTTCCTCAGGAGGATCCTGAGTTTTACGACAGCTACACCCTCACCTTCAACCGCCCCGAGCTCATCACCACCCCCGTCTCCAACGGCCAAGCCCTGGAGCAGGCCGTAGAGCAGCCCCTCACACGGAGATAACGTTCAATCGTTGTTGTAGGCTGACTACTATGGATAATAATGCGTTTTTATCCTGAATTAATAGTGTGGATAAAGAAAGCTATACAGCTTAAAAAATATTAATTCCTAATAGCAGTATATACCTATTCTTGGATGGAATGTAGGGAAACCATCAAAGATAGCTGAATACACTGGCGACATCCACCTTGTAGGCATAAGCTACGACAAAGAGTCAAAGCAACGTTCGTGCAAGATAGAAAAATATAATAAGCCCTGTTGATAATCCGTGGTCTAAGTGGATGGACGAGTCAGCCATAAGGCATAGACAACTTCTCTCCTTCGCATTGAAAAGCCGTTCTCTTTTAATTGATGATAAGCTATCAACGAAATGAAAACGGATCAATGGTATCAGGTGCTAGTCTTTCAGACATGCTAGTGGAATTACTTTAACGCCATCAGGGCGAGTATATGCCATGCTACCACCGGTAAGGATAATTAGCAGGTCTGGCTCACGCAGAGGAACTTGTTTTTCGGTTTTGTTGGCCTCCTGTATAAGTCTTTTGATTTCCAACAAGTGCATAGCTCCATTCTCTATCTCTCTGCTGCCCAATTTGCACTCTATAAGAGCATAACGACCATCATCGAGATGTAGCACAAGGTCTGCTTCCAATCCGTATCGGTCACGATAGTAAGACAATTCACCACCATGTGAGGCGGAATAGACACGGAGGTCACGGACGCACATTTGTTCAAAAATGAAACCAAAAGTCTTGAGCTGGGTCCTTAATCCATTAGGCGACAGTCCCAATGCAGCAACAGCGATAGAAGGGTCGCAGAAAGCACGTTTTGGACGGCTTTGGATGGTTGCTTTGCTTCTGATAGCAGGACACCAGGCATCAATGTCACGTATGACGAAGAGTTTTTCCAGTGCCTCCACGTAGCTTTCAAATGTGGGACGTGTACACTCCATATTATCTGCAGCTGTCACGTCTGCTAGAATTGATGTCGTTTTGGCAAGAGTGGATATGTTTCTAGCATACGATTTTAGAATCATTTGAGCCAACTTTGGGTTTCTCTTGATTCCATCTATATGTGATATGTCCTTTTTGTAAACAGACTTCACATATTCTTTTGCCACAAGAAGCTTTGCCTTATCGTCATTCAGATTCAATGTTGCTGGCCAACCACCTCGACACGCTGAGAAGATAATATGATCTATGCTGAGTTCAGAATGAGCAATGAATTCTTTATCTGGATGATCAAATACATTCATTAAGGAAACAGAACCATTGGATTCTCCATATTCCCAAAGGCTCATAGGGAGCATTTCCATACGGGATATACGTCCTGTGCCGCTGTGATGAATCTTGCTTTCATCTACAGCATTTGAACCTGTCAGTATAAACTGCCCAGGTAAGCCTCGTTCGTCCACCTTTGTTCGGACCGCATCCCACAGCATTGGAGCATCTTGCCATTCATCAATTAGACGAGGCGTATCGCCTTCAAGTAGAAATGACGGCTTTGCCATCGCGGTGACTAAATATTCATCGCGATGGTCAGTGTCTTGCAAACTTATTACACTCCTTGCCAATTGCTTGGCTGTGGTGGTCTTTCCACACCATTTTGGTCCTTCAATGAGTACTGCACCCATTGCATTCAGATGTGCTTTCAATTGCGCATCAAATACCCTGTTTAGATATGCCATAGAATTATGCTATTTTCATATTATTCTTATATGGGTGCAAAGATAATCATTTTTAGTGGATTACAATGTTTTATTTTAAGTTTTAGATGTTTTTTATTTTAAGTTTTCGCTGTAATTCATTTGTAATTTTCGCTGTAATTTATTTTAAGTTTTTGCTGTGATTTATTTGTAATTTTATACCACTCAGCATATATTAATGCCCTCGCCTGCGGTATTCACCGTCTAGGGGAGGGCCTTAATCAATTATCAGCAATATAATTCTTGTGACTTATTCTGTAACAGGGCGAATGGCATAGCCAAAATAAGCATATTCATAACTTGTCATAGGTGTATAGTAGCCTATATAATACCAAAGATAAGGGCGCTTATACCCATAGGCATCATAAAGTGTGCCTGTCCAGTAATAGATATATTTTCCTGCACTACCTCCGATAGAGAAAATCGAGCCTGTTCGCTGTCCTGTTCCAGGGAAATAAAGCGTGTTTGTAATGGTGTTACCGGTTGAGCCCGCGTCATTGATAGAATAGGTATAGCCAATGCATGTACATGCGTCTTGGGACGGACGGTAATCTGGCGCTGATGGAGTGGTTTCATTGAAAGCAAACTCATTTGCACTTGCCAAGCGCCAAGTGCCTCCCAATTGCTTACGGGCAATATCGACACTCGCATTACCCCCATATTCGCCGACCTCAAGAGATTTGGTATAATCAACTTCATCATTTGACGTTACAAGTCCTGTTGGATCTCCCCAACCGAATTTGTCCCACAATGCTCCAACAGTACAGCTGGCATATCCTTCAGAGTTGCTAACAGTTACCGAGGCCGGTGCAAAGTAATCGGTTGAGGCATTGGTTTCTTTCTCTGTTTCTTCAGCGGAACCTATGAAGAACGCATAATTGCTGTCGCTACTCTTTGCGGCTATCAAGTTGCCTGTAGCCCAATAGAGTGGCGTAGCATCCGAAGCTGAAGAATTGTCTTTGTTGATACCCATGTAGAGCGCCACCTGCCAATCATTCTGATAGTTTCCTGAAAGAAGGGTGCTACCCAAATCCTTATCGGG
>JBJEKS010000081.1:6369-21287 GCA_051878755.1 Bacteroides sp. | reverse complement strand
CAAACACAAAATAAAACACGACAAAACTACTATTACCTAGTCCGCCTGCGAGCTAAAATAGCACCCCAGGGCATCCAAGCACCTATTCACATAGACAAAAGGAACATCAGACTAAGTAAGACATGTAACAAATCGGTTGCCCAATTTGTTCACAGTGTCTAAATATGTAATACCTTAACTATTTCATTATATTACTGGATGCCGCGTTCACGCAGCTTGAGCTGCCAGTTCCAGGCCGAGCGGAGCGTATCTTCGATAGTCTCCTTGGCTGTCCAGCCCAGTACCTCGTTGGCACGTTTAGGATTGGCCCACACCTTCTCGATGTCGCCAGCACGACGACCTACAATCTGGTAGTTGAGCTTCACACCCGTTGCAGCCTCGAAAGCATTAATCAGCTCCAGAACGCTCAAGCCACGTCCGGTACCGATGTTGAATACCTCAACCTGCTCCTCCTGCTTCTTCTGCAGGATGCGGTCGATAGCCACCACGTGTGCCTTAGCCAGGTCAACCACGTTGATGAAGTCGCGGATGCAGGAGCCGTCGGGCGTGTCGTAGTCGTCGCCGAATACGCTCAGCTTCTCGCGAATGCCAATGGCCGTCTGCGTGAGGTAAGGAATCAAGTTTTGGGGAACACCATTGGGGAGTTCGCCCAGGAGAGCCGTGGGATGAGCGCCAATGGGGTTAAAGTAGCGCAGCAGGATAGCGTTGATGGGCGCACCCGAAGCCACCGTGTCGCGGATAATCTCTTCGTTAATCTGCTTCGTGTTACCATAGGGCGACTCCGCCTTCTTGATAGGAGCCTCCTCTGTAACGGGGAGCTGGTCAGGCTGACCATAGACCGTACATGAAGAGGAGAATACGATGCCCTCTACTCCATACTGAGGCATCAGCTCCAGCAGGTTGATGAGGGAAACCAGGTTGTTGCGGTAATACTTCAGCGGCTTCTCAACCGACTCACCCACGGCCTTGCTGGCTGCGAAGTGGATGATGGCCTTGATGCCCTTGTGCTGTTCAAAGACGCCCTTCAGTCCTTCAAAATCAAGACAATCCAGCTTGATGAAGGCGGGACGAATGCCCGATACTTTCTCGATGTTATCTACTACATCAGCATTTGAGTTAGAGAGATTGTCGATGATGACTACCTCATAACCAGCTTGTTGCAGTTCTACTACGGTATGAGAACCGATATAACCGGTACCTCCGGTGACTAAGATTTTTTCCTTCATAATAGGTCTTTCTAATTAGGTGTCTGCAAAGATAACCAATTTAATTAATACAAAACAAATAAAAACGCTAAAAAATATCATCAGATCTTCACTACGCCCGAGAAGCCCATGAAGGCCATAGCCAACAGACCGGCGGTAATCAGGGTGATGGGCGTGCCTTGCATGCCCTTGGGCACCTTGACCAGGCTGAGCTGCTCGCGCATACCGGCGAATACCGTCAGCGCCAGACCGAAGCCAATGGCCGTAGAGAAAGCATAGACCACGCCCGTAAGCAGGTCGTAGTCCTTCTGAATCACGAGAATGGCCACACCAAGCACGCAGCAGTTGGTCGTGATGAGCGGCAGGAACACGCCGAGAGCCTGGTAGAGCGCGGGAGAGACCTTCTTGAGGATGATCTCAACCATCTGCACCAGGGCGGCTATCACAAGGATGAAGGTGATGGTCTGCAGGTACTGCAGGTCGAACACGTTCAATACATAATGCTGAATCAGGAAGGTGACAATCGTGGCCAGGGTCAGCACGAAAGCTACCGCAGCCGACATACCCAATGCGGTATCTACCTTCTTCGATACGCCGAGGAAGGGACAGATGCCGAGGAACTGCGCCAACACCACGTTGTTGACGAAGATTGCATAGATAAATATAAGTAGATATTCCATAATGTACTACATTTTTTGGGGATTCATATTCTTCACATCTCGTTGTAGGCTATGCGCATCACGCCTTCTTCAGTTTGTTGACCAGGGCAATCAGGTAGCCCAGCGCGATAAACGCACCCGGGGCGAGCACGAAGAGCAACATGCCATATTCCTCGCCAAAGAGGGTGAGGCCGAAGATTTTTCCCGTGCCCAGCAGCTCGCGCATAGCGCCCAGCAGGGTCAGACCGAGCGTGAAGCCCAGGCCCATGCCCACGCCGTCGAAGAGCGAGGAGAGCGGGTTGTTCTTGGCAGCAAAGGCTTCAGCACGACCCAGCACGACGCAGTTGACCACAATCAGCGGGATGAAGAGGCCGAGGGTGGCGTAGAGGTCGGGAACGAAGGCCTGCATCACCATCTGCAGCAGGGTCACGAACGAGGCGATGACCACAATATAAGAAGGAATACGCACCATGTCGGGGATGAGGTTCTTGATGGCTGAGATCACGATGTTGGAGCAAATCAGCACGAACATCGTAGCCAGACCCATGCTCATACCATTGATGGCAGATGAGGTGGTACCCAGCGTAGGACACATACCCAGCAGCAGTACAAACGTAGGATTCTCTTTGATGATACCATTCATCAATACTTTCAGGTTATTCATATCTTGCGTCTCCTTTCTTTATTCGTTAGCACTTGGGGTTTCTTCTTCAGCAGCCTCTGCGGGAGCGGCAGCCTCTGCAGGAGCAGCTTGCTCAGCAGCGGCAAAGGCGGCATAGGCTTTGTTGACAGCTGCCAGGAAGGCACGCGAGGTGATGGTAGAAGCGGTGATGGCATTAACCTGTCCGCCGTCCTTCGACACGGTGAGCTCACCCTGTCCGGGGTTCATGCCCGTGATGTCGCCTGCGTTACCCTTCTTGAACCAGTCGGCCGACTTCGAGCCCAGACCCGGTGTCTCGGCGTGCTGCAGCACGGAGTAGTCGAGGATGTTACCTTGAGCATCAAAGCCCACCAGCACCTTCAGTTCGCCACCGAAGCCAATCGTCGAGGCCTCTACGGCTGCACCGATATACTGTCCCTCCTTCGTAGCGGGATAGATGGCATAACTTGCGCCATCCAGCTCCTGCACGCGCTTCTCAGCGATGGGGTCGTTGTCAAAACCGGGAACAACAGCCTTGACGGCCTCACTCAGCGCCTTGGCGTTGGCCTGGGCGATAGGTTCCTTGGTCAATTCATTCACGTAGGCCAGCAACGCCACGGAAATCATCGTAACTCCCGTGAGTACCAGCAACATATTTGTCAATGATGATTCTAACTTTTTCATTTCTTCTTTGCTACCTCCCCGAAGCGTTTTGGTTTAACATAAGTGTTGATGAGCGGCGTGAAGGCGTTCATGATCAGGATGGCGAACGACATACCTTCGGGATAGGCTCCGAAGAGACGGATCACCACCGTGAGCAGACCGATACATACGCCATACACCAGCATACCGCGATGGTTCATGGGCGACGTGACATAGTCCGTAGCCATAAAGATGGCACCCAGCAGCAGACCTCCGGAGAGCAGCTGCGTCAAGGGGTCAACATAGAGGTCCTTGTTGGCTAGCCACATGATGCCCGAGAAGATGAATACCGTGGCAAGGATAGACACGGGGATGTGCCACGTGATGATCTTCTTCCACAGCATGAAGGCCAGACCCAGCAGCAGGGCCAGGGCACTCACCTCACCCAGACAGCCGGCATTCTGACCCACGAAGAGCTGGAAGGCAGAAGGCAGGTCAGCCAGGCTAGCGCCAGGAGCATGATTGATGACACCCTTCATGATGCCCAGCGGGGTAGCGCAGGTGGTGACGTCAGCACCCAGAGCGGTGAGCTGACCCACAGCAGGCCATGTGGTCATCTGCACGGGGAACGAGAGAAGCAGGAAGGCACGTCCAGCCAGGGCAGGATTGAAAAGGTTGCAACCCAGACCGCCAAACGAGAGCTTGACCACGCCAATGGCAAACAGGGCACCAATCACCACAATCCACAGGGGCAGGTTGGAAGGTACGTTGAAGGCCAGCAGCACGCCGGTAATTACAGCCGAGCCATCCGTGATGGGAGTGGTCTCATGCTTCATGATGAACTTGCAGATAGCCCATTCAAAGAATACACACGAGAGGACCGACGTAGCCGTCACCAGGAGTGCACCCAATCCGAAAAACAAGAGCGATACAAGAAATGCAGGCAGCAGGGCTATCAGCACACCATACATATTTTTCTTCACGCTGTCACCCCCATGTACGTGGGGTGAGAGGGATACGATTAACTTATTCATACACAGCTTTATTTTTTAGCTTGACGTGCACGTATCATGGCCCCCACCTTGCCCTTGCCCAGGCGGATATAGTCGAGCAACGGACGGTTGGAGGGACAAGTGAACTGGCATGAGCCACACTCGATACATGACATGATATCTTCTTTTTCTACTTTCTCAAAGTCGCCCAACGAGGAGACGGTGGCCAGCAGGAAGGGTTCCAAGCCCATGGGGCAGGCTCCTACGCACTTGGCGCAGCGGATGCAGGGCTGGGGCTCACCACGGCGGGCCTCCTTGTTGTTCATGATGAGTATGCCAGAGCTACCCTTGGCGGTGGGTACGTCGGTGTTGACCAGGGCCTTACCCATCATGGGGCCGCCGCCGATTACCTTGCCCGTGTCCTCGGGCAGACCGCCGCAGGCATCAATCAGCTGCTTCATGGGCGTACCGATACGGGCCAGGAAGTTGGAGGGATGAGCCAGCGACTTACCCGTCACGCTGATGACGCGCTCAAAGAGGGGCTTGTTCTTCTGCACAGCCTGATAGACGGCGAAAGCGGTACCTACGTTCTGCACCACAGCGCCCGTAGAGATAGGCAGGGCTCCGGCAGCCACCTGGCGGTTGATGACCGCATCAATCAGCTGCTTCTCACCACCTTGAGGATATTGCACCTTGAGGGGCACGACCTCGATGCCGGCATAGGCAGAGGCCACCTTGGTCATGAGCTCGATGGCATCGGGTTTGTTGTTCTCGATACCGATGAAGGCCTTGTTGACCTTGACCGCCTTCATGAGGATGGTGACACCCACCATGATCTCCTCGGCGTGCTCCAGCATGAGCTGGTGGTCGGCGGTGAGGTAAGGTTCGCACTCCACGGCGTTGATGATTACACATTCAGCCTTGAATGCAGGGGGCGGACAGAGCTTCACCTGCGTGGGGAAGCAGGCACCACCCATACCTACAATACCGGCATCGGCAATCTTCTTCACAATCTCCTCAGACGTGAGGTTGCACTCCTTGACGAGGGTCTCCGAGCGGTCGATGCTCTCTTCCCACTCATCGCCCTCCACATCAATGAAGATGGCAGGCTTGGCGTAGCCGCTGGCATCAACAATGGTATCTATCTTGGCCACTTTTCCGCTGACCGACGAGTGAATGGCAGCTGAAACGAAGCCACCGGGTTCGGCAATCTTCGTACCTACTTTCACCACATCTCCCTTGGCCACGATGGGCTTGGCAGGGGCACCGATGTGCTGGCCAAGCAGGATGACCGCCTTCTGCGGAATCTCGGCCTTCACGATGGGCTGATGGGCTGAAAGCTTATTTTCTTGTGGATGAACTCCACCAATTGAAAATGTCTTCAACATACAGTTTATTCTGTTTTTATCGTTTGGATACACAATTCATTTTCTTTATGCCTCTGCCTTAGGAGCTTCCGCAGCTTTAGGTGCAGGAGCAGCAGCCTTGGGGGCAGCGGCAGCCTCTTCCGTCTTGGGCTTGCGCGGAGGGAAGTTGAGGGCGATGATGCTGCCCTGCGGACAAGCCTCTTCGCACTTGCGGCACGACTTACACTTGTTGTAGTCGATGTAAGCCAGGTTGTTCTCCAGGGTGATTGCCTCGAACGGACAGGTCTTCACGCACTTGCCGCAACCGATACAAGCGGCGGAGCAAGCCTTGCGGGCCACAGCACCCTTGTCCTTGTTGACGCAGCTCACATAGACTCTGCGCGATTTCTTGCCCTTGAGGCGAATCTCGATGATGCCCTTCGGACAAGCCTTGGCACAGGCACCACAGGCGGTACACTTCTCTTCATCCACCTCGGGAATGCCCGTCTCGGGGTTCATGTGGATGGCATCAAACTTACATGCTGCCACACAGTCGCCACAACCCAGGCAACCGAAGCTGCAACCTGTCTCGCCACCATAGAGGGCGGCGGCAATGGCACAACTGCGCGCACCGTCGTACTGATTGGTACGGGGACGGTTGGCACACGTTCCGTTGCATCTCACCACGGCCACTTTGGGTTCGCTAGCCTCAGCAGCCAGGCCCAGGATGTCGGCCACCTTGGCCATCACAGCCTGTCCGCCCACAGGGCAGAGCTTGCCTTCCAACGAACCAGCCTTTACGCACGCGTCGGCAAATCCGCTACAACCGGGATAGCCGCAACCACCGCAATTGGCCTGTGGGAGCACGGCTGCCACCTGCGCGATGCGGGGATCTTCATACACAGCAAATTTCTTGGAAGCCCAGTACAAGATGACGGCGGCCACCAATGCAATCGCACCCAACGAAATTACTGCAATCAGAATTACATTCATAAATTAGTTAGTTTTGATTATTGTATTTTTAATGTATTGTTTTCCAATTCTCTTTATATCATTCTCTGCCAGCTGGCTCGATATAGAATGCAAACTTCCGACTCATCCTGTGGCGCTGAGTCCAGAGCAGCAGGTAGTAGGCGGCCAACACGGGAAGGGTGACCCCAACAGCGCTGAGGTCATCACCCGTCAGGGTGTGAGCCGTGAAGAGGACTGTCACAAGGAGCAGCAGGGGAACGAGGAAGGCCAACAGGACAGCCCACCACCCCATAGACAATTGGCCCACCACCCATACGCTATCGCCAGGTTGGTAGGCCTCCGTCCGAGCCGTGAAGACATCTATCAGCTTCTCCTTGGCATCTGCAGTGGTGCAATGCCCCTTGATGCTACAGGTGGCACAAGCCGACACTTGCACGATGCGCACCTGCACATGATGCCCATTGATGCTTTCCACGATACCTTGATGTCTTATTGTATTCGCCATTTTGCAAAGTATGCATTACAAATCGCGGCAAATTTACGCATTTTTTATGAATCATATCCGAATGATGGGATAAAAACGTGTGCGCAAACAGCAATTTTTCACTCTTTTTAGAATTCATACCCCAAAATAGAAGGATTAGTACCCCTAATCAGGGGGCTTAGCCCTCAATCAGGGTGCTCACCACTTGTAGTTGATACCAAAGCTGAGGAGCTCCTTGAGCTGGAAATGGCTGCTTCCGGTGGTGGGAGCAGAACTATCGTCGAAGCGGGCGTGTACGTAGAGCTTGGTGGAGAAGTAGCGGTTGATGTTGAAATTGATGGTATTCTCCCACTCCATACGTGCCCAGTGATAGGAGGTCTGGAAGTCGATGCGCGAGTCGAGGGTGATATTCGGGGCAATCTGCCAGTTGAGCGTGGGGCGGAGATTAGAACCGAAGTTATGCTTCACGCACTTGCCCTCGTCCAGGCCGAATGAAGTCTCGTCCACCTCCTTGGCACCCACATAGCGGAGCATGTAGGTCAAGGGAGCGATGAAGACGGAGAGCTGCACCTTCTTGCTCTTGAACTTGAAGTCCATACCGATGCTGGTGGTCCAGTCGGCCGGGGCGAAGAAAGCGGAGCTCATGGTCTCACTGTTGGCCTTATAGCCGTTGCAGAACTGCGTCTTGAATTCAGTTGAGATAGTGTAGTACCAATTCTTGGCGGCCTGTACACCCAGCTTGCTGTAGAGGCGTAGCTGGTCGGTATTGACCAGGTAGTCGTGATACTGGTCACTCGGGGCGGAGCTGAAGCCTAGCTTGGCATCGAGCAAGTTCTCCCATTGCACCTTCTCGCGGTCGTTGTAGTTGGCCGAGAGCTGCAGGGTAGCCAACAGGGCGTTGGTGCTCTCTCCACCCTTGTACCAGTTGTCGGAGATGTAGTTCTGCGTTATCTGCAGCGAGCCGTTACCTCCCGTGACCCACCAGTTGGGTTTGCGGATATCCACGCCCCCTTCTCGCTCCACGCCTTTGAACTTGGGCTTGTTGATCATCTTACCCACGGAGGCACGCTGTTCGTCCTCCTTGGCCAGGTCGCTCTTCACGAGACGGGCATTCATCACCTCATCCTCCGTATATCGGATTCGTCCCGGAATATCGACGTAGGCTGCAAGAAGCACCTTATCCACCTGTCGGTTGACGCGCTCCTTCTTCTGCAGCGGAGTGAGGTCGAGACCCAGCTCACGCGCGGCATCGCGCTCGCCCACAGGACGGGGCATGCGCTCGGGGAAGGTAAGCTCGGAGACACGGTCGATGGGCGAATAATAATAGGTAAAGGGGAGGAAGAGCCGGTAGTAGTCGGGATCGAGGAAAATGACACGTGGCGGAGTAGAGGGATCATTGAGGTAATCCAGTACGCCGATGTAGCGCTCGTAGAGGATGGATACCGTATCGAGTCGCAGGGTATCGGCCTGAGGCACGAGCTTCTCGACGAAGTAATCCTTCATCACCCCCTGCAGGCCATCGCCATCCTGAGAGGAATCCTTTTGCTGCGCCAAAGCCCCCATAGAGGAGAGCATGAGCATAGCACCTAAAAACAATCTATTTTTCATTCTATCATTCATGCTATTTTTCATCCAGTTTATCATTCTATTTCTCATCATAATTCTCATCATAATCTATGTACTTGTATGTTTCGTGTGCAAATTTAGGCTAAAATGTTTAGAAAACATAGAAAAGTGAGAGAAAGGTGCGAAAGAAAATTTCCAAGTATTCTTTTTTTTTATAATTTTGCGCTTTTTAAGACGGGAAACTGTGTCAACCGGAGGCAGATTCCTGTTGGCAAAGCAAAGAAACGGACTAAATATAAACCTAAAAATAGAATTGTTGTGGGAGATACAAAGTACATTTTCGTTACCGGTGGTGTGGCCTCCTCGTTAGGCAAGGGCATCATTTCCTCCTCCATCGGCAAATTGCTTCAAGCAAGAGGTTACAATGTGACCATCCAGAAGTTTGACCCGTACATCAACATTGACCCGGGTACGCTGAATCCTTATGAGCACGGCGAGTGCTATGTGACCGTGGACGGCCATGAGGCCGACCTCGACCTGGGCCACTACGAGCGCTTCCTGGGTATTCAGACCACCAAGGCCAACAACATCACGACGGGCCGCATCTACAAGAGCGTAATCGACAAGGAGCGCCGGGGTGACTACCTGGGCAAGACCATTCAGATTATCCCGCACATCACGGACGAAATCAAGCGCAACGTGAAGCTGCTGGGCAACAAGTACAAGTTTGACTTCGTCATCACGGAGATTGGCGGCACGGTGGGCGACATCGAGTCGCTGCCCTACCTGGAGAGCATCCGTCAGCTGAAATGGGAACTGGGCAAGGACGCGCTCTGCGTACACCTGACCTATGTACCCTATCTGGCAGCCGCAGGCGAGCTGAAGACCAAGCCCACGCAGCACTCCGTGAAGGAGCTGCAGAGCATGGGTATCCAACCCGACGTGCTCGTGCTCCGCACAGAGCATGAGCTGAGCGCCAACCTGCGCAAGAAGGTAGCCCTCTTCTGTAACGTGGACGAAGAGGCCGTGGTGCAGAGCATCGATGCTTCCTCCATCTATGAGGTGCCCATCCTGATGCAAGCACAGAAGCTGGATGCCACCATCCTGCGCAAAATGGGCCTTCCCGTGGGCGACACACCGGGGTTGGGACCATGGCGTGCCTTCCTGGAGCGCCGCCACAATGCGGAGAAGGGCGAGGTGCTGCATATCGCCTTGGTGGGTAAGTATGACCTGCAGGATGCCTATAAGTCTATCCGTGAAGCCCTTTCGCAAGCAGGCACCTACAACGACCGCAAGGTAGAGGTCGATTTCGTCAACAGCGAGAAGCTGACTGATGCGAACGTGGCTGAACAGCTGCAAGGCATGTCCGGTGTGCTGATAGGCCCCGGCTTCGGCGAACGCGGCATCCCGGGTAAGTTTGTGGCCATCAAATACGCCCGCGAGCACGACATCCCCACCTTCGGCATCTGCCTGGGTATGCAGTGCATCGCCATCGAGTTTGCACGCAACGTACTGGGCTATGCCGATGCCAACAGCCGTGAGATGAACGAGAAGACGCCTCACAACGTCATCGACATCATGGAGGAGCAGAAGTCCATCACCAACATGGGCGGCACGATGCGTCTGGGTGCCTACGAGTGCGTGCTGAAGCCTGGAAGCAAGGTGTATGAAGCCTACGGCAAGGAGCGTATCTCTGAGCGCCACCGCCACCGCTACGAGTTCAACAACGCCTACAAGGAGGAGTATGAAGCAGCCGGCATGAAGTGTACGGGCATCAACCCCGAAAGCGACCTGGTGGAAATCGTAGAGATTCCCGCCCTCCGTTGGTTCGTGGGAACGCAGTTCCATCCCGAATACAGCAGTACGGTGCTCCACCCCCACCCGCTCTTCATCTCATTCGTGAAAGCCTGTATTGAGAACGAGGCCAGCATGAAGGCAGCCTCTGCGGCTGTTGAAGCGTAAAAACGGAAAGCGTTGCCATACCTTATTATATATAGGTACAACGAAAAGTTTTAATTTAATATTTTATTTGAGAAAATGGACAAAAACACCATTACAGGACTGGTACTGATTGCACTTCTGCTGATTGGGTTCAGCTGGTACAGCCGACCCAGCGAGGAGCAACTGCAGGCCCAGCAACACTATTACGACTCGATTGCGCAGGTGCAGAAGCGCGAGGCCGAGCTGAAGCAGAAGGCCGAAGCGGCCCTGGCCAACGAACGGCAGCTCAAGGCTGCTACCGACTCCACGGCCCTTTTCTTCGCCTCACGTCAAGGGGAGGAGAAGCAGCTCACCATCGAGAACGACCTGATTCGCCTGACCATCGACAGCAAGGGCGGACGTATCTCCTCGGCCACCATCAAGGGTTACATGGAGCAGGACAAGCAGACACCTGTCTGCCTCTTCAGCGGCAAGGATGCGTCGATGAACTTCCTCTTCTATAATCAGCAGGAGACCATCCAGACGGCCGACTACTACTTCATGCCCGTAGCGCAGACCGACACCACCCTCACCATGCGCCTGCAGGCTGACGCTGCCAGCTACCTCGACCTGACCTACACGCTCCGTCCGGGAAGCTACCTGGTGGAGATGAGCCTGCAAGCCGTGGGCATGGCCGACAAGCTGAGCAACGGCAAGCAGAGCGTGGATATCGAGTGGCACCAGCGTGCCCGTCAGATTGAGAAGGGCTACACCTACGAGAATCGCCTGGCTGAGCTGACCTACAAGCTCTATGACGAGGGCACGAAGACGCTCTCTGCCGCCTCAAACGAAGAGAAGGAGGTAGCCGAACCGCTCAACTGGATTGCCTTCAAGAACCAGTTCTTCTCAGCTGTGCTCATCAGCGATGCCAAGTTCACGCAGAGCAAGCTCTCCAGCCAGATGGAGGCACAAGGCAGTGGCTACATCAAGGACTACCGTGCCGAGATGAGCACTCCCTTCGACCCCACAGGCAACGAGCCCACCGTGATGAATCTCTACCTGGGCCCCAACCACTACAAGACGCTGAGCGCCCTGGACCGCGGTCGCGACCACGACTGGGACCTCAACAAGCTGGTCTATCTGGGTTGGCCCATCATCCGCTGGGTGAACCTCATCTTCACCATCAACCTCTTCGACTGGCTTACGGGCTGGGGACTGAGCATGGGCATTGTGCTGCTGCTCATGACGCTCATCGTGAAGCTCGTCATCTACCCCACCACGTGGAAGACCTACATCTCATCGGCCAAGATGCGCGTGCTCAAGCCGAAAATCGACGAGATCAACAAGAAGTACCCCAAGCAGGAGGATGCGATGAAGAAACAACAGGAGGTGATGGCCCTCTACAGCCAATATGGCGTGAGCCCGATGGGCGGCTGCCTGCCCATGCTCATCCAGATGCCGGTCATCATGGCCCTCTTCTTCTTCGTACCGAGCGCCATCGAGCTGCGCCAGCAGAGCTTCCTCTGGGCCGACGACCTCTCGACCTACGATGCGCTCATCACCTTCCCCCACATCCCCTTCCTGGGTGACCACATCAGCATCTTCTGCCTCCTGATGACCATCACCACCATCCTCAACACGAAGTACATGATGCAGCAGCAGGACAACGGAGCCAACCCGCAGATGGCTGCCATGAAGTGGATGCAGTACCTCATGCCGCTGATGTTCTTCTTCATCTTGAACGACTACCCCGCGGGCCTCAACTACTACTACTTCCTCTCCACGCTGATTGGCGTAGTGACCACCATCGTGATGCGTCGCACCACCGACGAGGCCAAACTGCTGGCCCAGCTGGAGGCCAACAAGAAGGACCCCAAGAAGATGAAAAAGACGGGCTTTGCCGCCCGCCTGGAGGCCATGCAGAAGCAGCAGGAGGAGCTGATGAAACAACGGAGACCCTCCTAACCTCCCTTAAAGGGAGGAATCCTTACTGTAGGGGCAGACCTGTGTGTCTGCCCCTACAGGTATAAACCTTGAAATAAACCTATATCGTCATGAAACATCTACATTTTAACTTCAACATTTTCAGTATGTCAGCAGCCATTCTTCTGACTTCGGCTTCGTGCGGCACGGGCTCTGGGGAGCAGTCGGCCGAAGAACAACGGCCACTCATCGGGCCATCGACCATCCAACTGAGCAACCGCCAGTTCACTCCTGAAGCACTCTGGGCCATGGGACGCATCGGCGACGTAAGCGTATCGCCCAACGGCGAACAGATTGCCTACAGCGTGGCCTACTACAGCGTGGAGCAGAACCGCAGCAACCGCGAGCTTTACGTGATGAAGGCCGACGGCACGGATGCCGTGCAGCTCACCAAGGACAACTTCCAGCAGAGCCAGCCCACCTGGATCAAGGAGGGCAGTCGCATCGCTTACCTCAGCAATGAGGGTGGCGACAGCAGTCAGGTGTGGGAGATGAACCCCGACGGCACGGGACGCAGACAGCTGACCCACTACGAGGGCGACATCGAGGGCTTTGCCTTCTCGCCCGACGGAACGAAACTGCTCTTCATTGCCCAGGTAAAGACCGTACAGAGTACGGCCGAACGCTATCCTGACCTCCCCCTGGCCAGCGGCGTGATTGTGGAGGACCTGATGTACAAACATTGGGACGAGTGGACCACTACGGCCCCCCACCCCTTCGTGGCTGACTTTGATGGCCAGGGCATCAGCAACGTGAAGGACATCCTGGAGGGCGAGCCCTTCGAGAGCCCGATGAAGCCCTTCGGTGGCATCGAGCAACTGGCCTGGAGCCCTGAGAGTGACAAGGTGGCCTACACCTGCCGCAAAAAGACGGGCATGGCCTACGCCATCTCCACCGACTCAGATATCTATGAGTACGACCTGGCCTCAGGCCTTACCACCAACCTCTGCAAGCCCTCCTCGCAGGAGGCCGACAAGCAGTCTGCAGGCTCAGAACTGGGTTCCTTCATGGGCTACGACACCAATCCGCAGTACTCACCCGACGGCCGTTACCTGGCCTGGCAAAGCATGGAGCGCGATGGCTATGAGGCTGACCTCAACCGCCTCATCATCATGGACCGCACCACGGGCGAGAAGCGCTTTGCCAGCAAAGCCTTCCGCAGCAACGTGGACCAGTTCCTCTGGAACAGCGACTCCCGCTCCATCTACTTCCTCGGCATCTGGCACGGCCTGGAGCAGGTCTATGCCCTCCACCTGGATCAAGCGGAGGAGAGTGACCCCACAGCCTACCGCATCGAGCTGATCAGTGACCAGGTGGCCGACTACGGCTCGCTGGCCCTGCTAGGCAACGACCTCGTCTGCAAGCGCCACTCCATGAGCATGGGCGACGAAATCTACCGCCTGGGCAAGGAGGAGGTGCAGCTCACGCACGTCAATCAGCACATCTACGACCAGGTGGACATGGGCCGTGTGGAGGCACGCTGGCAGAAAACCACCGACGGCAAGCAGATGCTCTCGTGGGTCATCTATCCACCCCACTTCGACCCCACAAAGAAGTACCCCACCCTGCTCTTCTGTGAGGGCGGTCCGCAGAGCCCCGTGAGCCAGTTCTGGAGCTACCGCTGGAACTTCCAGGTGATGGCTGCCCAGGGCTATATCATCATCGCGCCCAACCGCCGTGGACTCCCCGGCTTCGGACCTGAATGGAACGAACAAATCAGCGGCGACTACGGTGGCCAGTGCATGAAGGACTACTTCACGGCTATTGACGAGCTGTGCAGCGAGCCCTACGTCGATCGCGACCATCTGGGTTGCGTGGGTGCCAGCTTCGGTGGCTTCTCCGTCTATTGGCTGGCCGGTCACCACGAGAAGCGCTTCAAGGCCTTCATCGCACACGATGGTATCTTCAACCTGGAGATGCAGTACCTGGAGACGGAAGAGAAATGGTTTGCCAACTGGGACATGGGCGGTGCCTACTGGGAGAAGCAGAACGCCGTAGCACAGCGCACGTTTGCCAATTCGCCTCACCGCTTCGTGGACCGCTGGGACACACCCATCCTCTGCATCCACGGCGAGAAGGACTACCGCATCCTGCCTAACCACGCCATGGCTGCCTTCGATGCAGCCGTGATGCGTGGCGTACCTGCCCAGCTGCTCATCTACCCCGACGAGAACCACTGGGTACTGAAGCCGCAGAACGGCATCCTGTGGCAACGCACCTTCTTCAACTGGCTCGACCGCTGGCTGAAAAGCAAGTAAGCACTAGTGAAATTATTATCAACGCGATGGTGAACATTCATCATCGCGTTGATGATTTATAATCATCCAGCTGATTATAAATTATCAGCGAAATGAAAACAACACAGAAAGGGGTATATAACAAAAAATGGACCCAGCTTCACAGCAAAGTCCAATTTTAAAACTTATAATTATGAAAAGGAGTTATCATTTTGTTTGTGGGCGTTGAGGGATTCGAACCCCCGACCCTCTGCTTGTAAGGCAGATGCTCT
>JBJEKS010000081.1:0-6269 GCA_051878755.1 Bacteroides sp. | reverse complement strand
TGTGGGCGTTGAGGGATTCGAACCCCCGACCCTCTGCTTGTAAGGCAGATGCTCTGAACCAGCTGAGCTAAACGCCCTTTTGAACGGCCGAAAGTGACTAAGTTTTTTTGTGGGCGTTGAGGGATTCGAACCCCCGACCCTCTGCTTGTAAGGCAGATGCTCTGAACCAGCTGAGCTAAACGCCCGTCACTTTCGTTTCAAAAGCGCTGCAAAGATACGGCTTTTTTTTAAACCTGCAAACATTTCAGCAATTTTTTCTTGATTTTTTTGCAAGAAAGCCTCCAGAACGGGGATTTTCACTACCTTTGCCTACGAAATCCACGATTTGATCCCTTCAAAAAGGGTTCAGACAGACATTAAAATAATGACAGTATGAACAACCCTATCGACCTCATAGCCATCATCGGCCCCACGGCATCGGGCAAGACCCCCTTTGCTGCCGCACTGGCCCACCGTCTCCACACCGAAATCATCAGCGCCGATTCGCGCCAGGTGTATCGCGGCATGGACCTAGGTACCGGCAAAGACCTGGCCGACTACACCGTGGAGGGAGAGCCCGTCCCCTACCACCTTATCGATATTGCCGACCCTGGCTACAAGTACAACGTCTTCGAGTACCAACGCGACTTCCTCAAGGCCTACGATGAGATGCGTAGCCGACATCTGCTGCCCATCGTCTGTGGCGGCACGGGGATGTACGTTGAGTCGGTGCTCCGTGGCTACCGTCTCCTGCCCGTGCCCGAGAACCCCACCCTGCGCCAGCTACTTGAAGGACGTTCGCTCCAGGAGCTCACCCAGCTGCTAAGCCGATACAAGACACTCCACAACACCACCGACGTCGATACCCCCAAGCGGGCCATCCGTGCCATCGAGATTGAGGAGTATTACGCCCACACCCCTGTGGAGGAGCGCTCCTTCCCCCAGCTGAAGAGCCTTATCATCGGTCTGAAGATAGACCGCGAGCTGCGCCGCGAGAAAATCAGCCGACGCCTCCGTCAGCGACTTGACGAAGGGATGATGGACGAAGTGCGCCGTCTGCTCAGCCAGGGCATCGCCCCCGAAGACCTCATCTACTACGGCCTGGAGTACAAATACCTCACCCTCCACGCCATCGGACAGCTCACCTACGAAGAGATGTTCACCCAGCTCGAGACAGCTATCCACCAGTTTGCCAAGCGTCAGATGACCTGGTTCCGCGGCATGGAGCGCCGTGGTTGCACCATCCATTGGATTGACGCTACGCTGCCCATGGAGGAGAAGCTTGCAATTTTTTTCAACCAATATTTTTGCCAATGCGAAAAATAGTGTAATTTTGCATACCTATTATATATTATACGTCATTTGTACAAAATACACCATTCCGTATGATATAGGATAGGAAACAACGATGATTCATAGACCATAAAAAAAGATAGGAGAAAGCGAAGAGATGGAAGGTAACAAGTGGGGCGTGATTTACAACCCCAAAGCAGGGACACGGAAGGTCCAGAAACGATGGAAAGCCATCAAGGACTACATGGATATTCGCGGCATAGAGTACGACTACGTGCAGAGCGAAGGCTTCGGGTCGGTGGAGCGACTGGCAGGCATACTGGCCAACAACGGCTACCGCACCATTGTCGTAGTAGGTGGCGACGGAGCGCTCAACGATGCCATCAACGGCATCATGTCCTCCAAGGTACCCGACAAGCGGCAGATTGCCCTGGGCATCATCCCCAACGGTATAGGCAACGACTTTGCCAAATACTGGGAGATGAGCAGCGACTACAAGGAGGCTGTGGAGTGTCTTATCAGCCACCGCACGCGGCTCGTTGACGTAGGCACCTGTCAGTACTTCGACGGTACAAACCACGTGACGCGCTACTTCCTCAACGCCATCAACATCGGCCTTGGTGCCCGCATCGTGAAGATCACTGACCAATGCAAGCGCTTTTGGGGCGTGAAATACCTCTCCTGGTTCATGGCCCTGCTCTCCATCATCTTTGAGCGGAAGCTCTACCGCACCCACCTGAAAATTAACGGTGAGCATATCCGCGGCCGCATCATGACCGTCTGCATAGGGAGTGCATGCGGTTATGGCCAGTGCCCAAGCGCAGTGCCCTACAACGGTTGGCTTGACGTGTCGATAATCCACCGCCCCGAGCTGCTGCAGCTCTGGTCGGGCCTCTGGATGCTTATCCAGGGCCGCATACTCAACCACAAGGTGGTGATGCCCTACCGCACACAGCACGTCAAGGTGCTCCGCGCACAGAATGCCTCGGTTGACCTCGACGGCCGACTGCTCGACCGCCATTTTCCCCTGGAAGTCGGTGTCATGCACGAAGCCATCCAGCTTATCATACCATAGTATTTTAAACTAAAAACTAAGAACTAAAAACTTAAAACTTAAAACTATAATTTTAATATCATGGACGAGAATTTCTTTTTGATGGCAGGCCCTTGCGTGATTGAAGGCGAGGAGATGGCGTTGCGGATAGCCGAACGCTGTGCCAACATGACCAGTCGGCTAAGCATACCTTATATATTTAAAGGCTCCTACCGCAAGGCCAACCGTTCGCGACTTGACTCCTTCACCGGTATTGGTGACGAGAAAGCGCTGAAAATCCTGCGCAAAGTGGCCGAGACTTTCCAAATCCCTGTGGTGACCGACATCCACGAGGCAGCCGAAGCTGCCATTGCCGCCGAGTACGTCGATGTGCTGCAGATACCCGCCTTCCTCTGCCGTCAGACCGACCTGCTCGTGGCCGCTGCCAAGACGGGCAAGATTGTCAATATCAAGAAAGGCCAGTTCCTCTCCCCCCAGGCCATGAAGTACGCCGCACAGAAGGTGGTCGAGGCAGGTAACAACAACGTGATGCTTACCGAGCGTGGCACTACCTTCGGCTACCAGGACCTCATCATCGACTACCGTGGCATACCGCAGATGCAGGCCCTGGGCTTCCCCGTGGTGCTCGATGCCACCCACTCGCTGCAGCAACCCAACCAGACCTCTGGTGTCACCGGTGGCCTGCCCCAGCTCATCGAAACCGTGGCCAAGGCAGGCATCGCCGTGGGCGTTGACGGTCTCTTCATCGAGACCCACGAGAACCCCTCCGTGGCCAAGAGCGACGGTGCTAATATGCTGCAACTCGACCTCCTGGAGCCCCTGCTGGAGAAGCTGGTACGCATCCGAGCCGCCCTCTAAAGCCCCTCTGTAGCAAAAAAACAGCCACAACAGTGTGACTTTCCTCTGCCTCACACGTCTAATGTTTCGACAACGGATATAAAAACGCCGAAGCATAAACAATAAAAAAATAAAAAAAAGAGATGAAACAATTATTCAAAAAGATTCTTGTGGCTGTCCTCTTGATAGGAGGAGGCCTCGTGCAAGCCAATGCACAGCAGATGCCGCCGATTCCCCTCGACCAGAAGGTACGCGTCGGTCGCCTGGAGAACGGTCTGACCTACTACATCCGTCAGAACAAGTTGCCTGAAAACCGTGCTGAGTTCTACATCGCCCAGAAGGTAGGCTCCATCCTCGAAGAGCCGCAACAGCGCGGATTGGCTCACTTCCTGGAGCACATGTGCTTCAATGGCACGAAGAATTTCCCTGGTGACGAGCGCGGCCTCGGTATCGTGCCCTGGTGCGAAAGCAAAGGCATACAGTTTGGCCGCGACCTCAATGCCTATACCTCGGTGGAGCAGACGGTCTATAACATCAGCAACGTACCCACCACCGACCAGGCCGTGGTCGATTCCTGCCTCCTCATCCTCCACGACTGGAGCAACGCCGTGCTGCTGAGCGACACCGAGATTGACAAAGAGCGTGGCGTCATCCACGAAGAGTGGCGCAGCCGCAACAGCGGCATGCTCCGCCTCTACACCGAGTCACAAGCCACCCTCTACGAAGGCACCAAGTACGCCGACTGTATGCCCATCGGCAGCATCGACGTCATCGACAATTTCTCCTACGACGCCATCCGCAGCTACTACCAGAAGTGGTACCGTCCCGACCTGCAAGGCATCATCATCGTGGGTGACGTTGACGTAGATGCCATGGAGGCCAACATCAAGCGCACCTGGGCCGATGTACCCGCCCCCGTCAACCCTGCCAAGCGCACCATCTTCCCCGTAGAAGACAACAAGGAACCCCTAATATATATAGGTATAGACAAGGAGGTCAACGACCCCAGCATCATGCTCTTCTTCAAGCATGAGCAGTTCCCCGACTCGCTCAAGGGCAACATGATGTACCTGCTTCAGGACTACATCGTCTCCATGGCCACCTCGATGCTCAACGCCCGTCTTGACGAAATCCGTCAGGGCTCCAATCCTCCCTTCGTCTATGCCGGAGCCTATGATGACGACTACTTCCTTTGCGGCAGTAAGGCAGCCTTCACACTGAGCATCGGCTGCAAGGGCGAAGGCATGAAGCAAGCCTTCGAGGCCGGACTGGCCGAGCTGGAGCGCGTACGCCGCTACGGCTTTACCGAAGGCGAATACAGCCGTGCCCGTGCCAACTTCCTCCAGCAACTGGAGTCAAGCTACAACGAGCGCGAGAAGACCAAGAACAACCGCTACGTGCAGGAATACGTCAACCACTTCCTCCACAACGAACCCATCCCCGGCATCGAGTATGAATATGCCACAATGAACCAGATAGCTCCCAACATTCCCCTGGCAGCCATCAACCAGGTTATCCAGCAAGCCAACCTCATCAGCGAGGAGAACCAGGCCGTCTTCATCGCCGCCCCCGAGAAGGAGGGCGTGACCGTGCCCACCAAGGAGGAGATTGCAGCCCTGCTCAAGGGCATGAAGAGCCTCGACGTGAAGCCCTATGAGGACAAGGTGAACAATGAACCCCTGATGAGCGAAGCCCCCAAGGGCGGAAAGATTGTCTCTGAGAAGGCCAATGCCCTCTTCGGTGCCACCGAGCTCACGCTGAGCAACGGCATCAAGGTCTATGTGAAGCAGACCGACTTCAAGGCCGACGAAATCCTGATGAAGGGCTACAGCCTGGGTGGAACCAGCGTATTCGAGGATGCAGACAAGCTCAACTTCACCGTGATGAGCCAGATTATGGACATGAGCGGTGTGGGCAACTTCAGCAACACCGACCTCACCAAGATGCTGGCCGGCAAGAAGGTGATGGTTCATGCCAACGTGGGCAAATTGACCCAAGGCGTCAACGGCAGCTGCTCGCCCAAGGACTTCGAGACCATGATGCAGCTCGTCTATCTGGGCTTCACCGCTCCGCGCAAGGATGCCGAAGCCTTTGAGTCCTGGAAGAGCCGCACCAAGGCACAACTTGAAAGTGCTGAAGCCAACCCCGTCTATTCCATCAACGACTCCGTGGGCTATGCCATGTATGGTAATCACCCCCGCTTCCTCAACCTCAAGGCCGACATGATTGACCAGGTCAACCTCGACCGCGTCTATCAGATGTACCTGGAGCGCTACGCCAACGCCAGCGACTTCACCTTCTTCTTCGTGGGCAACATCGACCTCGAAGTTGCCAAGCCCCTCATCGCCTCTTACCTTGGCTCTCTCCCCTCTACGAGCAAGAAGGGCCAATGGATAGACCGCAAGATGAACATCCGCAAGGGTCAGTTCTTCAACGAATACGCCAAGGAGCAGCAGACTCCGATGGCCACCAATATCATGCTCTACACCGGCACGATGGACTATACGCTGCGCAACCACCAGCTGCTCAGCATCCTCGTCAACTCACTCAACATCACCTACACCGAGGAGATTCGCGAGAAGGAGGGTGGTACCTACGGCGTGAGCTGCATGCAGAACTTCAGCAAGTACCCGCAGCCCGAACTGGTGCTCCAGATTGTCTATCAGACCGACCCTGCCAAGAAGGATCACCTCAACAGCCTCATCGACCAGCTCTTTGTCAAGATGACCCAAGAGGGTCCTACTGCCGAGCAGCTGGACAAGTCGAAGAAGCTGCTGCAGAAGCGCTTTGCTGACAATCAGAAAGAGAACAACTACTGGCTCAACGTGATGGACAGCTACTGCTTTGAGCAGATTGACCTCACCAAGGACTATGAGGCCACCCTCGAAGGCATCACCGTGGCCGACGTAGCCAAGTTTGCCGCCGACCTGATGAAGCAGGGCAACAAAATCACCGTCATCATGACGGCCCCCGAAGAGAAAAAGTAACCCCAACTAGCACACAAGACCACAGATTATGTTTACGCTCTACAATGAACTACGCAAGCACCGCAAGCTGGCCGACAAGCGCAACCCCATGTTCGAGACCAACCGGTTTGCCAAGTTCT
>JBJEKS010000080.1:0-3699 GCA_051878755.1 Bacteroides sp. | reverse complement strand
CGCGGTGGAAAGTATTTCGACTGGGACAATGCCTATTTCCGCACAGCGGTCTATCAGACCTACGACCTGAGCGTGAGCGGCGGCACTCCCTCCACCACCTACTATACCTCGCTCTCCTATACCCAGGACCAGGGGCGCATCAAGGTGAACAGCTTCGACCGCATCAGCGGACGCGTCAACCTCTCGCAGAAGGTGGGCAAATGGATGGAGTTCGGTACCAACGTCAGCCTGAGCCGCACCAACAAGAGTGGCTACAACGATACACGCAGCACGGGTGATAACCTCTTCATGCAGACCCGCAACCTGCTTTGGGGACTCTACTGGCCTACCGACTACAAGACGGGTGAGCCCTGGACTGCCCGCTACGGCAGCTATGCGCAGAATCAGCTCTATTATAATAAGGAATGGGAGAATGAGAGTATCAACAGCCGCATCTCGGCCGTGGAGACGCTCACCCTGCACCTGCTGAAAGGGTTGGATGTGAAGAGCATCTTCTCCTACGACAACACCACGGTAAAAGATCACCTTTACCGAAGCGCTAACCACTATGCCGGTGCCTCAGTGGGCGGTGCTGTGCACGAGATGCGCACCATCTACGAGAAGATGGTAAGCTCTACCACGGCCACTTACAACAACACCTTCGGTGACCACACCGTAGGCCTGCTCGTGGGCTTCGAGGCGGAGAAGAACAAGACCGACTTTACCCGAAGCACGGGTGAGGGCCTGCCCACCAGCACGCTTCACACGGTCTCTACTGCCGGTACGCTGAGCGCCGGAGGCTACAACTGGGGCAACGCCATGGTATCGCTCCTCTCAAAGGTGGATTACAACTGGAAGGAACGCTACTACGCCTCGGCTTCGCTGCGCCGCGACGGCTCTTCGCGCCTCAGCCCTGATACTCGCTGGGGTAACTTCTGGAGTGTGGCTGCCGCCTGGCGTATCCTCAGCGAGCCCTTCATGAAGGAGGTGCCTGTATTGAGCGACCTGCGCCTGCGCGCCTCATACGGTGTGAATGGTACCCTGCCCACCAACAACTATGGCTACATCAACCTGATGAGCTATGGCAACAAGTACCTGGGTAATCCGGGCGGTACCATCACTACCATGGCCAACAGCGACCTGACCTGGGAGACCAGCTATACGCTCAACCTGGGGCTGGACTTCGGCCTCTTCGACAACCGTCTGCGCGGTACCGTGGAGTACTTCAACCGCGACTCCAAGGACCTGCTGCAAGACGTGCCCATCTCCTCGGTGACCGGCTTCGGCTCGGTGCTGAAGAACATCGGCGAAATTAACAACAAAGGTTTCGAATTTGAACTGAGCGGTGACATCATCCGCAACCGCCACCTCACCTGGAGCGCCGGTATCAACGCCGCCTTCATCAAGAGCAAGGTGAAGAAGCTCTACAACGGTGCCGACATCATCTGGTATGACCCCACGGGCGATGACGGCCGTGCTCAATACATCTACCGCGAAGGCGAATCGACCCTGGCCTTCTATGGCTACGAATGGGCCGGAGTGGACCCAAAGAACGGACAGAGCGTCTATTACGTCAATGACCCTGACGACCCCAAGGCAGGCGACTTTGAATACAACGGACGTGGTGCCACATACGACTACGACAGTGCCAACGAGACCATCCTGGGCGACGTGATGCCCAAGCTGAACGGCGGTATCAACACCAACCTGAGCTGGAAAGGCATCGACCTGGGACTGAACTTCATCTACAAGATTGGCGGCAAGCTCTACGACGGGGCCTACAAGGATGTGGCCGACGATGGCTACTACTGGGAACGTATCCGCGCCAAGAGCTACTACGACAACATGTGGACCCCCACCCGCACCGACGGTTCGCAGCCGGCCATCCGAGGCATTGACCTCACCGACTCGATGCAGTACTCCTCACGCCACATGCACAACGCCAGCTTCCTGCGCCTGAAGACCCTGAGCCTGGGCTACTCGCTGCCCAAGACCCTCATCAGCAAGGTGATGTTGAGCAACGCACGACTCTTCTTCAACGCCAGCAACCTGCTCACCTTCTCCAGCTACAAGGAGGCTGACCCCGAGGTCAACTCCTACGGCACGCGCGGATGGGAGACCCCGGTAGGCAAGACCTTCGTCTTCGGTATCGACCTGAAGTTCTAAGCTATACCTATTTATATTATATATACATAGACAGACAATACATAAACATACGGATATGAAAATCTACAGACTATATACCCTGCTGGCTGCCGCTGTAATGAGCCTCAGCGCCTGCGACAGCTTCCTCGACATGCAGCCCACCAACGCCAGCAATGCCGAAACAGCCATTGCCACCACCGACGATGCCCAGGTGGCCATCAACGGTATCATGAGAGCCATGAGCTCGAGCAGCTACTACGGACGCAACTTCATGCTCTACGGTGACGCGAAGGGCGGTGACCTCACCATCTACAGCGCCGGACGAGGCATGGACGCCCTCTACTCCTTCAACCACGCTCCCACGAGCGGTAGCTACAGCGGCTACTGGAGCACGGGGTACTACTGCATCATGCAGGTGAACAACCTCATCGAGAACATCGACCGGCTGCAAGCTGCCGGACAGACGGGCTTCGACAACTACAAGGGGCAGGCACTCACGCTGCGTGCCCTCTTCTACTTCGACCTGGTACGCCTCTACGGCCTGCCCTACAACTACGACAAGACGGCCCTGGGCGTGCCCAACGTCATCCAGACCCTGGAAGCCTCAGCTCAGCCCACCCGCGCCACTGTGGAGGAGAACTATGCACAGATTCTCGCTGACCTGAAGGCCGGTGCCGAGCTGCTGGCCGACAACAAGAAGCCCGTGGACAGCTACGTGGGCTACTTTGCCAACATCGCCCTCCAGGCCCGCGTCAACCTCTACATGGAGCGCTACGCCGAGGCCCTGGCCGCAGCCAAGGAAATCATCGACAGCAAGAAGTACAGCCTCTACGCCCCCGACGATGACTGGGTGGACTCCTGGCGCAAGCAGTACGCCTCGGAGAGCATCCTCGAACTCGGCATCGACGCCGAGAGCGACCTGGGCAGCAGTTCGCTGGGCTTCTACTACATGCAGTATGGCCGCAAGAAGAACGCCATGGGCTGGTTCCTGGCCAGCGACTACTTCCTCAACCGCCTGGGTGAAGACCCCGACGACGTGCGCTGGGGGGTGATGGACGTGGATGAAGAGGACTACGACTTCGACACCGGCCGCCGAGGTGCCTGCTACAAGTACATGGGCAGCGTGGATATGGTAGGCGATGGCAAGGAAACTTCCACAGCCGTCAATATCAAACTGATCCGTCTCTCTGAAATCTACCTCATCGCTGCCGAAGCCGCCCTGCAGACGGGTGACAAGGAGGCCGCAGCCAGCTACCTGAACGCCATCCGCCAGCGTGCCCCGCACCTGGAGCCCGCCACGGCAGCCACCGTCAGCCTCGACATGATCCTGGACGAACGCAGCAAGGAGCTCTTCGGCGAAGGACACCGCTTCTTCGACATGATACGCTGCAACCGCAGCATCGAATACAATGACGACTTCCAGAGCGTGCCCATCAGCCAGCGCGAGAAGGTCATCGACCGCACCTTCTACAAGATTGTACTCCCCATCTCGCAGGATGAGCTCAACGCCAATCCCGCCCTCCGTAGCCAGCAGAACCCCGGATATTGAGGGTCTTAAGCCCAAAGGAGATGCCT
>JBJEKS010000079.1:0-3711 GCA_051878755.1 Bacteroides sp. | reverse complement strand
CGTTGAGCACCAGTATATCGGGCTCAAGCTGCTTGTTCGCCAGGTAGCTGCCATCAGGTAATTGATAACCGATGACGGGAATACCAAAGACGAGCGAACGGTCCTGCAATGTTTCCCACGACACGCTGGTCATGGTACCCGGCACGGGTGCTCCCACCAGCTTTCCGATACCCCTGTGCTTATAGACCCAGGGAGTGCCGTGCGCATTGGAGTAGTTTGCCTCACACTGGAGCATGATGCTGGGCTTATTCCAGCGACGGCTGGGCATGTCGCACGCCTCACGGCCACGGACCACCTGAGTGAGGTATTTCTCGCCACTGAAAAGGATTTCGATGTCCTCATGCAGACGACCTCCACCGTTGAAACGGGTATCAATCACGATACCTTCGCACTGATTGTATTTACCCAGGATGTCACTATATACCGTGCGGTAGCTGCCATCGCCCATCGACTGGATGTGTACATAGCCCAGACGACCGTTCGACCAACGCTCTACGTCGGCTGCACGTTGCTTCACCCAGCGGGTGTAGAGCAAGTTGCCCATCGTGCCCTGCGAGATGGGAAGCACCACCTCATCCCAGCGCTCACCGCTCTGCGGATTGTAGAGGCTGACGAGCGTCTTACGGCCCACTTTGTTGGCCAGCAGCGGGGCATGGTCTTTATCAGCCGTAATGGGTTGACCATCAATTTTCTCTACGACTACACCCGCCTTCACGCGACTCGTGGCACGGCTGAAGGGGCCCTTCTCCACCACTTCGGCCACCTTGAGTCCATTGCCTTCGTAGCTCCAATCATAGAGCAGGCCGAGGTTGGCAGTTGGTTCGCTCTGGCGGTCGGAATAGTAGCGGCCACCGGTATGCGACACGTTGAGTTCACCCAGCCATTCGCTGAGCATCTCGGCAAAGTCGTAGTTGTTGTTGATATGGGGCAGGAACTTGCGGTAAGCAGCGCTCATGGCATCCCAGTCCACACCGTGCATATTGAGGTTGTAGAAACGCTTCTGCTCCTGGCGATAGACGTGATTGAACATGTACTCGCGCTCAGTAACCAGGTCCATCTTAAGGTCGGCCTGGTAGCTGATGTTGTCGAGCTTATCCGACTTGAGGTCCATGCGCTTGGCAATGTTGCCACCCAGGATAAACATATGCTCACCTTTGGCATCGAGTTCCAGCGAGGCCCATCCGGCATCAAGCTTATGAATCAACTTGGTCTCACGCTTTCGCAAATCCATCTTCCAAAGGTCATATCCACCCTCGAACGAGGCCAGGTAGTAGAGGTTCTCGCCATCGGGCGAGAGAAGGGCGTCGGTCATGTGCGAGGAGTTGGGCGTAAGGCGCACGATGCGGTCCTGAATACCCTCCAGCTCCACCTTGATGGGTTTCACTTCGGGATTCTCCTCATCGCTTCCCTTCTTTACCCCCTGCTTCTGGGCACCTTTCTTCTTGTCGGCACCCTTCTTATCCTTCGACTCTTCGTCCTTCTTGTTGGCCTTCTCCAGCTCCTTGAGCAGCTCGTAGTCCTCCTTGCTCAAGCGGTACTTATCGTAGGCATCTTGGTTGAGGAAGACAAGCAGGGCATCGTCGAGCGAGCCCCACGAGGCATGGGAACGCATACCGTAGCGTTCGCTGCTGAAAAGGATGGCATTGCCCTCCATGACGAAGCGGGGATGACCATGCATGTAGCCACTGCCTGTGAGGTTGGTGATTTCACCACCTTGGGCGCTGACCAGGCCGATGTCGGCGTAGGGATCGCGGCGATTGCCGATAAACTCCAGGGTAAACCATTTTCCGTCGGGGCTCCAGCGGTAGGTAAACTCTCCACCGGTATCGTACCAGGTGGAGCCATCGGTCACCTGACGTACGTTGCCACTCTCCATGTTGAGCACCATGAGGCGGAAGCGGTCCTCGATGAAGGCCAGTTCCTTACCGTCGGGGCTGAAGGTGGGTGCCATGCGCTCCACGTCAGCTGAGGGGAGGAGAATCTCCTCGTCAATCAGCGTGGCATTGGCAAAGTTGGGATCCTCCTTGCGGGCAATGCGTGCCACGACAAGCTGCACCTTGCCGTCACGCTCGCTGCAATAGGCCAGGGTGCGGTTGTCGGCTCCCCAGGTGATGCTGCTCTCAGCTGCGGCGGTGTGGGTAATCTGCTTGGTCGTGTTGTAATCCACGGAGGTGACAAACACCTCTCCGCGGAGAATGAAAGCCACCTGCTTGCCATCGGGCGAGGGCACTGCGTCCGTGGCTCCACGGCTCAGGCGAAGGTTGGCAAACGCAGGAGCATCGTCACAGGTTACATTGATGGCTACCTTCGTGGGTTCGCTACCTGGACGCTGGGTATAAATCTCGCCATCGTAGGTATAGCAAAGCATGCCGTTGCCTCCCATGGAGAGGAAGCGTACGGGATGCGTGCTGAAACGAGTCACAGGCTCAGCCTTCGAGGGGTTGGCCGCA
This sequence comes from Bacteroides sp., assembly GCA_051878755.1. GTDB lineage: Bacteria > Bacteroidota > Bacteroidia > Bacteroidales > Bacteroidaceae > Bacteroides. The sequence goes on along the minus strand of JBJEKS010000079.1, from coordinate 1,261 downwards.
TCGAGGGCATAGACGTTGAACGTGCCTCCGTTACGCTCACTGAGGATGTAGAGTTGCTTACCATCGGGGCTGAGCACGGGATTCCGGTCTTCGCCCGCACGCTGGGTGAGGTTGGTGTGACGGCCAGTTGCCGTGTCAACCATCCAGACATCACGCGTGATGGAGGAGGTGTGATGCTTACGCCATTCGTCCTCAAAACCTTTGCGGTCCTGATAGTAGAGGCGGCTGCCATCAGCACTGAGACAGACCATCTCGGCGGGAGTGGCCAGCACCTGCTGGGTGCGTCCACCCGTAGCAGGCACCTTATAGAGTTCTGTCATGGCACCCGAGGGGAAGAGGGCGCTGGCTGCAGGATCCTGGATGGCTGCAGAGAAGTAGATGTCGCGACCATCGGGTGAGAAGCTCCAGGGCAGCTCACTGCTGGAATGGGTAGTGAGGCGGGTGGCTGAGCCCCCCTCGGCAGGCATGACGAAGATGTCGAAGTTGCCGTAGCGGTCGCTGGCAAAGGCTATCTGCTTGCCATCGGGGCTCCACACGGGATTACTTTCATAGGAGTCCTGCGAGGTAAGGCGTTGCGCCTCGCCGCCGGCAGCTGCCACTTTATAGATATCGCCCTTGTAGCAGAAGGCTATCTGCGAACCATCGGGTGAGATACGCACGTCGCGCATCCACAGGGGGGTGATGGCATAGCTTGTCAAGGCCACCATGCCCAGACAGAGGGTTGTCAGTCTCTTTCTCATAAAAAGGATAACGTTTAATAGTCGGTTTTCAATAGAATCATCAGGTCAGGGAGGAGAAGATTACTTCATCCCTCGAGCCTTGTAAATCATCTCTTTGGCATTGTTGATTTGCTGGAATTTCTCTTCGGCTGCACGCTTCACGTCATCACCGAGCGTGGCCACACGGTCGGGATGATGCTTGAGCGCCAGACGGCGGTAGGCGGCCTTCACCTCCTCATCAGTGGCAGTGGGGGCCACTTCAAGCACTTTGTAGGCCTCTTCGAGGGTATTGCCACCCAGGTTAAGCATCGAGAGGGCCTCCTGCTCACTCAGCCGCATGGCGGAGGCGACTTCCTTGAGGGCTTCTATCTCTGCCTGGCAGACGGAACCATCGGCTTTGGCTATCTCAACCAGGAAGGCCAGCAGTTGCAAGCGTTGCTCGGAGCTGAGATTGTCGGCTATCTGTGCGCCGCACTCGCGTATGGTTTGACGGAAAGCCATCGGGTTGTTTTGGTCCATCCGCTTGCGCTGCTCAAAGAGGT
>JBJEKS010000078.1:0-3738 GCA_051878755.1 Bacteroides sp. | reverse complement strand
CCGTCACCATGACGGCCAGGAAGATGTACATCAGTTCGTTGAAGTAGAACTGCTCGGGACGGAAGATGCCGTGGCGGGCAATCTCCATCATGCCGTTACTCATCGATGCGCCACAGAACACGCCGATGGCTGCAATAATGATAATGGTGCGAAACTTGGCCGTCTTTGCGCCGATGGCGGAATTGAGGAAATTCACTGCATCGTTGCTCACCCCGACGGAGAGGTCGAAGACAGCCAATATAAATAAGAATATAACCAGTCCTAAGTAAACTATTTCCATACCACTTTGAAATTTTAGTCTAACCTTTTTTCTCGGTGCAAAGGACGTGAAATGGTGTTAAACCAAAATTTCAAAGTTGATACAAAACGGTTACAACGCCGTTGGCCCTACTCCGTGCGTATGTTGTCGTAGGGATTCATGGTGGCTACACGATAGCTTTGGCCAATGACAGAGAGCAGGCTGATGAGCAGCGAGGCCATGGCAGCCACCAACAAGACCCACCAAGGGAAGTCGATGCGGTAGTAGAACTCCTGCAGGTAGTAATCCATCGCCTTGATGCTGAGTGGTGTGGCTATCACGACGGCGGCCACGGTGAGCCAGAGGAAGTTGCGCGAGAGCTGCCATACGGCACTGCCCGAAGCGGCACCCATCACCTTGCGGATGGCTATCTCCTTACACCGCTGCTGCGTGTAGTAGATGGACATGGCCAACAGGCCGAGGGCGGAGATGAGGAGGGCGATGAGCATGAAGCTGAGCATCAGTGTCATGGTGTTGCGGGTGCCACTCAGCATATCGTTCAGCCGGTCGTCTATATAATAGGAGGCTAGTTCGATGGGCATACCCAGGTACTCCTGCGTGGTCTCGCGGCAGACGCGCTTCACCTCCTGCAAGGCGCCCTGGCGGTCATCGCCCTGTACCTCTACCAGCAGGTTGAAGAATCTGCGGTCAGGCCCCAGCATGAAGATGGCGTTGTGGCTGTCATCTATCGGGGTATAGAGGGCATCGCGGCTGCGGTAGTCGTTGACGATGCCGCACACCCTGTAGCCTGGGTCACTCTCCGTACCACCTATCCAGCGCTTGTCGGTACTCACTCCGTAGCGGCGCTGCGTCTCGCTGTCTATCCAGATTTTGCCATACACATCCTCCTCATACTGCTCCACGATGTGGAATCCCAGCTGACGGAAGGAGGTGCTGTCCAGCTGACTGAAGCGGAGCCACGACTGCGTGCCGTCAGGCTCATGGCAACCGTTGTGTCCCGTAAAGGGAGGTATCTGCATGGTTCGTCCCACGCTCTTCACACAGGGCAGTTGCTCCAGTCGCTTCTGCAGCTGGATGCGGGCATCGTTATTCCCACCCAGTAAGCGGTAGGCATACACGGCTATCAATCCATCGGTACGGTAGCCACAAGGAAGGGTAGCCAGGTGGTGAACCTGCAGCCACATGGTAAGCCCGATAGCCAGCAGCCCGCAGCTGAGCACATTCTGTGCTACGATGAAGAGACGGCCAAAGAGCATCTTGTTCTTGAAGCGGAAGGTGCCCTTCACCACGTCGATGGGCTTGAAGCGCAGAATGAAGAGGGTGGGCAGCAGGGCGGAGACAATAGCGATGAGCAGGAGCAACCCGAGGATGACTGTCAGACTCCAGCCATCCACGGTGAAGAGGATGGTGGTAGAGAGCCACTTCTCAAAGAGCGGACGGACAACCCAGGCTATGAAGGCCCCTAGTGCGAAGCAGACCGAGGTGAAGAGAAGCGACTCACCGATGTAGCGGCAGAGAATGCCTCGGTTGCTCTCACCCAACACGCGGCGCGTGGTCATCTCCTTGGCGCGGTTGCCTGTGAGGGCTACGTTGAGGTTGATGTAGTTGAAGATGGCAGAGATGAGTAGCACCAGGGCCACCAGGAGCAGAATCTGCACCTGCTTCCGGCTCCCTTCGGTACGATAGGGGTCATACTTCGAGAGGGTAGAGAAGTGGAGCTCCTCCAGAGACGTCAGCGTAGAGCCCCAGATAAAGTTGTTGTCGTTCTCGCGCGAATAGCCGTCAATGGTTTTCACGTAGCTGTTGAGCAGCTTCTCTTCCACCATCTTGGGGTCAGCTTGCGGAGAGAGCACCACAAAGGCCTGAGTAGCACCCCACATGTCCATCGGGGGATAATCCGCTTCAAAGGCCTGGATGCTGAACATCAGGTCTATTGGGTTGAATATACTGGTGGAGGGGAGGTCATCAAACAGACCTGCCACACGGTAGTCATCATCCTTATAACGGAGGGGCTTGCCCAACGGACTCTCCGCACCGAAGGCCTTATGGGCAAACGAGCGGGAGAGGAGCACCTCATCGGCAGCCACCAGCACCTTGCGGCGGTCGCACCCTTCGAGGGGGTAGCTGAAGAGCTGGAAGAAGTTGGTATCCACCGCCACAGAGGGTATCGAGTAGTACCCTTCACCCACGAGAATATCGGTCTGCCTCTCTATGTCGAGCAGACGGGTCCACTGCTCGATTTCAGGGATATCGGGAAAGAAGGTCTTGCTCACCCCGAGGGTAGTGCCGACGAAATCGCCATGCCCGACCGCATAGGTATGCGGATGAGTAGCATCATGCTTGCCCACCGAAAACTCCGAACGGGCATAGCAGAGCAAGAGAATCACGAAGCCCAGGGCCACCGAGAGCCCAAAGGCTTCGATGAGAGTGTATAACTTATTACGAGAGAGAAACTTAAGAAAAGATTTCATATTACTTTAAGTGACGAGCTACAAGCTACAAGTTACAAGTATAAGTAGAGAATTTACATCACTGCCTGCTCCACGATCTGACCGTCGAAGAGGTTGATGATGCGGCTGGCGTAGGTGGCATCGTGCTTGGAGTGGGTCACCATCACGATGGTGGTGCCCTCGGCATGGAGGCGGCTGAGCAACTCCATCACTTCCAGTCCGTTCTTCGAGTCGAGATTACCGGTGGGCTCATCGGCCAGAATCAACTTGGGCCTCCCCACCACGGCACGGGCAATGGCCACACGTTGCTGCTGACCGCCACTGATCTGTTGTGGATAGTGCTTGGCCCGCTGACTGAGGCCCACCTTTCGCAAGATGTCGAGCACACGCTCTTTGCGCTCACGGGCCGAAATACCGAGGTACTTGAGCTGCAGCTCCACGTTCTCCTCCACGGTCAGCTCGTCGATGAGGTTGAAGCTCTGGAATACGAAGCCGATGCGCCCCTTGCGGAAGGCGGTGCGTTGCGACTCCTTCAGATGGGCCACCTCTTCACCATCGAGCCAGTAGTTGCCCTCGGTAGGATTATCGAGCAGGCCGAGGATGCTGAGCAGTGTGGATTTGCCGCATCCGCTCGGCCCCATGATGGCCACAAACTCCCCATCGTTCACCTCCAGGCTCAGGCCATTGAGCGCCCGGGTCTCTACCACTTCCGTGCGAAAGACTTTCGTCAAGTTTTCTACTTTAATCATAGATGTATAGTGCGTTTTGAATTATTTTCCGACAGCAAAAGTACAAACGCTCTGCTATCCGACCAAACATTCTATGCCCCGCAACAGCAGTTTGTATGATAATCATACACTAAAGTGTACAATAATCATACATAATGCCTGGATTGGCGCAGCAGTTGAGCAGAAAAATGGATAAACCGACCGGGGGTTCAAAAAAATGCGTTAACTTTGTGCCAACTAAAATGAGATAAACCACCATGAGACAGCTGAGATTCCTTTTCTGCATCGCCGCCACACTGAC
>JBJEKS010000077.1:0-21497 GCA_051878755.1 Bacteroides sp. | reverse complement strand
AAATGGGGCAGACTGTAAATCTGCTGTCTTTCGACTTCGGTGGTTCGAATCCATCTTTGCCCACAAAATTGCGGAAGTAGCTCAGTTGATAGAGCATTAGCCTTCCAAGCTGAGGGTCGCGGGTTTGAGCCCCGTCTTCCGCTCTCACAAAAGGCAGTTACTTACAGAGTGACTGCCTTTTTTATTTCCTATTACTTGTATTTGCAAGCCTTTTGTTGTATCTTTGCGCCTGTTTTAAACACCTTAATGAAATAAAAGGAACTTATGAGCAAAGAGAAAATCATACTGACTGGCGACCGCCCTACCGGACGCCTGCATATCGGACACTACGTGGGCTCACTCCGGCGCCGCGTTGAACTGCAGAACTCGGGCCTCTACGACAAGACATTCGTCTTCATCGCTGATGCCCAGGCACTGACCGACAACATGGAAAACCCGGAGAAAGTACGACAGAACGTCATCGAAGTGGCCCTCGACTACCTGGCCTGCGGCCTTGACCCCACAAAAAGTACCATTTTCATCCAGTCGCAAATCCCCGAGCTATGCGAACTGACCTTCTACTACATGGACCTGGTCACCGTGAGCCGTCTGCAACGCAACCCCACGGTGAAGACAGAAATCCAGATGCGCAACTTCGAGACCAGCATCCCCGTGGGCTTCTTCACCTACCCCATCAGTCAGGCTGCCGACATCACCGCCTTCAAGGCCACTACTGTACCTGTGGGAGAGGACCAAGAGCCTATGATTGAACAAGCTCGTGAGATTGTTCGCCGCTTCAACTACATCTATGGCGAAACCCTCGTGGAACCGGAGATTCTCCTGCCCGACAATGCTGCCTGCCTGCGCTTACCAGGTACTGACGGCAAGGCAAAGATGAGCAAGAGCCTGGGCAACTGCATCTACCTGAGCGATTCGGCTGATGAAATTCAGAAGAAAATACGCAGCATGTACACCGACCCTGACCATCTGCGTGTACAAGACCCTGGCAAGATTGAAGGCAATACGGTCTTTACCTACCTGGATGCCTTCTGCCGTCCTGAGCACTTCGAGCGCTACCTACCCGACTACCCGAACCTGGATGAACTGAAGGCACACTATCGCCGCGGCGGACTGGGCGACGTGAAGGTGAAGAAGTTCCTGAACGCCATCATGGAGGAGACCCTTGGTCCTATCCGCAGCCGCCGCAAAGAGTTTGAGCAGGATATTCCCGCCATCTACGATATGCTGAAGAAGGGATGCGAAACCGCACGCGAAACCGCAGCACAGACCCTCGATGAGGTGCGCCGCGCCATGAAAATAAACTATTTCGACGATGCAGAGCTGATTGCTGAGCAAGCCAAGAAATTCAAAGCCCTCTGATGGCTGAAATATTAATCGAGTAGGAGATAAACGTTCATCGTAGGCGTTTATCTCCTACTTTCATAAGGTCTAAAATATATACGACCTCTACAAGCAAAAAAAGTTAGTAATCCTTTAGCACCTGTAGTGTACGCTCTCCGGCTTTCCGGGCCCGGAACCTCCAGAAATCGCGCGTGAAGAGCGTCATCAAGTCAAGTCCTGAGGGCTTTACAACAGGCTCTTTCGCCACTCTCGCCCCCAATTTACACTTAAATTCTGCCATCGGATCGCTGCGCCAGGTATTTTCATTGACCTTAATCTTTCGCTGATATACGGGGTCGTAATCATAACGCGTGGTAGCGGAATAGGGCCGAAGCGTGAGACGCACCTTGGGCTTCTGCTCCTGGTTCAGCTGAGGCAAGGTTGCATCAAAATCCAGCCAAGGCTTGTCGGCATCCATCATCGGACTACCTACAGAGGTATCCAACTCAGGCAAAGGAACTAGTTTCACCTCACTTTCCTGCTCCAACCAACGCGACAAGCGCAGTGAGTCCTGAGCCGTCCACTCCTGTGCACAACAGGGAAGGACTATTGCCAACAAAAGCCCTATCAGTAATCTTTTCTTCATCGGATAATGCCGGAATAAGCCACACTTCACCACCACATGTAGCGACTGCCACAGAGAGGTTCATCGTAACAAGGGTCGATGGTCCATACGGAGCGAGGCAATTGCCTGTTCTCCCACCACTGGCGATAACGCGAAGCAGCATCTATCACCTCCTCATCAGTGAGGAAAAAGATACCTTCGTAGTTATCGGCATCAGTATGCACCATCTTGCATCCCATCGAAGCCGGTTGACCCAGGCGAATGGTCTCAACCATCCAGAGAATGCACTCACCAAGTCTAGGCTTACCACCCGAAGCATAGGAAATGGCTGTCAGAGGAAACGCAGGAATCGTAGAGAGGTCGTCGGCATACTGGAGCAGTTCCTCCACATCATCGAGGACAAACTTAGGTAGTGCAGGCATCCCATCGGCCGTCTGAGCCACATAGTGTCCAGCCTTGAGCTGTTTCACGAAGAGTGTAACATCAGGGTGCTCCACATCAAGCACCTCTTGACTGCAAGAGGAGCAACACATCAGCGTAAAGGAGAGCAACCAGCCCAACACAACGCAGCGGAGCATATCGAAAAGGAGAGTATGTTTCATCATTTCACGAATCATTAATCACTAATCACTAAATATCAGTAATTCATGCGGAGACCGCAAAGGAGGTTGAAGTTTGTGGGACGTTCGGTGCGGAGGGAGGCGTTGGCCGAATCGGTGGAGAAGTGGTGCGACAATGTGGGCTCTGCAAAGAGGGCCAACTGGTCGCTCAATCTATACCTCACCCCTATGCCACCCTGAACGGCCAGGCGAACAGGCTCGGCTGAGAAACTGTTGGATGGTGCTCCAGCTACACACTTCTCAGCAGACCCACCAGCCAAGGCATAGAGCTCAAACTGCTGAGAGGTGGCCAACAGGCATTGCAGACGAAGAGGTAGCTCCAACGTATGGTATGACGTGCCGCGATGAGGCAGACAGTGATACTGCAAACCTGCCTCCACGGCTAGTCGTTTGTTCAGTTTATGCTCTGCAGTCAGCGAAGCTGTGAAAGGGAGCTTTGCATCGCCTTTGCCGAGTGAGGTGCCGATGCCGGCCTTCAAAGCCCAGGAGGAGTTGTGGACAGCACGTCGGGTGCCAAGTGCTGTTTCAGACTCGGAAGCGGGAGTGGATGTGGCGGCTGACTGGCGGGAGGAAGCAGCATAACCAGAGGAGGCTACATAACTAGAGGAAGCTACATGACCCTGTTCCTGAATACGGATAGTGACTTGCAAATGCACCATCTCCTCCTCGTCTTCATCCATATCGACAGGGCTATCTTTGACAGCAGAGACGGAAGCATTCAAAGCGGGAGGGGTTGCTGGCAATACAGCTTCGGAGGGTGCTATCGGAACGCGCAATCTATCCACCGGCACTGACATATTCACTTCCTCTTCGGCAGAAGCCAGCGGAGTATCCTCCCCATTAGGCTGCGTCCACCACAAGAGCGCCGAAGCCACTCCCAGGAAGAGCAGCAACGAAGCAGCCACCTTCATCCAACGCGCGGCATTCCAATGTCTTGACTGCAAGGCAGAAGGCCCAATGGCACCTTGCAGCTCGTCCCAAAGTCCATCGCTGACGGGCAGCTCGGCATTGCCCAATCGCTCGCGGAACATCAGTTTCAATTCATCACGATCATTCATGTGCTCTATATGCTTTAATTCGTTTAATCAACATACTCTTGGCACGATGGTACTGCGAGGTGGAGGAGTGCTCCTTGATACCGAGTAGAGCGGCAATCTCCTTGTGCGACTTCTCCTCGAAGACGTAGAGGTTGAACACGGTACGACACCCTTCGGGCAACTCAGCCACCATCTGCATCAGCACCTCCTGAGGTAGCTCATAACCATACTCGGCTTCGGCTTCTTCGTCAGCCAGCTCAGGCAGCTGCTCCTCGTTGACAATCCATTGACTGGACTGACGGCGCTGGCGCAAGTAGTCTATGGCCTGCGACACCATCACTCGCCGCACCCACACTTCCAAGGGAGCCTCTCCTCGGTAGGTAAAGCGGGTAAAAATCTTGATGAAACCATCGTGCAGCACATCGTGGGCTGCGTCCATATCGCCCGTATAGCGGTAGCAGACGGCCAGCATCCGCTTAGCAAACAGGGTATAAAGCTCCTTGCGGGCCTGGTCGTTTCCAGCCCGGCACCCTTCGGCCAATGCTTTTTCGTACTGCGGTTCCAATCTGTTCAATCTCTATAGTCTCCGGCTACAATCCTTGTGCCTTCTGTCCTAAGGACGGAATGGACGGAGAAAGACTGCACGCAGGAGCGTGAAATAATGCAAAAAAAGAAGAGACACCCTACCGCAGGAGTAAACAACCCCCCAAGCGATGCAGTGTCTCTCTCGAAATAAGTTCAAAAGAGCTCAGCGGCTTAACAAGCCTTGAAGCTCATGTCAAGTCCCTTGACTGAGTGGGTCAGTGCGCCCACTGAAATAAAGTCCACGCCACACTCGGCATAGTCGCGCAGCGTATCGAAGGTGATGCCGCCAGAGGACTCTGTCTCGTAGCGTCCAGCCACCATCTCCACAGCCTTGCGGGTCTGCTCGGGAGTGAAGTTGTCGAACATGATGCGATCTACGCCACCCAGGTCGAGCACCTGCTGCAGCTCGTCGAAGTTGCGAACCTCGATTTCAATTTTCAATTCCTTGCCTTTGGCCTTGCAGTACTCCTTAGCCCTTGTGATGGCCTTATCGATACCGCCGGCAAAATCGACATGATTGTCTTTGAGCAGAATCATGTCGAACAGACCGATGCGATGGTTCACTCCACCACCAATCTTCACTGCCATCTTCTCCAGGATACGCATACCGGGCGTAGTCTTGCGCGTATCAAGCACACGGGTATGCGTTCCCTCCAGACGCGCCTGATAACGGTGAGTCATGGTAGCAATACCGCTCATGCGCTGCATGATGTTGAGCATCAAGCGCTCCGTCTGCAGCAGCGACTGCACCTTGCCCTCCACAACCATAGCCACGTCACCAGGTTTTACCTGGGCACCATCGTTGATAAATACTTCCACCTTCATGGTGGGGTCGAAGCGACGGAATACCTCCTTGGCAATCTCGATTCCTGCCAGAATACCCTCCTCTTTGATGAGAAGTTTCGACTTGCCCATAGCTGTCTCGGGGATACAGGAGAGCGTGGTGTGGTCACCATCGCCGATGTCTTCGGCAAAAGCCAGGTCTATCAACCTGTCAATCAATTCTTGTTCCTTATTCATTTATCTTATCTATTCTGATTTGATGTACAACATATCTATTTTTCACTAACTTAAAGAAGCAATTCACGCGGTAGTCACCTTTATCTGTTGAGAGGGTACCGATGACGAAGCTCGATTCGTTGCGCTTGCCCTGGTGGTTGACGCTGAAGCTGCTCACCTTGTTACGGGTAAAGAAATCGCTCAGCTTGGCTAGTGTGGTTTCTCTTTCAGTACTCACATTACGGCTGTCCATCAACAGGTCCACCTGCTCGCTCAAGCATCCCTTCAACTCTTGCGCGCTTCCCTTTCTGAATGCTGCGACCACCCCCTCCGGCACGTCCTGTGCCAGCAGCGAGGCCCCCCAGAAAGCGAAGGTGACAAGGAATAACAGTACTCTTTTCTGCATAACGACAAGTATTATTTGTTGCAAAGGTAGTGATTAATTGGAAATAACAAGAAAAAATCACTATTTTTGTGCGCAAATTGAGCGAAACAGAAACATGAAGACCATTTTACTCGTCGTAGGGCGCACGGTTGAGCCCCATTTCATCACGGCCATTGCCGACTACGTGCAGCGGCTGAAGCGATACACCTCGTTCGAGATGGAGGTGATACCGGAATTGAAGAACACAAAGAGCCTTTCGGAAGAGGTGCAGAAGGAGAAGGAGGGCGACTTGATACTGAAAGCGTTGCAAGGAGGCGACGTGGTGGTGTTGCTCGATGAAGGCGGCAAAGAGATGCGCTCGGTAGAGTTTGCTGACTACATGAAGCGGAAAATGAACACGGTGAGCAAGCGGTTGGTCTTCGTCATAGGTGGTCCCTATGGCTTTGCCCCCAAGGTATATGCCGCAGCGCAGGAGAAGATGTCGCTCTCACGAATGACTTTCTCTCATCAGATGGTGCGCCTTATCTTCGTGGAACAGCTCTATCGTGCCTACTCCATCCTCAACGGCAGTCCCTATCATCACGAGTGAATGCCCTACCAGCCCAGCTGACTGAGGCCTGCATCCTTGTACCAATCGGTCTGACGGTAGGACTCGGCAGCCTTGACGCGATCACTGCGGGGGATGTAGTGAGTGATACCGTTGGCCCGCTCCATGGAGAAGAGCTTCACATGAGAGGAGTAATTCTTGGGCGTAGTCTTCCAATAGGGCAAGACTGCATCATAAGCAGCTTTCCATGTTGAAAAGTCCTCAGAAGACAAGAGTTGCTGCATGAGTTCAACCGTATCGTAGTAGCCCACAAAGAGGATGGGGCTGGCGAGTTCACGCTTATCGTAGTTGAATACCGTTTTTCGCAAGTCAGCAGGCACCTCCGTGACATGTGCCAACAGCTGTTTGGTCAAGGAAGCCAGTTGGCTCAAGCCTTCGGTCTTGATTGCACCTATCGAGACACCGGCAGTCCAGTTCACATCAGAATTGCTAAGCCCCCCATCATAAATCGCTTCGTAGGGCTCATAAAAAGCTCGGGCAACCTGAATGGCCATATCGTCACCACCCTTCATAATGGCAGGAACCAACTCTTCGTAATCAGCTCCCGGGCCAGGAGTCTCTGTGGGACTACCAATGACGTAATTCACCTGATCACGCAATGCGTAGGCTACCTCCATGCTCAGCATGAAGCAAGCATCAAACACTACGAACTCCATCTTGGGGTAATTACTGTAGAAAGCCACTAAGTCAGCTATCTCCATGTAATGCGTACCTGGGTGCACATCCTGCCCTATCCATCGGGTAGAAGCCTGTGATGAGAAGGGAATCCATCCCTCACCATGTGACCAAAAGATAAAGCCATACTTCTTGGCTATGAGCGATTTGTTTCCTTTCAGGTCATCCATCACCTCCTGCATTTCAGCTGCTCCGCAAGAGTTGCGTGTCTCGTAGGTCTTGATGATTCGTTCCGTCACGGTACCATCTTTGTTGACCAGTTCCACCAACCGAGGCGTATCACCCATGTCAATGTAAACCAACAGATGTACGTTACTCGTCGTCACCTTGTCCATACCAGCCTTCATCTCTTTCAGGTCTTCAGTAGCATACCAACTCAAGTTGTTGTCAGCCACCATGTAAATCATGACCGTGCATTCGGCCAATTCATCTTCGGGAACGGGTTCTTCACCATTGCCCGACGAGCTGCAAGCGGTGAGCAACGAAGCAACCATGGCCATGAGCCATAAGAGGAAACGAGTACGGAGAAACATCGTATGTCTGTTAGTTTTCAGTTTTAGTTATCAGTTTGAATCGTTGAATTATCAGCTTACAGCCTTACTCCTCATCCGTAGGCTTACGGAAGGTAAAGGCCTCTGCTGGAATTTCCTCGAGGTGAAGCTTGCTCTTGGCATACTTACCCTTCACCTTGGCTGCCTCTTTTTCCAGTTTGGCCTTGTTGTCGGAGAAGTAAATCATGCAGGTAAAGTCGCTCTTATTCATCGAGTACTCTATCTGATTCTTCAACTGATAGGCATACTGAGGGCGCTTGGGCAGGAATCCCTTCTCCAGCTTGACGCTATCGACATGTTGAATGGGAGTGAAATAGACCACGGTATCATTGAATGAAGCAGCGACACCAAACAGATATACACCCTCTGTCTTCTTTCCCTTCATGGTAAAAGAAGAGCAGACTAACAGGACCATCAAGGCCATCAAGGTATAGCGGAAGGATCTCATATCTTTCTATGATTAGTGATGCTACTTATCCCAGGTATGACTTGAGCAACTTGCTGCGGTTACTCTGGCGGAGACGACGGATAGCCTTCTCCTTAATCTGACGTACACGCTCGCGCGTGAGGCCAAACTTATCGCCTATCTCCTCAAGGGTCATCTCCTGCTGCCCTATGCCGAAGAACATCTGAATAATGTCTTTCTCACGCTCGGTCAGGGTGGAGAGGGCACGGTCAATCTCGCGAGCCAGCGACTCGTTGACCAGCGAGCGGTCGGCCATGGGAGAGTCGTCGTTGACCAGCACATCGAGCAGGCTGTTGTCTTCACCTTCCACGAAGGGAGCATCCACGGAAATGTGGCGGCCCGATACCTTGAGTGTGTCTGAAATCTTATCTACGGGAATCTCCAGTTCATCGGCCAGCTCCTCGGGCGAAGGACGGCGCTCGTTCTCCTGCTCAAACTTCGAGAAAGCCTTGCTGATCTTGTTGAGCGAACCCACCTGATTAAGGGGCAGACGTACGATACGTGATTGTTCAGCCAGAGCCTGCAGGATGGACTGACGAATCCACCAAACGGCATAACTGATGAACTTGAAACCACGCGTTTCATCAAACTTTTCGGCCGCTTTAATCAAACCCAGGTTACCCTCGTTGATCAAGTCGGGCAGGCTTAGGCCCTGATTCTGATATTGTTTAGCTACAGAGACCACAAAACGCAGGTTGGCACGAGTCAGCTTCTCCAGCGCCACACGGTCACCCTTGCGGATGCGCTGCGCCAGTTCCACCTCTTCTTCAACCGTAATCAGGTCTTCACGACCAATTTCCTGCAAATATTTATCGAGAGAAGCGCTCTCTCGGTTTGTGATACTCTTTGTAATTTTAAGTTGTCTCATGCTTCAAAAATCGATTTTGGCTGCAAAATTACGATATTTCTTTGGAATAGCAATGCTTTTAACGGACTTTTATAGATAAGCACAGCTTGTAAGGGCGGGCACACAGGCCTTCCCTTACAAGCCGCATCTTCTTATTTTTAACCTAATACCTAATTATTGTCCCTAAATACAATCCGATTCCTACATACAATCTGATTCCAGCGTGATTACTCCTGACTCAGCTCCACCGTGAAGTAGGCGCGTTTACCCGAAGGATACATTCCGCTGATAAAGAGCACCTGGTCTGGAGACTGCGTGGCAGCCTTAAAGACCTTCTCCAAATCATCGGCTGTACGGATCACACTGTTATTGGCTTTAAGGATAATGAAGCCCTTGCGGATACCTGCGTCAGCCATGCGGCCTTCACCAACACCCGTCACTTCCAGTCCGTAACCCAGGTTGAGTTGCTTCTTCAGCTCGCCAGAGATGGGGCGGAATGTAGCGCCAAGCAGTTGCATATCTGCACTCTTCACTACCTTGGTATTGCCCTGTGCATTCTTCAGGGTGATGGTAAACTCCTTCTTTTGCTTATCGCGGAGGACATTGACCTTCACCTTGTCGCCAGGACGCTTCTGAGCCAATACCTCCTGCATGTCAGAGAACTTATGAATCGTGCGACCTTCGATGGCCGTGATTACGTCATTCTCTTTCAGGACGCCGGCAGCCGAACCACCTTCATTTACCTCTCTCACCCAGATACCTTCCTTGATACCCAGCTCTTGACATTTCTCCTTGATAGCCTTGATGGTGGCATCGTTTTCATCATAGGTAAGCGAGATGTTGAGGTCGGTACAAACCACACCAAGCATAGCACGCTGTACAGTACCAAACTGCTTCAAGTCAGCCACCACCTTCGTCATGATGCTAGTGGGGATGGCAAATCCATAGCCACTATATGCCCCCGTGGGTGAATAGAGCATGGCGTTGATACCAACCAACTCACCGCGTGCATTGACCAGCGCACCACCACTGTTACCCTGGTTGATGGCAGCATCGGTCTGAATGAACGACTGAATGTCGGCTGCCTGCCCATTGGCTGTGCGTCCACCACCCAGTGAACGAGCCTTAGCACTTACGATACCGGCCGTAACCGTAGAACTGAGGTTGAAGGGGTTGCCCACAGCCAGCACCCATTCACCCACCTTCAGCTCATCAGAGTTGCCCACCACGATGGTGGGGAAATCGTCATCACCCTCTATCTTGAGCAGCGCCAAGTCGGTGGAGGGATCCGTACCAATGACTCGTCCCTTCAGCTCACGGTCGTCGTTGAGCTTGACGGTAATCTCATCAGCACCCTCTACCACGTGGTTGTTGGTCACCACATAGCCATCTTTCGAGATAATGACACCCGAACCAAAGCCCACACGCGGCTGCGTCTGTATCTGTCGCTGGCGCCCCTGTCCGTCGCCAAAGAAGAAATCAAAGATGTCCGGCATCTCCTGGACCGTCTGCGTACGGCTGAGCTGAGTGGCACGGATATGAACCACCGCATGCACCGAACTTTCTGCTGCTGCCGTGAGGTCAACGGGCTGTGAAGGCATGCCACTGAAGGCTGCATTATGATAAGCTGGATTCAGCTGGAAGCTATCAGCAAACGATGAAGCCGTGCTCTCCTTCGGCAATAACTTATAGGTAGTGACACCTGCCACTGTTGCACTGAGCGCAACCAAAGCGACAACGCCCAAAATGTTTCTTGCTGTCTTTCTCATAATCAAAAACTATTTAAAATGTTAATTTCAATACTTATTTAACTTTTTCGGCGTTAAAAGAACGACAAAAATCATTCACTTGTTTCTGTTGGCATCAAAAATTCTTCTCTTTTAACAGAGAAATTAATCCACTTAACTGCACTTAACAGCAAGGGCTGACAAAACAGCCATTTTGTCAGCCCCAAGCAAATGTTAAAGGTGCAGTTAGTTGAGATAGTCAATCTCCATGTCGTAATCCCACTGCGTGAAGTAGAGGTTGCCTCCCTCCCACTCCACTTCTCCCCGCTGGAAATCAACCGTTTCACTGCGTGGATACTGTTTGGCAGGTACGAGAGGCATACCGAAGTCCTGATTGACCACCATACGCCAGGAATCTATACCTCCCAGGAAGAACCACCTCTCCTCATCATTGCGGGCAAAAGTAGGCATACCAAAGGATTGATCCACGGGCACCCAGCCCACTCCCTCGAAATAGACCTCTGCCCAGTCGTGAAGGTTCCAGGCACCCGGATGCATCATGAAGCCACTCTGGAAGTGCGCAGGAATACCTTGGATACGACAGAGGGTGATGAAAAGAAGGCTCACCATACCGCAGTCGCCATGACGGTTGTCAAGCACATACTCTGGAATATTCTCCATGGTGGAGTACTCGCGTGCCGAAGCCCAAGGGAAGTGGTCGTTCACGTAACGGAAAATACGGCGTGCCTGAAGCAAGGGATTGGTCTCACCTGCTGTAAGGCGGGAGGCCAATTCACGCAAGCGGGGCGAGAAGATGATGTGCCTCTCTCGCTCAGCCGTATATTCCTTATATAAATCGGTCGTCGTGTCGTAGGGTTGGATGTCCTCGGGCTTGAGGTTATGCCATTCAGCGCGCGAGGTGTATTCAAAACTCTCACTGAATACCGTGGGGCGTCCCTCTTCAGCACGTTTCTCCATATAGAGCGTGCTGTGGCAGCAATCAGCAGGCGAGAAGAGATAGTCCGGCTGACTGGCTCCAAGGAATTTCACTTCCGTCTGACGCTTCACGTCGCTCCGCGGATAAGGCAACCAGCAGCGAATCATCTTGCCTGCAGGTACGGCATTGGTATCTACGGTGAGCGTGTAGGTGATACGCATCCTTTTGGGAGCAACCAGTACTTCACCACCCTCCTTTGCGGCGGAGATCACCTCCGGAAGATGGTTATAGTTGACATCCTCACTACCCCCTGAGGAGGCACCATCCTTCTTCAGCTTGATATCAACGCAGGCGGAGTCGATACGGAAAAGATTAGGACCGGCATTGCGAAAGTAGCGTTTCTCACCATCCAGCACCATACATTCCAAGGCACGGCTCTCCTCCCAGCTGTCCATCTGTTCATCGCTCACGTCAGGGATATACTTCTGAATATATTGCTTTACCTGGCTGCGCGTAAGACAAAAGTCATTGAGCAACCGTTGATGAAGGTCATCCTCCCAGCTATACGCTGGAATCTCTTTCTTTGAATTACAGGCTGAGGCCACAATGAGCAATGCCACAGTATAAATCAGCTTTTTCATTTTTCAGTCAGTTTTATTGGTTCACTCGCTCCACGCCGATACCGGGGAGGTCGGTCAAAGTAATCTTACCCTTCACCACCGTCATGCCACGAAAGCGGTCGTTGGCGATGAGCAGGTTTCCATCCAGGTCAGCAAAATCAACTGCCGGCGAGAGCTGTGCCGCCGCAGAACAAGCGCACGAGGTTTCCGTCATGCACCCAATCATTACGCGCATACCCAAGGCACGGGCCAGTGTCATCATCTTGTGCGCCTCACGCATGCCTGTACACTTCATCAGCTTGATGTTTATTCCACTGAACACCCCCTTCAGAGCCGCCACATCCTTAAGACGCTGCACACTCTCGTCAGCAAACACAGGCAGCGGACTATGCTCCGTCACCCAGGCGATGTCATCTATCTGCGCCTTTGGCATGGGCTGTTCAATCATCACGATACCCCGCTCCTTGAGCCAGTGAATCATATCGAGCGCATATTGACGGTCTTTCCACCCCTGATTGGCATCGATGGCGATAGGCAGCGAGGTCACTGAGCGGATGGTTTCAATCATCTCCTTATCATTGTCGCGCCCCAACTTCACCTTCAAGATGTTGAACCGGTCAGCACACTCACGGGTTTTCTGGCGCACCACATCCGGAGTATCTATGCCGATGGTAAAGGTTGTAGAGGGTGCCTTCTCCTTGTCAAAGCCCCATATCTTATACCAGGGAGCTTGCAGCAACTTCCCCACCAGGTCATGAAGGGCAATATCTACAGCCGTCTTGGCTGCCGCATTTCCCTCATCTATCGAATCGATGAACGACAGGATTTCTTCCATCTTGAAGGGGTCATCAAATTGCCCGATGCACTCCTGCACCCGCTTCAGAAAGGCCATCACACTATCCACCGTACCCAATTCCTTGGCCAGATAAGGCGGCATAGAGGCCTCTCCATACCCCACGACACCATCGTATTCCAGCTCCACCTGTACATCAGGAGTTGTGGAGCGGGAATAGGAAGCCACAGTGAAAACATGAGCCAACTTCAGCTCGTAGGGGAAAAAGCGGAGTTGCATCTTAGCCTTGAGCCCACGCGTGTTGATATTGAACAGGGCAGGCTTCGCATCCGCCGCCATCAGCCCCTTCATAGCCATCCCCGACCCTACAGCGGCCAGAGCAGCAGTCTTAAGGAAATCTCTTCTATTTTGCATATGTTGTATTTGAATAAAAAGGATTTGTTGCAGTGGTATTGAGTCCCTCTTCCTTATTTATATAAGGGAGCACGCGTGCCGCAAAAAGTAAGCGGCCCAGATTATAGGCATCAAAAAGTTCATCATCGGGCAAGAGGCTACTGATACGTACATCGCCCTGCGAGTGGATGAACCGCCCCTGACCGATATACATGCCCACATGCACCACGCGTTCTTTACGCTCGGGCGTTGCTTTGCGACCAAAAAAGATGAGGTCACCTGGCTGCAGATTACCACAGTCGGGAGCTATGTCGATGTGTTCTCCCTTATAGGCCTGCTGTGAGGCATCGCGAGGGATGATAATGTCATGCAGGAAAAGCGTGGTACGCATCAGTCCGCTGCAATCAACTCCTTTTGACGAAGTGCCCGCCCAGAGATAAGGCACCCCCATCAGCGTCTTGGCCGTAGCAATGATTGATGCCGCATCCTGCTTGAGCACCTTACGCCATTCGGTCTCCGTCTGCGCCATGGAGCGAAGCAGATACCCCCTTCGTCCATCTGGATAGCTCACTGCATAGAAGGCTCCCTTACGACCCTCGTAGCGGAAGCGGTTACCAGCCACTACGTCACTTACCGTCTGCGACTTCACGTCAGGACTGGAATAGACAAAACCATAGTGGGCCGTTACCACCACTTTCTCAGCACTATTCCAAGCCTCGAGTTCTTCGCGTGTCACGGGATGTATTCCCACACGATGCACCCAGGCTATGTAACGGTCGGGGGTCTGCACCCTGTACCATCCATCACACTCCAGCACCCTGACAGGCATTCCCATCAAGGCCTGGGTCATCATCTCGGACGAGAAATCACCCTCTGCCCGAAGGTTGCAAACCGAGACATTGACTATGGCCCACACCTTTCCCTCCAAGGCCTCGGCATCAGGCAGCAGCTTAAGGCAATCCATCACCTCGTAGCCTTTCTTCCGCAGTTCACTGACCAAAGCCTGCTTGGCTTCGGGAGAAGTAGTGACTCCACGGAGCATCACGTGACGATCGGCAATGGAGTAATCCACATCGAAGAGACCCACCCGTCTGTCGGGTGCGTAGATTCGTTTCAAACTGTCGTTAAGCTGAGCCACCTCCTGTGGCAAGACGCTGTCACCTGCCACAGCACCCCCCACAACCGGAAGCACCATCAGTAAAAGCGCCATCAGTAATTTACATTTCTTCATCGTACAGCGAAGTTTATGAGCGTTATTCAATAATTTTGGAGCAAAAATACAAACAAATTTCAAATGAGATACATTTTTTCAATGTTTTTTTTGGAAAAATGTATCTCCATTTCCGATGAAGAAACTCTAAATCACTGCAAGAAATGCTCAACGACCTGAAGCAGTTCGCCACTGGCACGTTCCAGGTTATCGTTCACAATAATACAATCAAACCGCTCAGCATACCCCAATTCAAAGGCGGCCTTACTGATGCGGGATTCTATCACCTCTGGCGAGTCTGTGCCACGCTGTTGCAGGCGATGACGCAGCTCCTCAATCGAAGGGGGCTTAATAAAGATGGAGAGGGCTTGTTCACCATATTGTTCCTTGATGTTACATCCACCCAGCACATCGACATCGAGAATCACGTTCTGACCCGCCTCGAGCTGACACTCTACCTGCGAACGCAAGGTACCGTAGAAGCGTCCTGGATAGACCTCCTCGTACTCCAAGAATTCTCCACGGGCAATTCGTTCAGTAATTTCCTCTGCAGAAAGAAAGTAGTACTCCACCCCATGCTGCTCCGTCCCGCGAGGCGGACGACTAGTGGCCGAGATAGAGAAATGAAGATTCAGCGGATGCTCCATCAAACGATGGATAAGCGTTGACTTGCCCGAACCTGAGGGGGCAGAGATAATGATAATTTTTGGCATAGCTCTATTTACATCACGTTTAACACTTGTTCCTTGATCTGCTCCAGTTCATCCTTCATCTGCACAACGATGTTCTGCATCGTGGCATGGTTGCTCTTGCTTCCCAAGGTATTAATCTCACGCCCCATCTCCTGGGCAATAAAGCCCAACTTCTTTCCTTGCCCGTGACCATTCGCAAGCGTAGTTAGAAAATAACTGAGGTGATTGGCCAGCCTTTGCTTCTCCTCATTCACGTCGAGCTTCTCAATGTAGTAAATCAGCTCCTGCTCCAGGCGATTCTTGTCGTAATCCACATCAACACTCTTCTGCAATGCCTCAAGAATGCGTTCACGGATTTTTCCCACTCGCTCCTTCTCATAAGGCTCAATTTCCTTCAAGAGGGTCTCGATGTTCTGAATTTTCTCACGGAATTTTTTCTCCAGAGAGGCACCTTCCTGACGGCGAAACTCTTCCAGATGTGCCAATGCCTCTTCCACGCCAGCATAGACAGCACTCCACTCCTCATCGGTCAACTCAGTGCTCTCCACACGCGTAAGCACATCAGGCATACGCATCAATGTAGCAAACCAGTCCTCCGGCTCTGGTATTCCCGTAAGTGTATGAATCTCTTTTACTTGTTTATAGTAAGCCATAAGCAGCTCACTATTGATGGGAGTGGCCGTAGAGGCCATGTCATTCTTCTCTATCCAGAGGGTAAAATCCACCTTACCCCGTTCCAGACGACGAGCTATCTCATTACGCAATTCCATCTCCTTCTCCCGGTAAAGGGGAGCCACACGCGTTGATAAATCAAGCGCTTTACTATTGAGCGACTTGATTTCGATGTTCACTTTTTTATCACTAAGTTCTACGGTTGCCTTACCGTAGCCTGTCATTGATTGTATCATAATGCTTCTTAAGTTTTGTGCAAAAATACGTGATTATTTTAATTAATGGAAATAATCCGCTATTTTTGTAGCTTGAAAATTGAAAATCATGTCGAGAATATTGCATATTGAGACCTCCACACAGGCCTGTTCAGTGGCCGTGAGCGAAGATGGGCAGACCCTCTTCACACAGGAGGATTTGGATGGACCCAACCACAATGTGAAGTTGGGCGTGTTTGTGGACGAGGCGCTGTCGTTTGCCGACAGCCATGCCATGCCGCTGGATGCTGTAGCCGTGAGCTGCGGCCCAGGGTCATATACCGGACTGCGCATCGGGGTGTCGATGGCTAAAGGTGTCTGCTATGGCCGCGACTTGAAGCTGATTGGGCTACCCACATTGCAGGTGATGAGTGTACCCCTATTGCTCTATCACGATGAGATAGAAGAGGATGCCCTGCTCTGTCCTATGATTGACGCACGGAGAATGGAGGTGTATGCTGCCCTTTACGACCGTGCGCTACACACTGTGCGCGACACGCAGGCCGACATCTTGACGGCTGAGAGCTATCATGAATACCTCGAACAGCGGCCAGTCTATTTCTTCGGTGCAGGTGCGGAGAAGTGCAAGGATATCCTGACGCACCCCAACGCCCACTTCATCGATGGCATCCGCCCACTGGCGCGCCACATGTGTCCCCTGGCCGAGAAAGCCATCGCCATGGAACGCTATGAGGACGTAGCCTACTTTGAACCCTTCTACCTCAAGGAGTTCGTGGCCGGCAAGCCCAAAAACCTGCTGGCATAATCCGCTTGGAGAACTCTTGAACTGACGATTAATAAATGAATAAATAAGAATAACAACTCACATCTATGTTACAATACAATACCCAAAAGAAGAAAATGGCGCTGCCCGAATATGGACGCAGCGTGCAGAACATGGTGGATCATGCGTTAACCATCACCGACCGTGCAGAGCGCCAACGTTGTGCAAACACAATCATCACCATCATGAGCAACATGTTCCCTGCCCAGCAACGCGAAGGTGAGGACTTTGAGCATAAGCTGTGGGACCACCTGGCCATCATGAGTGATTTCAAGCTGGACGTGGATTACCCCTTCGAGATTATGGCCAAGGAGCGTATGCAGACTCCCCCGCAGCGCGTGCCCTATGAGCAGTCGCACATCCGCTTCCGCCACTATGGCCGCCTGGTAGAGCACCTGATCCAGAAAGCCAGCCAGATGCCTCAGGGCGATGAGAAGATGAACCTTGTGGCCATGCTCTGCAATCAGATGAAGAAGGACTATATCACCTGGAACAAGGATACCATCGACAACGCCAAAATCAACCAGGACCTGATGGAGTTGAGCCGTGGCCAACTCTCTATTACACAGGAACTGGCTTGGCTCATGGACCGTCGTGTGGCACAAAATTTCCGCTCCAAGGGTCCGCAGTCGCGCAACCAAGGCGCACCTGGCAACCGCAACAAGAAGAAGATTTAAGCTCCTCACTACGAACAGTCTGAAAACGTAACACATAACGAATAGGAGGTTGATACGTGATTACAAAAGAGGAAGTCTATCGCATCGGGATGTTCAACAAGCCCCATGGGGTAAAGGGGGAGCTTCAGTTCTCCTTCACCGACGACATCTTCGACCGAGTGGAGGCGGATTGCCTGATTTGCCTGATGGACGGTATCTTTGTCCCTTTCTATATTGAAGAGTATAGGTTCCGCTCCGACAACGCCGCCCTGATGAAGCTTGAAGGTGTGGACACTTCCGAACAGGCCCGACGCTTCACCAATGTAGAGGTCTATTTTCCCATAGCGCATGCCAATGAAGTAGAACCCAACGAACTGAGCTGGGACTTCTTCGTAGGATTCCGCGTGGAGGAGGTGAACCATGGTCATCTGGGCGAAGTAGAGGAGGTGGACACCTCAACAGCCAACACCCTTTTCATCGTCAAGAATGAGAAGGAGGACGAGTGGCTCATTCCAGCATGTGAGGAGTTTATTGTCGATATGGATACGGCCCACCGAGTCCTTACACTCCATCTGCCAGAAGGCTTGATTGATATCGATACTGCCGAACAGGCTGACTGAGCACCCTGCCGGTTCACATGTCATGATTCCACACAGCAGGTAACACTAACAAACAGCGTAAAGCAATGAAGAAGAAAAGTAAACGCCAAAAACTGGCCTTTTGGAAAGACATCAAGTTCAAGTATAAGCTTACCATCATCAATGAGAATACCCTTGAAGAGGTAGTGGGCATCCATGTGTCGAAACTCAATGGCATTTCGGTGTTGCTCTCGGCGCTGACCGTGCTCTTTCTCCTGGCTGCGCTGATTATCACCTTTACTCCTTTGCGCAACTACCTGCCCGGATACATGAACAGTGAAATCCGCGCCCAAGTGGTAGAGAATGCCTTGAAGGTGGACTCACTGCAGCTCTTCATCGACAGGCAGAACCTCTACATGGCCAACATCAAGGATATCCTAAGCGGTGAGGTGAAGGCCGACACCGTGCATTCCATCGATTCGCTCACCGCTCTGCGAGGCGACTCACTCATGGAACGCACCCGACGCGAAGAGGCCTTCCGCAAGCAATACGAAGAGCAGGAGCGCTACAACCTCACCAATCCTTCGCCTGCAACCAATCGCGAGGGCATCATCTTCTTCTGTCCCACGCGGGGTATGGTCACCTCGGGATTCGATGCCGAGCATCGGCACTATGGCACCGACATTGCCGCCAATCCTGGAGAGAGCGTCGTTGCCACACTCGATGGTGTGGTCGTGATGAGCAGTTACACGGCTGAGACAGGCTATGTCGTGGTACTGCAGCATAACCGGGAGTTCGTCTCAGTCTATAAGCATTGCCAGTCGCTGCTCTGCAAGGAGGGCAGCAGCGTGAAAGCGGGTGAGGTGATAGCCTTGACCGGCAACAGCGGAGAGCTGACCACGGGACCCCATCTCCACTTCGAGCTCTGGCATGGTGGTAGGGCCGTGAATCCTGAACATTACATCGTATTCTAATACCTTATATATAATATATATTGAGAGATGAAAAAACAGATTGCAATATTAGGCTCCACGGGGAGCATCGGCACACAGGCCTTACAGGTCATTGAGGAACATCCCGACCTTTACGAAGCCTACGTTCTGACTGCCAACAACCGGGTTGACCTGCTCATTGAGCAAGCCCGTAAGTTTCAACCCGAAGCGGTGGTCATTGCCAACGAAGAGAAATACGGACAACTGAAGGAAGCACTGGCCGACCTGCCCATCAAGGTGTATGCCGGACGCGAAGCGCTCTGCGAGGTGGTGACCGACCAACAGGTCGATATGGTGCTTACAGCCATGGTGGGTTATGCCGGGCTGCAACCCACCATCGCAGCCATCAAGGCGCATAAGCCGATTGCCCTGGCCAACAAAGAGACGCTGGTGGTAGCCGGTGAGCTGATCAATGAACTGGCCCATGTCAACCGCACTCCTATCCTACCCGTCGATTCCGAACACTCGGCCGTCTTCCAGTGTCTGGCTGGCGAGGGTGACAATGCCATTGAGAAGGTCATTCTCACCGCTTCTGGTGGTCCCTTCCGCACATTCACCCGTGAACAGCTGGCCCATGTCACCAAGGAGCAGGCCTTGAAACATCCCAACTGGAGCATGGGAGCCAAGATTACCATCGATTCGGCTTCGATGATGAACAAGGGCTTTGAGGTGATGGAGGCCAAATGGCTGTTTGGCGTCAAGCCGGAGCAGATTGAGGTGGTGGTTCATCCGCAGAGTATCGTACACAGCATGGTGCAGTTTGCCGATGGAGCCATCAAGGCTCAACTGGGCATGCCCGACATGCGACTACCCATCCAGTATGCTTTCTCCTATCCCGAGCGGAAGCAGGCCTCCTTCCCCCGTATTGACTGGAGACAATGCCACACGCTGACCTTCGAGCAACCCGACGTGGAGCGCTTCCGCAACCTGGCCCTGGCCTACGACGCACTGCATCGTGGGGGCAACATGCCCTGTATCGTCAATGCTGCCAATGAGGTGGCCGTAGATGCTTTCCTGCACGACCGCATCGGATTCCTGGCCATGAGTGATGTCATCGAGCAAGCCATGGAACGGATGCCCTTCATTGCCAAACCCACCTACGAGGACTACGTACAGACCGATTGCGAGACCCGCCGCATCACTGCGGAACTGATTGCTACCCGATAAATAGGAATTATTAATTAAAAAACAAAACATAGCACAATGGAAACATTTTGGATTCGAGCACTGCAGCTTGTGATGAGCCTCTCGTTGCTCGTTCTTATTCACGAAGGAGGACACTTTCTCTTCGCCCGCCTGTTCAAAACGCGCGTGGAGAAGTTCTGCCTCTTCTTCGACCCGTGGTTTACCCTCTTCAAGTTCCGCCCACGCAACAGTGAGACGGAGTATGGTATCGGCTGGCTCCCGCTGGGTGGCTACGTGAAGATTGCCGGAATGATAGACGAATCCATGGACCTGGAGCAGATGAAGCAACCCATGCAGCCGTGGGAGTTCCGCGCAAAACCTGCCTGGCAACGCCTCTTTATCATGATAGGCGGTGTGCTCTTCAACTTCCTCCTGGCCCTGTTCATCTACTCCATGATTCTCTTTGCCTGGGGAGATGAGTACATCCCCGTCAACAAGGCACCACTCGGCATGGATTTCAATGAGACGGCCCATCAGGTGGGATTCCGCGATGGCGATATCCTGCTCTCTGCAGACGGTGTGCCGTTTGAGCGCCTGGGTGGCGACTTGCTCTCGGCCGTAGTAGATGCCCGTCAGGTAACGGTGCTGCGTGATGGTGTGGAGACCTCGGTCTATATCCCTGAAGGGATGATGGACGGATTGCTCACAGACAGTGTGCGATTTGCCACCTTCCGTATGCCTTATGTGGTGGATAGCCTGGCTGCTGGACGACCGGCTGCCTTGGCTGGACTGCAGGTGGGCGACAGTATAACCAAGCTGAATGGCGTTTCGATGGCCTTCTACGACTTCCGCGAAGCGTTGGCTGCCCGTCGTGAGGCAGAGGCCAGCCTGCAGGGCGACTCACTCATCCAAGCCAACCGCCTGGTAGAGCTCACCATCTATCGTCAAGGTAAGGAGAAACTGCTGACATTACAACTCGATTCCACCTATACCATGGGGGCATATGCTGTGACCGACAGCAAACGACTCTTCCCCGTGGTGAACAAAGAGTACGGCTTCTTCGCCTCTTTCCCTGCTGGCATTGCCCTTGGTGTGAACACCTTGAAGGGCTATGTGGGTCAGATGAAGTACCTCTTCTCCAAAGAGGGAGCCAAGCAGCTGGGCGGCTTCGGAACGATTGGCAGCATCTTCCCTGCTACATGGGATTGGCATCAGTTCTGGTACATGACGGCCTTCCTCAGCATTATCCTGGCCTTCATGAATATCCTGCCTATCCCGGCACTCGATGGTGGCCACGTGCTCTTCTTGCTCTACGAGATTGTGGCACGCCGCAAGCCGAGTGATAAG
>JBJEKS010000076.1:0-3748 GCA_051878755.1 Bacteroides sp. | reverse complement strand
TCCCTACTTCTCACTGCCTGGGTTCTCCAAAAAACGCATCAACAAGAATGACTACCGCGACCAATACCTCCTGGTTCACTTCTGGGCCTCATGGGACGAACCCAGCCGAAAAGCCAACAAGCAATGGCGTACGCTCTACAAAGAAATCCAAAAGCAGAAGAAAGAGAAAAAGGAGAAGAATAAGAAGCAGTTTACCCTGATTGGCTTCTCGCTCGACGGTAACCGAACCGATTGGGCTGATGCCATCAAGGAGGATTCACTGACGTGGGATCAAGGTTATGACCAGGATGGATGGAGCTCAAAGACAATCGGACTTTACCATATTCAGGCCCTGCCCTCTAATGTCTTCATCAATCCCAAAGGTACCATCATCGGACGCAACGTTACACCCGAAGTGGTAGCAGATACCCTTCAGCTAGCTAAGTAGTAACCCCTTTTCATTCACCTCCTTATATCTCAATCCCATGTTAGTAAAAGTCTTTGGTGCAGCCATTCAAGGCATCGACCCCCTGTTGATAACAATCGAAGTAAACAGCACCCTGGGATGCATGTTCTACCTGGTGGGCCTGCCCGACAATGCCGTCAAGGAGAGTCACCAGCGCATCATCTCTGCCCTGCAAGTCAGTGGCTACAAGATGCCTACTA
Organism: Bacteroides sp.; assembly: GCA_051878755.1. Lineage (GTDB taxonomy): Bacteria > Bacteroidota > Bacteroidia > Bacteroidales > Bacteroidaceae > Bacteroides. Next base: position 3,103 of record JBJEKS010000076.1, on the reverse strand, counting down.
CCAATCTGATAATCAACATGGCTCCAGCTGACATCAAGAAGGAGGGAGCAGCCTATGATCTCCCCTTGGCTATCGGCATCATGGCTGCAGCCGAGAAGATTAAAGCGGACAAATTGCCTCGCTTCATGCTGATGGGTGAGCTGAGCCTTGACGGTACACTCCAACCCATCAAGGGGGTGCTGCCCATGGCCATCAAGGCGCGTGAACTGGGATTTGAGGGGCTGATTGTGCCAGCTGCCAATGCCCGCGAAGCAGCGGTGGTCAATAAACTGACGGTCTATGGAGCCAACAACCTGAAGGAGGTACTCCGTTTTTTCAATGACGAAATCACCCTGGAGCCCACCGTGGTCAATACCCGCGAGGAATTTTATGCCCACCAGAGCTCGTTCGATTTCGATTTTGATGAAGTAAAAGGACAGGAGAACGTGAAACGTGCCCTCGAAGTGGCCGCAGCAGGTAGCCACAACATCCTCCTGATAGGTGCTCCAGGTAGTGGAAAGTCGATGCTGGCTAAGCGCCTTCCCTCCATCCTTCCCCCACTCTCTCTGGCCGAAAGCCTGGAAACCACGAAAATACACTCCGTGGCTGGTAAGCTGAGTGGCGAAGGAGGCTTAATCTCCGTGCGCCCCTTCCGCTCGCCCCACCACACCATCTCGATGGTGGCCATGACGGGTGGAGGAAGTTACCCACAGCCGGGAGAAATCAGCCTTGCACACAATGGCATCCTCTACCTCGACGAGCTGCCCGAGTTCCAACGCCAAGTGCTCGAAGTGCTACGCCAACCGCTTGAGGACCGCAAAATCAGCGTTTCACGCATCCGTTTCAACGTGGAATATCCAGCCAACTTCATGCTGGTAGCTTCGATGAATCCCTGTCCTTGCGGTTATTATACCCACCCCACTAAAGCTTGCGTCTGCACTCCTGGCCAGGTGCAGAAGTACCTCAACCGCATCTCCGGTCCTTTGCTCGACCGTATTGATTTACAGATAGAAGTCATCCCAGTACCTTTTGAGAAGATGGCTGAGCTGAAGCCCGGTGAGCCGAGTGCCGTCATCCGCGAGCGGGTCATCCGTGCGCGTCAGATCCAGGAGCAACGTTATGCAGGTGTTCCCGGGGTACATTGCAATGCCCAGATGAACAGCAAGTTGCTCCGCCAGTTTGCCCAACCCGACGAACGAGGACTGCAGCTGCTTAAGACCGCCATGAACCGCCTCAATCTCTCCGCCCGTGCCTACGACCGCATCCTCAAAGTCTCCCGCACCATAGCCGACTTGGAGGGCAGCGAGCAAATCCAGTCGCACCACCTGGCCGAAGCCATCGGCTACCGCAACCTCGACCGCGAAGACTGGGCGGGGTAGTAAAAAACCAGAGCTTTTTGTACTAAATCGGGGTAAAAAAGTGAGATTTAGTACAAAAAGCTCCGATATTTCGGTTTTTTCTCTTAACTTTGCCTCCACATCACTAACAGGTTAATCGCTATGGTACGAAGGATTATCGGTAGAGAAGCAGAAATGGCAGAACTGCGTCGATGCATGGAGTCTGACCGTTCGGAGTTTGTCATTGTTTACGGTCGCCGACGTGTAGGCAAGACCTTTCTTGTGGATTGTTTCTTTGATGGTCAGTATGATTTCTCATTTGTAGGCCGTAATAATACAACGAAAGAGAAGCAGCTTCGTGCTTTTGCCAAAGCATTGAAGAAGGCTGCAACAATGGATAAACAGCCGAAATTCCAGGACTGGACAGAGGCTTTTGATGCACTTGAGGAGTACCTGGAATCATTGGATGAGGGGCGCAAAAAGGTGGTCTTCATCGACGAGATGCCTTGGATTGATACCCCTCAGTCGGAATTTGTAGAAGCATTGGAGGGCTTCTGGAATGCTTGGGGAGCACGCAGACAGGATATTCTCTTTGTAGCCAGCGGCTCAGCGTCGTCATGGATGATGGATAAACTGGTGGAAAACCCCGGAGGACTCCATGCCCGCATCACGAACAATATCTACGTGCGCCCCTTTACCCTCTGTGAAACCGAAGAGTACCTACTGAGCAGAGGCATCAAGTGGAACCGCTACCAGATTCTGCAACTCTACATGACAATGGGAGGCATTCCCTTCTACCTCAGCCTGCTTGATGCAGGCAAGTCGCTGGTCAACAACATCAATTACCTGTTTTTTCGCAAAAACAGCGAGATGATGACGGAGTTTCAAGAACTCTATACCGCCATTTTCAGCAATGCAGGCAAGTATCTTGAAGTGGTCAACCTGCTCTACGGACATAAGGAAGGCATGACCTATGCAGAGATTCAGAAGGCTTCGGGCATAGAGGGAAGCCGGCTGACCACGGTATTGAAGAACCTGGAGCGTTGCGACTTCATCATCTCTTATTCGCAGTTCGGCAACAAGGTGAAGGGCACCATCTACCGTTTAGTGGATTTCTACACGCTGTTTTATCTCAAGTTCATTGCTTCTTCCGATTCCAAGGACGAAGAGTGGTGGCTTCACAACTACAATTCACGTTCGGTAGAGGCCTGGCAAGGTACAGCTTTTGAGCTGATTTGCCTCACCCACTTACCTCAGATTCGCCAAAAGTTAGGCATATCGGGTATCTCTACCAGCGCTTCGTCGTGGAGGTATGTGCCTGGTAAAACGGCTTTGGAGCATGAACGTGGGGCGCAGATAGACCTTGTCATCGACCGTGGCGACCAGAGTATCAACCTCTGCGAAATCAAATTCAGCATAGGCAGTTACTCTATTACTTCTGAATACGAGGGTAGAATACGTCAACGTATCCAGCTCTTCAAGGAGAAGACCAAGACGCGCAAAGCGCTTATCTCCACCTTCATCACGACCTATGGAGTAGCCAATGCCTCGCAGAGCAATATGGTGGATAAAGAGGTGACGTCGGATGACCTGTTTGCCAAAGTCTAAGGGGGGAATGCCCTATTCACCGATGATTTTGTCTCTTCAGACCTACTTGTTGTCTCTTTCACCCTATTTTTTCTGAGGTTAATTGCATACCTTTGGCCTCGGAAAATACGTAAAATTCAAAATAATATGGGAACAAAGAAATTACATTACGAGGCTCCGAAACTGGAAATCATCGCTAT
>JBJEKS010000075.1:0-3748 GCA_051878755.1 Bacteroides sp. | reverse complement strand
GAGACCGCAGAATAGTATCTGGATGAGTCCGCTTGCCCCAGGCTTTCATAGAGATAGGCAATGGAGAATGTCAGGTGCCGGATGTGGGGATGGTTGGGTGGTAGGGCATCCAGCACCTCACGCTCCTTGCAGAGGGATTGACGGATATGCGAGGAGTCAGCAGCCATCAACAGGCTACCTTGATGAACACGCCATACCGAATCGGTCTCGACCATCAGCAAGGAATCACGATAAGTCTGTGACTTGAGAGAAAAGCGTCGCCTGTCCTGCTCGGAAGAGGAGCATTCACTCTTCCAGCCATAGAGTTCGATGCTCGTGTCATAGTAATCCCGCAGATTCTCGGCATAGACCACCCCCATCAATGGAGAGAGCCATTGCGCAGCTTGCTCATATTGTCCATCTTGGATCAACGCCCTTGCCAGATGAATAGCGGCTTGCTGCTGCCAGCGTGGATTAGCCACTTTATCAGCCAGCGTCTTGCCTAACCTGGCATACCGAAGCAACTCACGGGTACTGAACCCTATATGGGCATACAGCAGCTCTGTTGCTACGAGATAGCATAAGCTGTCGTTGGCGCTCGCCTCACGCAGCTGAAGCTCCAAGCTATCAATGACCTGCTGTCGCGACTGAATGAAAGGGGCTCTGTGGGCCACAATGCAGTCCAGGCAATCGAGCAGCTCCTCCTCACTCATCTGCCTCCACGAAGCACGCACGGCCTCTGCCTCACTCTTCTTCTGAAAAGGAAGCAAAGACCGGGCACTCGCGGGAGTAAATCCCATGAGGATTATGCTAACGATGCAAAGGGCAGCAAGCAAGCGTTTCATGGTCAATTATAAGGTTTCTCAAAGGGTAAGGGCAGGTCAGGCCTTGCGGATGTAATCCACAATCCATGCACCGACCTCCTTGGTGCCGTACTTTGCTCCGCCCTCCACCTGAATCTCAGGGGTACGCACATTGGCATCGAGCGAGGCATCCACAGCCTGACGCACCAGGGCACCCTCGGCCTTGAGGTCAAAGTACTCGAAGAGCATGGCTACGGAGAGAATCTGTGCCAAGGGGTTGGCAATGTTCAGTCCCTTAGCCTGAGGCCAAGAGCCGTGGATCGGTTCGAACACCGGCGTGCTCTCACCCGTAGAGGCTGAAGGCAGCAGGCCCATCGAGCCACTGATGCAGGAGCCCTCGTCGGTCAGGATATCGCCAAAGGTATTCTCCGTCACCATCACGTCGAAGAACTTAGGCTCCTGAATCATACGCATGGCGGCATTATCCACGTACATGTAGTCGGTCTTCACCTCGGGATATTGGGGAGCCATCTCCTGGGCAATCTGACGCCACAGACGACTGCTGGCCAGTACGTTGGCCTTATCTACTACGGTCAGGTGCTTGTTGCGCTTCATGGCGTATTCGAAGCCCACCTTCAGGATGCGCTCAATCTCGGGACGGGTGTACATGTTCGTATCGTAGGCCTTGTCATTGTCTTGATACTTCTCGCCGAAGTACATGCCTCCGGTGAGTTCGCGGATGCAGAGGAAGTCGGCTCCATCCACCAGCTCAGCACGCAGGGGCGACTTGTGGAGCAGGCATTTGAAGGTCTGTACGGGACGGATGTTGGCAAAGAGGCCCAGCTTCTTGCGCATGGCCAGCAGACCCTGCTCGGGACGCACCTTGGCCGTGGGATTGTTGTCAAACTTCGGGTCACCTACAGCTGAGAAGAGCACGGCATCTGCCTGCTTGCACGCTTCAAAGGTAGCCTCGGGGAAGGGGTCGCCCACCTCATCAATGGCATGAGCGCCACAGATGGCGTGCTGGTAGCTCACCTTATGTCCAAACTTCTCACATACGGCGGTCATTACATCTACACCTACGGCAGATATTTCGGGGCCGATACCGTCACCGGCCAACACGGCTATTTTAAAGTCCATGATGTTTGTTTTATTTTTTATTTAGTTGTTGTTTCTTTATTTTGGCTACAAAATTAGCTATTTCCACTCAATGCGCCAACGATTGGGAGGAAAAATACTGATTATTCGGATGGCGCATAGCTCGACTCAATCAGGTTGAGCAGCTTGATGGTGGCCTTCATGGCCGCCTCGGTCTGGTCAGCATCGAGGGCATGAGTGCGGTAGTTCTTCCCCTCAAAGGTCCATTCTATGGTGGTCTGCACCAAGGCATCGGTCCGTCCACCGGGGGGAATGGAGACGTTGTAGTTGGACAACCAAGGGAACTTTCGGCCCAGCTTGTCGCGATAGATGTGACGGATGGCCCGCACGAAGGCATCATACTGACCGTCGCCGGCAGCATTCTCCTCATACACCTGTCCGTTCACCTCCAACCGTACGCAAGCCATGGGCTTCAAGCCGTAAGCCGTGCTCACCATATAGCTCAGCAGCTTCACCTTCTCATCGATGGTGGCATGCTTCAGCACGTCGCTCACGATGTAAGGCAGGTCCTCCTGCGTCACCAGCTCCTTCTTGTCACCCAGTTCGATGATGCGCTCGGTCACCTTCTTCATCGCCTCCTCACTCAGCTGCAGCCCCAGCTCCTCCAGGTTCTTGCGGATATTGGCCTTGCCACTGGCCTTACCCAGCGCATATTCGCGCTTGCGGCCAAAGCGCTCGGGCAAGAGGTCGTTGCAGTACAGGTTATTCTTGTTGTCCCCATCCGCATGGACACCGGCCACTTGCGTGAACACACTGCTCCCCACGATAGGCTTGTTGGGCGGAATGGCGATGCCGCTGTAGCTCTCCACCAGGTGACTCACCTCGTTGAGTTTCTCCTCGTTGATGTGGGTCTGAGCATGGAAATGGTCCTTCAGGATAGCCTGCACACTGGCCAACGGCGCATTACCGGCCCGTTCGCCCAATCCGTTGATGGCCGTATGAAGTCCCTTGCATCCGCTCAACACGGCAGCTAGCACATTGCTCACGGCCAGGTCGTAGTCGTTGTGGGCATGGAAATCGAAATGCACGTCAGGATAGCGCTTCACCATCTTGCGCATGTAGCTGATGAGCTGCAAAGGGTTGAGCACACCCAACGTATCGGGCAACATGATGCGGCTGATGCCGATGCCCTGCAGGCCATCCATCAGCTGGAAGACATAGTCGGGCGAATCCTTCATGCCGTTGCTCCAGTCCTCCAGATAGACATTCACGCTGAATCCCATTTCGAGGGCCATACGTACATTTGCTCTGACATCGTTGAGATGCTGTTCTGGTGTTTTCTTAAGTTGCTGAGTGCAATGGCGATACGAGCCTTTGGTCAAGAGATTGATGACTTTACCTCCGGCATCATGAATCCATTGGAGCGACTTGCCGTCATCAACAAATCCCAGCACCTCCACCCTCTCCAGGTAGCCATGCTGACTAGCCCAGCGGCAGATGCTGCTTACCGCCTCAAACTCCCCTTCCGACACCCGTGCCGAGGCCACCTCCACACGGTCCACCTTCAGCTCCTCAAGCAGCAGTCGGGCTATCATAAGCTTCTCATGCGGCACAAACGACACCCCACTGGTCTGTTCCCCATCCCGCAGGGTGGTATCCATTATCTCTATTTGCGGTTGATTACTTTTCATACTCTACTTGTTAGCATGGCACACTGATGACACAGATTCAACAGGTGTCATCTGCGTGCCATAGATTCGTAGGCTTCAATGCGCGATTTGTTTTCTACCAGGAAGTCGATGTCATCCAGACCATTCATCAGGCAATGCTTCTTGTAGGCGTTGATTTCGAAATGCTCACAGCGGCCC
>JBJEKS010000074.1:17973-21613 GCA_051878755.1 Bacteroides sp. | reverse complement strand
ATCGCCAATCCTACAGGAAAGGCGAAGGCGTTCACGTCGATATGACCCCATGCCTGCTGCATCCTAATCTTCTTTATACAACCCTTCGCGCGAGAGCTGGTGGTTGAGGTTGGCGATGCCAAGGGCTACTACGGCGGTCACGATGGCCGTATGCTCCTGGTATTCGGGAATCTCCTTGTTGAAGATGTCGCGCTCGGTGTGCCAGATTTCCTCGTAGCTGAAGTTGTAGCCCTTGATGTCCCTCTCCGTGAAGTTGAGGGTGGGGATGCCCTTCATGGCGAACACGCTGGCATCGGTGCCTCCCAGCTGCGTGGGTTTGCGGCGGGGTTGAGCCACCTCGACCTTGAAGGGAATCTCGGGGTTGAGCGTCTCCAGCACCTCACATACCGACTTGAAGTCATCGTACATGGCTTGGGGTACGCGGATGCCCACGGCAGGCGTAGGACCTCCGTCGCGGTTGAAGAGGTTGGATATCTTATCCAGCTCTTTGGCGTGGGTCTTGGCGAAGGCTTGTGCGCCCAGCAAGCCAAACTCCTCGCCGGCAAAGGCCACGAAGAGGATGGTGCGCTTGGGCTTCGCACCACTCTGGGCAATCAGGCGTGCGGCTTCCATCATGGGGCCGATGCCCGTGCCGCAATCCACGGCACCCGTACCTACATCGTAGGAGTCGAGGTGACCGCTCACGATTACGTATTCATCGGGGTACTTGCTTCCCTTGATGCTGGCCACGACGTTGTGGTACTTCACGGGACCTAGCTTGAAGTAGTTGCGGATGTCAAACTCCAGCCAGAAGTCGCGGCGCTCCTTGGCCATCTGATAGATTTCATCAAACTGATGCTCGTCGAGCTTGATGTCGGCCACCTGGGGGAGGTTGTAGAAGTTGCACCCGGCTTCGGCCAACATGGGGCGGTCGTAGAGGGCACGCAGGGGCACCGATGCCCGCTGGATAAAGCCCAACACACCGGCGTCAACCATCTCTTTATAAAACAAGCCGGGGTACTCCTTCAAGGGTTGCGGCTTGTAGGCGGTGCGCTTCTCCCACGATTCGCGGCGCAACGAGTCGTTGACGGCCATGATTTTCTGGTTCTCCTGCTTGATATGCTGACGGATGGAGTCGGCAGCTGCTGTGTGGCCGATGGGCCATCCGCTGTTTTGTCCGCTCACCAGCACCCAGGCCCCTTTGAGCTTGTGCTTCATGCGGTTCAGCTCATCTTCCGTCTTAGGTTCAATCAGCACGTGGCCTCGCTGGATGCCTTTGGTGCCCGAGGTGTACGACGGGGTGACAAAGTGGAGGGTCATCTCCTTGTCGCCTCCAATCAGTCGTCCCCACCAACCTCCACGGTTGAAGCCTACGGGCAGTTCGCCCGCCTCTTCCAGGTGGGCTTCGATGCCCCATTGCTTGTATTGGTCGAGCATCCAGGCGGCCGCATTGTCGTAGGCATCCGAGCCGATGGGTCGTCCGCCAAAGCGATTAGTCAGCACGTCGAGGTGCTCCATGACGCGGTTATTTTGCTGCCCCTCGGCGATGATGCGTTTGACGGCATCGCCTTGTGCAGAGGCCGTAAAGTGGAAAAGCAGTGTTGTCCCCAACAGGAGCAAGCTGCGCACGGAAATGGAAGAAATGTTCATTCTTTTATGCTTTGTTTGTTTAGTGTTGCTTGATGAGGTTCATAAACTCTTCACGTGTCTTGGCTTGGTTAAAAGCGCCGGTGAAGTCGCTGGTGGTGGTGATGGAGTTCTGCTTCTCCACGCCGCGCATCTGCATACACATGTGCTTGGCTTCGACTACCACCATGACACCCAGTGGGTTGAGCGTCTCCTGGATGCACTCCTTGATTTGCAGCGTCATCCGCTCCTGCACCTGCAGGCGGTGGGAGAAAATGTCCACCACGCGGGCAATCTTGCTGAGGCCTGTGATGTAGCCGTTGGGGATGTAAGCCACGTGCGCCTTGCCGTAGAAGGGGAGCATGTGGTGTTCGCAGAGGGAAAAGAAGTCGATGTCCTTCACGATGACCATCTGGCTGTACTCCTCCTTGAACTTGGCTGAGCGGAGCACCTCATGGGGATCCATGGAGTAACCTCTGGTCAGTTGAAGCATGGCTTTGGCCACCCGTTCAGGGGTCTTGAGGAGCCCTTCGCGTGTAGGGTCTTCGCCCAGCAGGGTGAGGATGCGTTGGTAATGTTCCTTGAGCTCGTCGAGGGCTGGTGATTGTATCTCTTCTTTTCCTAGCATGATTGATGGGGTGTGAATGGTTGTTTTCTTAGAGTGGGATAATGATCAGAGTGGGATAATGATTTGGTCGCGCACGATAGAGGCCTCCTTGAACTGGCCGGAGCTGCGCAGCTTGCGCATGATGGCATCGGCCTCCTCGATGCTGCGGTAGTCGCCTACGCGACAGAGCCAGCGGGGTGGGGCGAAGGTGGCATAGACGGTCAGCTCGGGGAAGAGCTCCTTCACCTTCTGCGCCTGCTGCTGTGCGGCTTGCTTGGCGGCGCGGGTGTTGTTGCCGGCATAGACCTGTACGCGGTAACCGGTGGTCTTCAGGATGCGTTGCAATCCGTCGGCTGAGGTGGAGAGTGTGGCATTGCCGGCATGTGAACCTATCAGGGCTGCGATGCGTGCATCCTGATGGATGCTGACCTTACCCTGGCCGGCTACATCGCTCTCCAGGCTTTTCACGATGTCCTTCTGAGCCATCGCGGCAGGGGAGATGCAGGCAAGACATACAATCCAGAACCAAATTTGTTTCATAAGGGGGATGGTGTTGATGGATGATGAAGAAAGGTACAAACTGACGGATGGTATGTCATCCGCCAGTTTGTTCCTTAACAAGATTTCAATTATTTGAATGCGTCGATGATGCCCTTGAAGTCAGCAACTTTCAGTGCAGCACCACCAATGAGGCCGCCATCCACGTCGGGGTTAGCGAACAGCTCCTTAGCGTTAGAAGGCTTGCAGCTGCCACCGTAGAGGATAGAGCAGTTGTCAGCTACTTCCTTGCCATACTTCTCAGCTACAGCCGAGCGGATGAAGGCGTGAATCTCCTGAGCCTGAGCGGGAGTAGCGGTCTTGCCGGTACCGATGGCCCATACGGGTTCGTAAGCCAGGATGATCTTGCTGAAGTCCTCGGCAGAGAGTGAGAATACAGAAGCCAGCTGAGCGGCAACTACCTCATTCTGCTTGCCAGCTTCGCGCTCTTCGAGCACCTCGCCGATGCAGAAGATGGGGGTCAAGCCATTGGCCAGAGCCAGCTTCACCTTCTCTTCCAGGATTTCAACGGTCTCGTGGTAGTAAGCACGACGCTCTGAGTGACCCAGGATGACGTACTTGGCACCCGTAGAAGCTACCATAGCGGCAGATACTTCACCAGTGTAAGCACCCGATACCTTGTCGGCGCAGTTTTCAGCACCAACACCAATCACCTCAGCATCTACCAGCGGAGTAACAGAAGCCAAGTGGATGAAGGGTGTGCAGATGATGACGTCGCAATTGGGCTTGTCAGCTGCCAATGCCTCGTTCAACTCTTTTGCCAGTTCAATACCCTCCTGGAGGGTCTTGTTCATTTTCCAGTTTCCTGCAACAATGTTCTTTCTCATTTCATTTAATCATTAAAGGGTTAATAATTCATTGAATTGTATC
>JBJEKS010000074.1:0-17873 GCA_051878755.1 Bacteroides sp. | reverse complement strand
GTTCTTTCTCATTTCATTTAATCATTAAAGGGTTAATAATTCATTGAATTGTATCTGTCTCATTCATTTTTTTTCTCTTCCTTTGCTGCTGCGTTGGCCTTTGGCTTGCGCTTGCGAATCCAGAGGATGTCTATGGCCATGATAAGCAACAGGGGAATCATGTACCATAGCAGCACGTAGGTCATGGTTCGCTGGTTGTCCCTCGCCTGAAGTTCTCCCAGGGGAATATGCTCCAGACGGTCGGTGAGCACATATTCGTCAGGCAGGGAGGAGTTGCTCCATTTGTTGTAAACCGTACCATCCTTGAGCAAAATCAGCCCCGGATTCGAGCGAATCATGGTCTTGAGGGTCACGTCATCCATCAGCGCGAACGGATATTCACCGCCGGTGCGCTCACACCATAGCTCCACCTCCTCTTTGGATGAGGCGGTCAAGGCGAGGAAACCATACTGGTGCTCTACGCAGTAGTCATAGATTTCGTTAATCAGGTCGATGTTGCTGTCGTCGGCCGTCTCTACGTGGGGCATAATCAGCAGAAACGTGTATCCTGTGACGGCAAGGAGGCTGTCGGTTATCTCCTCGCCATCGTCCATGCGCTCCATGCTGAAGTCGTGGATGGCCGGTTGAAAGCCCTTCTTCAGGAGCACCGACTCGGTGGAGACATGGGTCCATGTGGAGTCGGGATAATTCTCCAGGGTGAAGGTGCGCTTCACGCCCTCTTTTTCCATGACGAACCGGTGCTCCCACACGTCGGTGGGTGCGCCTGCAGGGATGGACATCGCCTGGGGGATGTTGACGCCGATGCGGTAGGGGCGGAAGTCGATGATGGGTAGATTACGCAAGCAGTAGGCAGAGAGCATCAAGCCAAACAGCATGGTGTACATCGAGATAAGCCAGTCGGATTTGGGGGTAATCAGTCGTCTCATCTGGCGTTTCCATCGGAAGGTAACTACCGCCATGGCCAGCAGGATGAGGTTCTTGAAGAAGGTCTCCGCATGGGTCAGCTTCAGGGCATCGCCGAAACAGCCGCAGTCGCTCACGGGGTTGGCTATCCAGAGGTAGAGGGTGAGTGGAGTCATGATGCCCATCAGAATCAGGGCAACGGTGGAGGCCACTTTGCGCCGGATGCCAATCGTCAGATAGACTCCGATGGCAAACTCCAGGGCGGCCAAGGCGATGGCTGCCAACAGGATAACCCAGTCATAGAAAATGTTTGCCATGCCGAAGGCCTTGAGGTACTCTTCCAGTTTGATGCAGGTGCCCATAGGGTCAACCGCCTTGACAAATCCGGAAAATACCAGCACAGCTCCCAGCAGGAAGCGGCAGGCGTAGCGACCTGCCCCGGCAATCATATTTCTGTTAATCTTCTCCAAACTCAATCTTTATCAATCCGAAAACGGCATAGTTGATCATATCCATATAGTTCGCGTCCACACCTTCGCTAACCAGGGTTTGCCCGTGGTGCGACTCGATTTGCTTGGTGCGGTTGATCTTCTGCAGGATGAGGTCGGTGTAGGAGCTGATGCGCATACTGCGCCAGGCCTCGTCGTAGTCGTGATTCTTGGCGAGCATCAGTTCCAGTGCCTGCTTGGCAAACTTATCGTAGAGGGCCATTGCCTCGTCGTTGTCCATGTCGGCTCGGTCAACGAATCCTTTCTCTATCTGAATCAGCCCCACGATACCGTAGTTGACAATGGCGATGAACTCCGAGCGGATGCCTTCGTTGACCATCGCTACTCCCTTGATTTCGATGCTACGGATGCGCTTGGCCTTAATCAGCAGCTGGTCGGTCACCGAGGAGGGACGCAGGATGCGCCATGCAGGGCCGTAGTCGTGCAGTTTCTTGGCAAACAAATCCCTGCAGAGGGCGATGATTTGTTCGAATTGTTGTTTGGTCTCTTTCATAACTTCTATAAAATAGACGGCAAAGTTAGCGATTCTTGGGAATATAAGAAAAGAGGACACTCTAAATTATATTAAAGTGCCCTCTATCGGTGATTTTTCAACTCTTTTTTATGAACAGCGAAGCACCTGACCCAGTCGCAATACGGTGGTTCGCTTGATGTGATTCAACTTGCAGAGCTGCTCCACAGTGGTGCCTTGCTTGCGTGCAATGCGTGCCAACGTGTCGCCTTTCTTGACTTTGTAGTATAATCCTTCGCCTTGCGCCACCTGTCCGGCTGTCTTGCCTTTGATTTTCTTGTCCTTGGAGAAGGTGTAGGCATCAGCCAGGATATCCTGCTTCTCGAAGTCGAACATCAAGGCAGGATCCATAGGTATGCCGAGGAAGCGTGTCTCGAAGTGGAGGTGGGAGCCGGTGGAGCGGCCGGTATTGCCGCCGAGGCCGATCACTTCACCTGATTTCACGAGCTGGTTCTCATCAACCAGTTGCTTGGATAGGTGTCCGTAAACTGTCTCCAAGCCATTGTCGTGCCTGATTACGATGTACTTGCCATATCCTCGGCGTCCTTGGTTCTTGACGATACGCACCTTGCCGTCGAAAGCTGCGCGAATCGTGTCGCCCACATAAACCTTGATGTCCAAGCCGTAGTGCATTCTGCGCCGACGGGGGCGGTAGCCGTAGATATCGGTGATTTTCGTATTGGTGGTCGGCATGGTGAAGCCGGTCAAATCGAAGGTGTAGCTCTCAGGAACGATGGCATCCTTATAGGCTTGCACATGTTCGTTCGTCCAGTTGGGGTAGATGTCCAACCCGGGATAAAGCGACTGCTCTGCCCGGATCTGCTTTTGCAGCGCCAGGGAGTCAACGCTCTTCAGTTTTCTGTCTATGGGGGCCTGTCGGGCAATCAAATCCTGAGCTGAAGCTTGTGCTCCAACCAAGAGGGTTGCCACGAAAAACATGCCTATTTTAATCCAATGCTGTATCATTTGTGCTCAAATTTTCGCTCAAAGGTAGTTATTCTTCTTTTATAAGGGTTCTTCCTCTTGACTTTTTTTAATACTATCAGTTCCAAACTTTATGAAATGAAGGCGCAACTTATTGATACATATTGTTTTGCTGATAATATGTTTTACAACATAAAATCAAGAAAAACAAATTAATTAACACTTTATTTCAGCTGATGGCCGACCAATTGGTCATTCCGTTGCGCATCGTTTTCAGGTGATTCCAAAGCAGGGCATTGCGGGGTGAAGTGCCATCGGGGTCGTTGTCCATGATGCGCTGAGCCACCTCCCTGGCCAGTTGGATGATTTGTCCATCGCGAGCCAGGTTGGCAATTTTCAGGTCGAAGGCCATGCCGCTTTGTTGTGTCCCTTCCAGGTCGCCAGGTCCTCGCAGCTTCAGGTCGGCTTCGGCGATTTCAAAGCCGTCGTTGGTACGTACCATGATGTCGATGCGTTTGCGCGTCTCCTCGGTGAGCTTTTGTTTGGTCACCAGGATGCAGTAGCTTTGGTCGGCTCCTCGACCTACACGACCTCTGAGCTGATGAAGTTGCGAAAGGCCGAACCGCTCGGCATTCTCCACCACCATGACCGTGGCGTTGGGTACGTTGACCCCCACCTCAATCACCGTAGTGGCCACCATGATTTGCGCCGTTCCATTGACAAATTGTTGCATTTGTTCTTCTTTCTCAGCAGGTTTCATCTTGCCGTGAACCTTGCATACGGTGCAATCAGGGAAGGCCTCGCAGATGTGCAGGTAGCCTTCTTCCAGGTTTTTCAAGTCAATCTTTTCACTTTCGGTGATGAGCGGAAAGACGAAGTATATCTGACGCCCTTCGGCAATTTGACGTCGGATGGATTGGAAGAGTGATTCCCGGCGGCTCTCCAGTTGGTGGATGGTGGTGACGGGCTTGCGGCCGGGGGGGAGCTGGTCGATGATGGATACGTCGAGGTCGCCGTAGATGGTCATGGCCAGGGTGCGTGGGATGGGGGTGGCTGTCATGACCAAGACGTGGGGAGGCTGCTGGTTTTTCTTCCATAACTTGCTGCGTTGTTCCACTCCGAAGCGGTGTTGCTCGTCGATGACCACGAAGCCTAGCGAGGCAAATTGAACCTGCTCCTCGATGACGGCATGGGTGCCGATGAGCAGCTGTACCTCGCCCTGTTGCAGCCCTTCGAGAATGGCTTTGCGTTGTTTCCCTTTGATGGAGCCGGTGAGAAGTTCTACGCGCACATCCATCCCGAAGAGCATCGAGCGGATTGTCTCAAAGTGCTGTTTGGCAAGAATTTCTGTGGGAGCCATGAGGCATGCCTGGTAATGGTTGTCGAGGGCAATCAACATGCTCATCAGGGCGACAAGGGTCTTACCGCTTCCTACGTCGCCTTGCAGCAGCCGGTTCATCTGTTTGCCCGAGCACATGTCGCGGCGGATTTCGCGGATGACGCGCTTTTGTGCATCGGTCAGTTCAAAGGGGAGATTCTGCTGATAGAAGGTGTTGAAGATGCTCCCTATCCTGTTGAAGACGAATCCCCGGAAGTGGCGTTGACGGTCGTGGGCGTAGTGAAGGATGTTGAGTTGTACGTAGAAGAGTTCCTCGAACTTCAGGCGTAGCTCAGCTCGTCTGAGCAGTTCGGCATTTTGCGGGAAATGGATGTTCTTGATGGCATCCGTGAGCGACATCAGGTGGTTCTCGGCAATCAGCTCGGGGGTGAGGGTTTCGGGTAGCGGTTCCGTGATCTGCTGAATCACGAACCGCATCATCTTCTCGATGGCGTGTGAGTTGAGGTTCATCCGCTTCATCCGTTCGGTGGTCATGTAGAATGGACGGAGCCCGATGGAGGAGAGTTGCAGCTCTTCTGCCGGCTCCATCTCGGGGTGAGCCACTTGGAGGCGTTGGTTGAAGACCGTAGGCCTCCCGAACACGATGTAGGGCTTGAAAACCTTCAGGCTCTTTTGCACAGACTTGACACCTTGGAACCAGATGAGGTCGATGATTCCCGTGCCGTCGCTGAAATGGGCTATCAGTCGGGTTTGCCGACCTTCGCCTGCATGGTCGAAGCTCAGAATCTCTCCCTTGATCTGGATGAAGGGCATGTTGGCATCCAGCTCGTTGATGGCATAGATGCGACTGCGATCCACGTGTTTATAAGGGTAGTAAGACAACAGGTCGCGCATGGAGAAGATACCCAGCTCCTTGTTGAGAGTGGCTGCCCGCTGGGGCCCCACGCCACTCAGATACTTGATGTCGCGTTTCTCCAATTCAAACATCGGCAAGCAGGGCTTCGGCAATTTTCAAGTCGAAGGGTGTCGTTATCTTGATGTTCTCACGGTTGCCCTCCACCAGGGTGATGCGCTTTCCCAGTGCTTCCACTACCGAGGCATCGTCGGTGAAGAAAGGGGTAAAGGGCTGCTCGTAGGCAGCCTTAAGCAGGGATACATCAAACACCTGAGGCGTTTGCACCAACTTGTAGGCGTTGCGATCCACCGTATGGCTACCGTCCGTAGTCAGCTCCCTCACGGTGTCCACGATGGGAATTGCCGGGAGGACGGCTTGTTGCGTGGCTGCAGCGGTGAAGCAACGCTCCAGTACTGCGCTGCTTACAAAGGGACGTACCCCATCGTGAATGGCTACTAAGCCTTCCCCTGCAATCAGGGCCAAGCCGTTTTTCACCGAATGGAAGCGCGTCTCCCCACCGTCAGCCAACAGGTAGGGGAGGGAGAAGGCATGCTCCTCACACAGCTTCTTCCACAGCGGTTGGTGGTCACGTGGCAGAACCAGAATCAGTTGTATTGCCTCATCAAAACGGTGGAAGGCCTCCAGGGTGTGCATTAGGATGGGCTTCCCACCGATGCAAAGGAATTGCTTGGGCAGCTCACTGCCCATGCGCAATCCCTTGCCTCCAGCCACGATCACAGCGTATCTCTTCATGCTCCGGTCGGCTTAATGGTTGTAGCACATCGCTTCCTTCAGCTCTTTCTCCTTGGCTTCGCCAGCCAGGTGCTTTACCAAGGCGAAAGCGAAGGGGAGTGCTGCGGCAGGACCCTTACCTGTGATGATGTTGCCGTCATGCTCTACCATGGAGGCGGTATAATCTGCTCCGTCAAGGAACTGTTCGAAGCCAGGATAGCAGGTGGCTTTCTTGCCTTTGAGCAGCCCTAGCTGACCCAGCACCATCGGTGCGGCACAGATGGCGGCCAGGGTGACTCCCTTCTCTGCGGCGGAGAGGAGGGCACGCTTCAGGTCCTCACATTCACCCAGCGTTTGTGCTCCGGGCATCCCGCCAGGGAGGAGCAGCAGTGAAGCATCATAGAAATCGCAATTCTCGATGTTCTTATCGCAAAAGACCGAAATCTGATGCGCTCCTTTCACTATCTCGTTGTCCATGACAGATACCATCGTCACGTCGAATCCGGCTCGACGGAGAACGTCAACCGAGGCAAAGGCTTCAATCTCTTCAAAGCCATCTGCAAAAAATACATACACTTTTTTCATCTCTCTTGGAACTAATTTAGATTAATTGGAACTATTTTAGATTAAAATAATAAGTTATCGTACCAGTTTGGTTGCTCTTCCCCTCGATGCGGTTGAAGCGGGCTTTGCGTGCAGCTTCTTCTGCCGCTTTACGTAAGGCCGCGTTGACCGTGTTGGTCGATTTGTGAATCGAGGTAGAGACCACCGCTCCATCGGGGGTGACTACGATGCTCACCACCACCTTTCCTTCATCGGCTACGTTGTATGCCGGTTTGGGTAATCCACCCGGGCCTAATGAGCGTCCCTCCAGGGAGAAGCTGCCATAGCCACCCAGGCCTTGCGAGGCTCCCTCGTTGCTGTTGCCTGTGGGCGCACCTTGCTGGCCTTCACCTTTACCGGTGCCTTGATTGCCCATTTGCGCCCCTTTGCCGAAGGCTCCGGCCACCTTCTTGCGTGTGGCCTCTTCTGCCTCTCGCTTTTTGCGGGCAGCCTCTGCCTCAGCACGTTTCCGCGCTTCCTCTACGCGTTTCCGCTCAGCTTCTACGCGTTTCTTCTCAGCTTCTGCACGTTTCCGTTCGGCTTCTGCACGTTCGGCTGCCGAAGGCTGCGGCGTAGGTGTGGGGGTGGGCTTTTTCTTCTCTTGCTTTGGGGTAGGCTTTACGGGGGCGCTCTCTTCCTCTTCTTGCGTAATCAGCGGGGTGTCGTCAGGAACAGAAGGAGCTGGCTCAGCAGCAGGTTCAGCAGCAGGTTCAGCAGCAGGGGCTACCTCTACGGGCACAAGCTGACTCTCGCCGCCGGCTTCAGGAACCTGTCCGAGCAGTACGGGCATACCTCCCTCCTCGGCAGGTTCGGGAATGGAAAAGCCTGCCAGCAACAAGCCGATGATGAGCATCAGGTGGACGGCAAGGGCACCTATCCAACCCATCATCTTGCCTCTTCGTTTGATGTCAATCTTGCGTTCACTCATTTGCTAGGCGGTCGTGTGGCCAGTACCATTTTGAATTTATTTTCGTTGGCTATGTTCAGCACATTCACTATCTCGCGGTAGGGCACCGACTCGTCAGCATACAGGGCAACGTACATCTCAGGCTCTTGCTGTGCGCATTGCTGCAGGAAGGGGGTGAGCTCCTCCATGCTGATTTGCTTCTCCTTGTCGTTGCCGAAGGCCACAAAGAGCTGCAGCTCCTTGTTGATGATGACGCGGGTCAGTGGCTTGGCCGAGGTCTGCTGTTTGCCTTGCGGAAGCAGTACCTTGATGGCGTTGGGCGACACCATGGTCGAGGTGATCATGAAGAAAATCAGCAGCAGGAAGATGAGGTCGGTCATCGATGCCATGCTGAAGGCGGGGGATATCTTGGCTCTGCGTTTCAACATCCTGAGGCCCTCCTATTTCTTCTCTTGCGGTTCGTAGAGCAGGTCCATGAACGCCATGGTCTTGGCCTCCATCTTGTTGATTACGCCATCAATCAGCGTAACCAGATAGTTGTAGGAGAACATGGCGATGATGCCTACAATCAATCCGCCCACGGTGGTAATCATGGCTTCATAGATACCTCCGGAGAGGGTGGTGATGTCGATGTTGTTGCCGGCATTGGACATGTTCCAGAAGGCGCGTACCATGCCGATGACGGTGCCTAGGAATCCAATCATGGGTGCTCCGCTTGAGATGGTAGCCATGATGGTGAGCCCCTTCTCAAGTTTGGCAACCTCCATGTTGCCCACGTTCTCGATGGCTGCCTGGATGTCGCTGATGGGTTTGTCCAGGCGGCTGATGCCTTTCTCTATCATGCGTGCGGAGGGGGTCTGAACGCCACGGCAGTAGCCAATGGCTGCTTTCGTCTCACCGCTGGCTATGTAGTCCTTGATACGCTCCATGAAGAGTGGGTCTTCCTGACCCGCTTTGCGGATGACGTAATTCCGCTCGAAGAGTATGTAGAAGCAAACGATGGACAGGATGGCGAGCACCACCATGATCCATCCTCCTTTCGAGGCCATTTCGAGTAGGTTCATCTCGTTGTTTTCCGCACCGGTGGTCAGCACGGGGAGCTCCTGTGCGGCAGCTCCGGCAGCTGCTTGTAGCAGCGTGTACAGGGTAATCATCAAATCAGACAGTTTTTATATTCGTGAAATCAGACAGTTTTTATATTCGTGAATCGTTCTTTCCAATCCCAGGTAGAGGGCATCGCTTATCAAGGCGTGGCCGATGGATACCTCGTCCAACCAGGGTATCTGCTCGTGGAAGAAGCGGAGGTTCACTAAGCTCAGGTCATGGCCGGCATTAAGCCCAAGCCCCATCTTGCGTGCCGTCTTGGCCGCCTCGACAAAGGGGGCGATGGCTGCTTCGCGGTCTTGGGGGTAGGCCGATGCGTAAGGCTCGGTGTAGAGCTCCACACGGTCGGCACCTGCCTTGGCGGCATATTCAATGGCCTCGGCATCTGCAGCCACGAAGACAGAGGTGCGGATGCCTGCTCCCTTGAAGACCTCGAGTATCTCGGTCAGAAAGCCGAGGTTGCCCTTGGTGTCCCATCCGGCGTTCGAGGTGAGTTGCGTGGGGCTGTCGGGCACCAGGGTGACCTGATGCGGCTTTACCTTCACTACCAGGTCGATGAACTCGGGCGAAGGATAGCCTTCGATGTTGAACTCTGTGGTGAGCAGGGGGCGTAGGTCGAACACGTCGCTGCGGCGGATGTGCCGCTCGTCGGGACGGGGATGTACCGTAATACCCTCAGCACCAAATTTTTCACAATCCAAAGCCACTTTTACCACATTGGGTACGTTGCCTCCGCGGGCATTCCTAAGGGTGGCTACCTTATTAATATTAACGCTTAATCTAGTCATTTCTTTTTCGCTATTTGCGGCAAAAATACAAAATATCGCAATAACTTGATTGTTTTCTGAGAAAAATAACTCATCTTTGCATTCTGAAAGATGTGATAGCCTATGAAATTTGTCCTATTCGGTAACGTTTACCAAGCTAAAAAGTCGCAACACGCCTTGCACTTGTGTGAGTTATTGCAGCGTCGTGGGGCGGAAATCTGCATGAACAGCGAGTTTTATCGCTTCCTGACCGATGAGCAGCATTTCCGTCTGCCTCCCGTGTCACTCCTCGAAGAGGGGTGTCTGCAGGCCGACATGGCCATCAGTTTAGGAGGAGACGGCACCTTCCTGAAGGCTGCCACGCAGGTGGGCAACAGGCAGATTCCGATTCTTGGTATCAATACGGGGCGCTTGGGTTTTCTGGCCGATGTGCTGCCTGAGGAGATGGAGCAGGTGGTGGAGGAGATTATGCATGGCCGCTTCCGTGTGGAGGAGCGCAGTGTGTTGCAGGTGGCTTCACCGACAGGAGTCATCCACCTGAACCCGTTTGGGCTCAACGAGATAGCGGTGCTCAAGCACGACTCTTCGTCGATGATAAGCATCCATACGGCGATTAATGGCGAACTGCTTACCACCTATCAGGCAGACGGCCTTGTGGTAGCAACCCCCACGGGCTCTACGGCTTACTCCTTGAGCGTGGGAGGACCGATCATCGTGCCCCACAGCCGCACCTTTGCCGTTACACCGGTGGCTCCTCACAGCCTCAATGTGCGACCGCTCGTCATTGACGATGATGCGGAGATTACGCTGCGCATTGAGAGCCGAAGTCACAATTTCCTCGTCTCTGTGGATGGGCGAAGCGAGTCGTTGTCCGAGGATACGCAGCTCCTTATCCGCAAGGCACCTTATTGCGTGCGTGTGGTGAAACGCTTCGACCATCATTTCTTCAATACGCTGCGAAACAAAATGATGTGGGGGGCTGATGCAAGATGATTGATCGCGCTACCGTTGACCGTATCATGGATGCCGCCCAGATTTATGAGGTGGTTTCCGACTTTGTCACCCTCCATAAACGGGGGGTGAATTACGTGGGCCTCTGTCCGTTTCACGACGATACCACCCCTTCCTTCTCCGTTTCGCCGGCCAAGGGGCTTTGTAAATGTTTTGCTTGTGGAAAGGGAGGCAATGCTGTTCATTTTATTATGGAGCATGAGCAGATTGGCTTTGCCGATGCGTTGCGCTACCTGGCTAAGAAGTACAATATCCCCATCAAGGAGCGCGAACTGACGGTAGAGGAGAAAGCGGCCCAAAGTGAGCGTGACAGTATGTTCGTGCTGAATCAGTATGCTCGCGATTACTTTTGTAAAGCGCTGCTGGAATCGGTGGAGGGACGCAGCGTGGGCCTGGCTTACCTGCGCAGCCGTGGAATCCGTGATGACATCATTGCGAAATTCCAGCTGGGTTACTGCCCCAAGTCGGGGCATGGCTTGTGTGACGAGGCGCTGCGAAAGGAGTATAAGCGGGAATATCTGGTGAAGACGGGTCTTTGCTATGAGAAGGAGGACGGGAGCCTGCGTGATCGCTTTTGGGGACGCGTCATCTTCCCTGTACATACCTTGAGTGGCAAGGTGGTGGCGTTTGGAGGACGTGTGCTTGCATCGGCCACTAAAGGTGTGGCGGCCAAGTATGTCAACTCTCCCGAATCGGAGATTTATCATAAGAGCAACGAGCTTTATGGCGTTTACCAGGCAAAGCAGGACATTGTCAAGCAAGACCGTTGCTACCTGGTGGAGGGCTATACCGATGTCATCTCCATGCACCAGAGTGGGGTATGTAACGTAGTGGCTTCGTCGGGTACGGCGCTGACGCATGGGCAGATTCGCATGGTGCATCGCTTCACGCAGAATATGACCGTGCTCTACGATGGTGATGCGGCAGGTATCAAGGCCTCTTTGCGAGGCATAGACATGTTGCTGGAAGAGGGTATGAACATCAAGGTTTGTCTTTTGCCCGATGGTGATGACCCCGACTCGTTTGCGCGTAAACATAACGCTGAGGATTTCCGCAAGTTTATTGCCGACCACGAACAGGATTTCATCCGCTTCAAGACGGGTTTGCTGCTGGATGAGGCGGGTAATGACCCTCAGCGCCGCATGGTGCTGATTAGCAGTGTGGTGCAGAGCATTGCCGTCATACCCGATGCCATCAACCGCGATGTCTATATCCGTGAATGCTCGCAGATGCTTGGGGTGGATAACCGACTGCTGGTGAGTGAGGTGGCTAAGCGGAGGGAGAAGAAGGCTGAGCAGGATGCCGAGCAAAAGGAGCGTGAGGCGGCCAAGGCACAGCATCAGCAAGCTGCTCCTTCGGGAGAAACGCTGCAGGGGGAGGGGAGTGCGAGTGGTGAACCGGCTCCGTCGGGTATGCTGACAGCGCCTCTTGCCTCGGCGAATCAAGGCGGAGCGTCTGCGCTGCCTTCTGATAATCAAGCTGCTGTCGCCCCTGCTTCACACGATTCGCTCATCAGCGTGCAGCAGCGTGAGCAGTCGGAGTTTTACCGCTACGAGCGCCAGCTTATCCAGCTGGTGGTGCGCTACGGGGAGAGGAAAATGTTTGAGGGGATGACCGATGAGGAGGGCAATGAAATGCCTCCGGTTTCGGTGATTGACTATATCGTCGGCGAACTGCAACAGGATGAACTCTCTTTCCATAATGAGATTCATCGTCGCATTCTGAGTGAAGCAGCTGCGCATCAGGCAGAACCGGGCTTTGTGGCCGAGCATTATTTCCTCAATCATCTTGATACAGCCATCAGCAAGGTGTGCGCCGAACTGCTTAGCGACCGCTATCAGTTGAGCAAGTATCATTCGCGAGCGCAGAAGATTCTCACCGACGAAGAGCGGCTGGACGAGCTGGTGCCTCAAATCATGATGAGCTTTAAGCTGGCTATTGTGGGTGAGGAGATCAAGCAGCACCTGCGCACGCTCCAGGAACCTGCCGTGGCTTCCGACAAGGAGCAGTGCGGTCGTATCATGGCCCGTTGCGGCGAGCTGATGAGGCTACAGATGTTGCTGGCTAAGAACGCCGGTGAGCGCATCCTGCTGCGTTGAAGTCTTGCGGTTTTTCTCATGAACTCTTGATGTTTTCTGGTTCTAATGCAATTTAGTGTCTGTAGGGGCGGAATATTTTCCGCCCGAATACACCCACGGTTGCGGTATGCAGGGCGGAAAATATTCCGCCCCTACAGCAAAGGAAAGAAGCCTTCAACGATATTGACGAACACCCTGTTTTCTCCATTTTGGTGTTTTGGGCGTTAATAAAGTTGTCTTACCTTTAAATCATGTTATAAAACATGCTTTTTTGTTTGGATAATTTGCGGGGAATGATAAAAGCCGTACCTTTGCATTGTGTTTTTCATAGTATTAGATTTAAGGTTAACAAAGGTTGGAGTACAGCGGTACTCCTTTTTTTATGCCCATACGGTTTGTACGTCACCTCGTGTTTGTCCGGAATGTCTGCTCTCTTTTCCTGGTTTCACTGGTTCTTCTTCAATTTGGTTGAAAGCGGCCTCTGTCCCTGTAAATGTCAATTTTTTAATATCACTGTAGGGGCAGACCTATGTGTCTGTCCGGATAGAAGTCTGCCCAGATAGATGCACTTGATTATGTAGGGTTGCGGTTCCCAGGGCGGACACGCAGGTCTGCCCCTACAGGCGATGCCATGCAAAACGATACTTTGCCATGATTGTATAAGGAGCTTTGATTCTCTCGCCATCGTGTTATGATTTTTATATGGCCGCGATTCTTGAAGCGCTGCCAGCTCAGGGGGCGGCTGATGGCTTGTCTTCGCTCGTGGAATGAGGGGCTTTTGCTGCATCCTTTGACTGCACTTACAGCCACATGAGGTTTCACGTGCAACCTCTGCAGGGCGCAATCACCTTCTCTTTGTTGACGTTGCAAAGATAAGGCATTTTCCTTACATAGCCAAATGATTTGGTAAAAACTTTCAATGATTCGCTCGTTTTCTTACTGCAGGCATCCTGTTGTCGGTCAAAATGTCAATGTCATTTTGGTCATTTTTGTTTGCGAGTAATGTATGTATAGTTCAATATATATAATATATATTTATATTATATATATTTACTTTATATATTACTTTTTCTTCATTTTAGCAAAACGAGTTTGACCAAAATGACATTGACATTTGACCGCGCCAGTGACAGCAACCTTTAGTGCACATCCTCGCTTGAAAACCGCAACTAATCACGATCGCAACAGATCACGATCAAGTACATGTATCTGCAGACCCATTAGAGGTTGATTAGAGTTTGATTGGAGGAATAAAAAAAGACCGCCAAGTGTGGAAGCCACTTTAGCAGTCAATGAAAAATCTTCGTGGTAGCGGGACCCGGGATTGAACCGGGGACCTCATGATTATGAATCATGCGCTCTAACCAGCTGAGCTATCCCGCCAGGCGTTTTTTGATTTCGGGTGCAAAGATACGGCTTATTTTCATACCTCCAAAATTTTCTGCAAAAAAAATGCATTTTTCATCAAAAAAAGACAGAAATGAGAAAAGTTTCAATTTTATTGCCCGAAAATTTGGTCATGTCGAAAAAAGTCCATACTTTGGCCCGCAAATAAATGATAGGCTATGGACAAACAAAAAATACATTTGGAGTATGCGCTTAACGCAACGTCGAAAACAATACTTTGGAATGCCATCAGTACACCCATGGGGCTTGAAGGGTGGTTTGCCGATAAGGTTGATTCTGACGGCAGGCGGGTGACCTTTCATTGGGGGAAGACCGAGGTCAGAAAGGCGGAGGTGGGGGCCATGCGCGCCTATTCGTTCATCCGCTTCCACTGGCTGGACGATGGCATCAGTCGCGGACAGTTCGAACTCAAGATGTCGTACATCGAGCTGACCACCGACTTTGTGCTTGAGGTGACGGATTACTGCTATCCCGAAGACGAAGACGACCTCTGCGAGATATGGGATAAATCGGTCAAGACCCTGCGGCAAACCTGCGGCTTCTGATGGCGGATGGATTCTTTTGTCTTGTTAGGAATCTTTGAGGGGAAAAATTTCCGTAACTCCCGATTTTGTGCTACCTTTGTCGCTCCATTGGAATAGTGGCAATACAACATGTTGAGCATTAAAAAGTTAGATATATTTATACTGAAAAGTTTCTGTCTGCTCTTCACGGGGACATTCTTTATATGTCTCTTCATCTTCATGATGCAATTTCTGTGGAGATACGTGGACGAACTGGTGGGCAAGGGTCTGGAAATGACCGTGCTTGCCCAGTTCTTCTTCTACTCGGGCCTTACGTTGGTGCCTGCCTCGCTACCGCTGGCGGTGCTGCTGGCGGCACTCATCACCTTCGGCAACTTCGGTGAGCGCTTCGAGCTGCTGGCCATGAAGGCGGCGGGTATCTCGCTGCTCAACATCATGCGGCCCCTGATTGTCTTCATCGCCTTCGTCTGCTGCCTCTCGTTCTATTTCCAGAACGTCATTGGTCCCAAGGCGCAGAGCAAGCTATGGACCCTGCTGCTCTCCATGAAGCAGAAGTCGCCCGAGGTGGATATCCCGGAAGGGGTGTTCTACGACGAAATCGATGGCTACAACCTCTACGTGAAGCGTAAGGACCGAAAGACGGGTATGCTCTAC
Source organism: Bacteroides sp. (assembly GCA_051878755.1). Taxonomy (GTDB): domain Bacteria; phylum Bacteroidota; class Bacteroidia; order Bacteroidales; family Bacteroidaceae; genus Bacteroides. The sequence goes on along the minus strand of JBJEKS010000074.1, from coordinate 3,005 downwards.
GACGTGCTCATCTACAACCTGGACAAAGGGTTCGAGAATGCCCAGGTCATCAAGGCAGACTCCGGACGGCTGGAGATGACGGCCGACAAGCAGCATCTCTACCTGCACCTCTACAGCGGAGAGCAGTTTGAGAACCTCAAGTCGCAGAACATGAACCAGCGCAACGTGCCCTACCGCCGCGAGGCTTTCTCGGAGAAACATGCCATCATCGAGTTTGACTCCGACTTCAATATGATGGACGAAGGAATCATGAGCAACCAGTCGAACAGCAAGGATATGCGTATGCTGCAAGCCAGCATCGACTCCATCTCTCAGCGCAACGACAGCGTGGGGCGAAGCTATTACAACGAAGCCGTGGGCAACGTCTATCGCATCGGCAATACGCCAAACCGTCAAGACTCGCTGAAGCTCGAGAAGGAGGCGCAAGGGCCGGTGAACATCGACAGCATCTACCGCGCGGGCACGTTGCAGGACCGGCAACGCTGGCTCTCGGCCGCCCGAAACCGTGCCGAAACCACAGCGAACGATTGGAACTTCAAGAGCCTGAACCTGACGCAGTCCGACTATGCGCTGCGCCGGCATCAGACGGCTTGGCACGAGAAGATTACCCTCTCCATTGCCTGCATGATTTTTTTCTTCATCGGTGCCCCCCTGGGCGGCATCATCCGCAAGGGTGGGTTGGGTATGCCCGTAGTCGTCTCGGTGCTCATCTTCATTATCTATTATATTATCAATAATACCGGCTACAAGATGGCCCGCGACGGGCAGTGGGTGGTATGGATGGGCATGTGGACCAGTACGGCTGTATTGGCACCGCTCGGGGCCTTCCTCACCTATAAGTCGAACAACGACTCCGTGATGCTCAATGCCGATGCCTACGTCAACTGGCTCAAGAAGGTGATGGGCATACGCTCCGAGCGTCACCTCTTCCGCAAGGAGGTCATTATCGACGATCCCGACTATGCCCGTCTGCCAGCCGACCTGGAGGAGCTGAGCCGTGAGTGCCAGGCCTATGCCGAGAGCCGTCACCTCAAGCAGGCTCCCAACTACGTGAGGATGTGGACCAATACGGCCATCGACGAGGCGATGGTAGGCATCAACGAACGGATGGAGGAGCTTATCGAAGAGATGGCCAACACCCGCTCCGTTCACCTGCTCAACCGCCTCAACAACTATCCCATCATCCCCGTGCATGCCCACGTGCGCCCCTTCCACGTCTGGTGGCTCAACCTGCTCTGCGGGCTCTTTATCCCCGTGGGCATCTTCTTCTACGTCAGGATATGGATATTCCGCATCCGGCTCAGCAAGGACCTGGAGCGCATCGTCGCGACAAACAACGAGATTATTCAACTGATTCCCCAACTAGATAATCAAAACAATTAACCCGATATGGAAAAGGTAAAACTGAACAGCATTGAAGAGGCCATTGAAGATTTCAAGGCCGGCAATTTCGTCATCGTCGTTGACGATGAGGATCGTGAAAATGAGGGCGACTTCATCATCGCCGCCGAGAAAATCACTCCTGAGAAGGTGAACTTCATGTTGAAACATGCACGCGGTGTGCTCTGTGCACCCATCACGCTGTCGCGCTGCAAGGAGCTCGACCTGCCTCATCAGGTGATGGACAACACCTCGGTGCTCGGCACCCCCTTCACCGTGACCATCGACAAGCTGGAGGGCTGCTCCACCGGTGTGTCGGCAGCCGACCGTGCCGCCACCATCCGTGCCTTGGCTGACCCTACCTCCACGCCAGCCACCTTTGGCCGTCCCGGCCACATCAATCCGCTCTATGCCCAGGAGAAAGGCGTGCTGCGCCGTGCCGGACATACCGAGGCGGCCGTTGACCTTGCCCGTCTGGCTGGGCTCTATCCCGCTGCGGCCCTGATGGAAATCATGAGCGACGACGGCACCATGGCCCGTTTGCCCGAGCTGCGCCGCATAGCCGACCAGTACAATATCAAGCTCGTCTCCATAGCCGACCTCATTGCCTACCGGCTCAAGCAGGAATCCATCGTCGAGAAGGGCGAAGAGGTCGATATGCCTACCGACTACGGTCACTTCCGCCTCATTCCTTTCCGTCAGGTGGCTACAGGACTGGAGCACGTGGCTCTGTTTAAGGGAGAATGGACGGCGGATGAACCCATCCTGGTCCGCATGCACTCCTCTTGCGCAACGGGCGACATCTTCGGCTCCATGCGTTGCGACTGCGGCGAGCAGCTCCATCGCGCCATGCGGATGATTGACGAAGCTGGCAAGGGGGTACTCGTCTATCTCAACCAGGAGGGACGTGGCATCGGACTGATGGACAAGATTAAGGCTTACAAGCTGCAGGAAGATGGCATGGACACGGTGGATGCCAACCTTCACCTGGGTCACCTGGCTGATGAGCGTGACTATGGCGTAGGAGCGCAAATTCTGCGTAAACTGGGTGTGCACAAGATGCGCCTGCTCACCAACAATCCCGTAAAGCGCGTAGGCCTAGAGGCTTACGGCCTGGAGATCATCGAGAACGTGCCCATCGAGACCACGCCCAACAACTACAACGAACGCTACCTCCGCACCAAGAAGGAGCGCATGGGGCATACGTTGCATTTCAACAAATAATATTTTAATTAATGTACGCGCGTACCCTATAATTAATAAAACAATAGACAATAAACTTATTACATAAACATTCCTATGAATACATTATCCAATCGTCTGAACAGTCTGTCGCCATCGGCTACGCTGGCCATGTCGCAGAAGAGTGCCGAACTGAAGGCACAAGGTGTAGATGTCATCAATCTGAGTGTGGGTGAACCCGATTTCAACACACCCGAGCATATCAAGGAGGCTGCCAAGAAAGCCATCGATGAAAACTGGTCACGCTACTCTCCCGTAGCAGGCTATCCCGCGCTGCGCAACGCTATCGTGGCTAAACTGAAACAGGAAAATGGACTCGACTATACCGCTGCACAGATTTCGTGTGCCAACGGTGCCAAGCAGTCGGTTTGCAACACCATACT
>JBJEKS010000073.1:0-3763 GCA_051878755.1 Bacteroides sp. | reverse complement strand
TATTGAAGCCAGGTACTCACGCAATTGAGCAAATGCGTCAAACCAGTCTTTGGCTAATTCCCATTTGCGTCCGGAATAGTAGGATAATTGACGATTGAACTCGCCAAGTTGTTCTCTCTTCGTACCTTGATAAATGCCTGTAGAATAGAAACAGAATGCATCGTTGAAATATTGCCTCACCAGATAAGTCTTGCCAATACGACGCCTGCCATAGATAGCGATAAGTTCTGGAGAGTTCGACTCAACACACTTACGCAGAATTTCTTGCTCGGCCTTCCTGCCTATGATTATTTCACTCATACAACAAACGTTTATTTTTGCGCAAAGTTAGGAAAAAAATGCGATTGTTGGTCGGTAACTCAAAAAAAAATCGAGTTACCGACCAACAATCGCATTTTTTAGCGAGATTTCTACTTCCCGAGCCGCTCGTTGATGAGGGCCACGAGGGAGGCAAACTCCTCGGGGTTGTAGAGGCGGGTGAGCTTGATGATGCAGCCTTCGGGGTCGATGAGGACGTTGCGCGTGATGCCTGCCTTGCGGTCGGCATAGAGGGCGAAGATGTCAGCTCCCGGGTCGAGGCCGAGGGGATAGGTCACCTTGGTCTGCTGGGCAAACTCCTGCACCTTCACCAAGGGTTCGTCGCGGTCGATGCCGATGAGCACGAAGTCCTCGCGCTCCTTGTTGGGTTGCCAGATGTCGCGTTCGATGAAGGGCATCTCCTTGCGGCATACGCCACACCAGCTGGCCGTGAACTGCAGCATCACCAGCTTGCCGCGCAGGGCGGAGAGGGTGACGGAAGAGCCGTCGGTCAGCTCTACGGTAAAGTCGGGGGCCATGTCGCCCACCTTGACGAGGTAGCCCACGCTGTCGGGTGTCACTTCGGCAGCATTGGCCTCACCATCACTTTGAGCGGCAGCCTCGGCAGCAGCCTTATCACCTCCAGCCTGCTTCTTCTGTCCGCAAGCCTGCAAAGCTGCCAAGCCGCACACCACGGCAGCAGCCATCATAAAATACTTCAAATGTTTCATATTCCATAAGTTTAAATGATTCTAATGCAATTCAGTTGAATGGAGTCCCGTATCTGTAGGGGCGGAAAGAAGCCTTCCACGAAATTGAGCGTGCCATAAACAGCATACGCTCCGTCATTACCCTTACTTTCGGGCACCGCGTCCGTAGAGCAGCATGAAGTAGAGCCCGATGAGGATGAAGGGGACGCTGAGCCATTGACCCATGTTGAAGGTCATGCCCTCCTCGAAGTTCACCTGGTTCTCCTTGAGGAACTCCACGAAGAATCGGAAGGTGAAGATTTCCGTCAGGCAGAGGCCGAAGAAGAAGCCTTGGGGGTAGCCCGAGCTGAGGTAGGAGAGGATGCCCTTGCCGGCAGCTGCGCCGCCTCGCACACCTGCCCCGTTCTTCTTCTGGCTGAAGTCCGTCCGGACGCCGTTCGGAGTCGCTTCGGAGGGCGTTATACCGGCCTCCGCCTGCGCACGCTTCAGCCCACGGCGGTAGAGGATGACCATGCCGATAAAGAAGGTGAGGTAAGCCAGGGCCTCGTAGAGCTGGGCCGGATGGCGGGGGAGCATATCCACGCGCTCGAAGACGAAGGCCCAGGGCACGTCGGTCGGGCGACCGATGATTTCGCTGTTCATCAGGTTGGCCAGGCGGATGCAGCAGGCCGTGATGGGCGTGGCCACGGCAATCATGTCGAGCACGTCCATGTAGTGCATCTTTGTCTTGCGGCAGTAGAGCCAGAGGGCGACGATGAGGCCCAGGGTACCGCCGTGGCTGGCCAGGCCCTCATAGCCCGTCCAGCGCCAGCCGCCGTCAGGCAGGAACTTGACCGGGAGAATCATCTCCCCCAGGTGGCTGAGATAGTAGTCGGGTTGATAGAAGAGGCAATGCCCGAGGCGTGCGCCCACCAGGATGCCGACGAAGCAGTAGAAGAAGAGCGGTTCAAACGTCTCCGAAGGGATGCGCCGGTCGCGGTATTGCCGCTGCACGATGAGGTAGGCCAACGCCAGTCCCACCAGCCACAGCAGGCCATAGTAACGTATCGGCAGCTTGCCGAAGAGGGAGAACAACTCGGGGTCAGGATTCCAATGTATCATTTTTATATACCACTAATCATTAATCACTAAACACTAATCACTAATCTTGAATCGCCTTGCGCAGCACCTCTTCCATCTCGTTCTTGTAGATGCCGGCTTCGTGCACCTTCTCGCCGTCGATGTAGAAGGTGGGCACGTAGTAGTAGTCATACTGGTCGGCAATCTCGGGGTGCTGACTCTCTTCGATGGTCTCTATCTCGATGTCGGCCAGTTCGGGGTGCTCGGCCTTCAGCTCGTTGATGTACTGGAAAGCCCGCTTGCAGAAGGGGCAATGCTCCAGGTAGAACATGGTGATTTTCTTCATATCTTATCTTAATTATGTTTCGGGGTTGGATTATCTTCTGTTTCGGGGTTGAATCTATCGGGTGCGGAATTTCTCGGCCACCAGGCGGTAGGTGGGGCAGTCGATGCCCTCGGCCTCGCAGGCTTCGAGCAGGTCGAAGAGCAGGCCTTGCACCTCGCTCTCGTGGCCGCGGGCCATGTCCTTCTGCATCGAGGCCGTGCTGTGCGGGTCGAGGCTGTCGATGACCTTCAGGTTGTACTCCACCAGGTCGCGCTCCAGCCGGATGCCCAGCCTTCTGCCCAGCTCTGCACTCTCGCGGGAGAGGCCGATGAAGGTGTCGCGCACGGCTCCGGGCTTCTGCACCTCGCCCATCGGCACGTCGTAGTAGGCACCCGTCACGGCCATGGCTGAGATAAACGACCACTTCACGAAGGTGTCACGCCGGATGTCGTCCGAAATCTCCGCCCGTATGCCGCTCTCCGTCAGGTCGCGCTGCACGGCTTCCAATGTCTCACGGCTGACCGCAGTACCCTCATGTGCGCCGAACACCAGGCGGAAGATGCTGCCCATCTGCGAGATCTCCCCCTTGCCGCTCACGAAGCCCACGATGTAGATGCAGCCGTCGAGCACCGTCACGCCGGGCACCTGCCGCTGGATGCGTGGCCCCGTGCCAAAGACGTTGAGGATGGGGATGACCACCGTCCCGGGGTGTGAAGCCCGCCGGATGAGGTCGGTAATCGATGCGATGGAGTAGCCCTTCACGCAGACAAAGATGACGTCTGCCTTGCCTGTAAACTCCTCGGCTGTGGTGGCCTTCACGGGCAGGGTATGTTCCCCCTTCAGGTCGCTATGCAGGCGCAGGCCCTTGGAGCGAATCGCCTCCAGGTGCTCGCCCCGCGCGATGCAGCTCACCTCCTTGCCAGCCAAGGCGAGGAAGCCGGCGATGCAGCCGCCCACGCCCCCCGTGCCGACAATCAGGTAGCTCAGCGGCTTATCCTTCGTAGTCATTTTCTGATCGTTCGTATTCATATCGATGTCTCTTATATGATTCTTTGTTATTTGGTGTTTACTTTGTTACATGGTGTTTACTTCTGTCACTTTATTTACTGGCATTTCCATTGGGCAATGGTGCGGGTCTGGGAGGAGAAGTTCATGCCGATGCGGATGATGCGGCGCGGGTCGGTGGCGTAGGACTTGGCGTAGCCTTTCTGCTCAATCTGCTGCAGGGCCTCTTCGGCGCTGCCGTCCATCTTCAGCTCGAAGATATAGACGTAGTCCTTCATCTCCAGCGTGCAATCCACTCGGCCGTAGCTTTGGCGGTCTTCCACCTTGATGGCCAGGCAATAGACCCCGATGAGGCGGAGCAGCAGGT
>JBJEKS010000072.1:0-3769 GCA_051878755.1 Bacteroides sp. | reverse complement strand
ATGCCCGTCCCTTCATCATCTCCCTCGACGGATGGGCCGGCACGCAGCGCTATGCAGGTATCTGGTCGGGCGACCAGACGGGTGGCAACTGGGAGTACATTCGCTTCCACATTCCGACCTACATCGGTAGCGGACTCTCGGGTCAGCCCAATATCAGTTCCGACATGGACGGAATCTTTGGTGGTAAGAACACGCCCGTCAACGTGCGCGACTTCCAATGGAAGACCTTCACCCCCATGCAGCTCAACATGGACGGCTGGGGTGCCAATCCCAAGTACCCCCATATCCTGGGTGAACCGGCTGCCTCCATCAACCGCTGGTACCTCAAGATGAAGGCGGAGATCATGCCTTACGCTTACAGCATTGCCCGCGAGGCCGTGGATGGCAAGCCGATGATTCGCGCCATGTTCATCGACAATCCTAACCCCTATACCCTGGGTGTTTCTACAAGATACCAGTTCCTCTACGGTCCCTACTTCCTGGTGGCTCCCATCTATCAGGCTACCGAGTCTGATGAGAAGGGCAATGACATCCGCGATGGCATCTACCTGCCCGAAGGCGAATGGGTAGATTACTTCACGGGTGACATCTATCAGGGTGGCCGGATCATCAACAACTATGATGCTCCGCTCTGGAAGCTTCCTCTCTTTGTGAAGCGCGGTGCTATCATTCCCCTCAACCGTCCGCACAACCACCCCAATCAGGTGGACCCCAAGGAGCGTATCTACGAGGTTTATCCCTACGGAGAGAGTGCCTTTACCGAGTATGACGACGATGGTCTCACCGAGGCTTACCGCCGTGGCGAAAGTGCTACCACGCTTATTTCGCAATCTTTGAATGACGACCTGGCTGTGGTACGCATCCAGCCCACACAGGGTGAATTTGAAGGCATGGTGAAGGAGAAATCTACGGTGATTCGCATGAATCTCACCGCCAAGCCCAAGAAGCTGACCGCTACGGTGGGTGGAAAGCGCATCAAGCTGACTGAAGTGCAGTCGATTGATGAACTTAACCGTACCGACAATGCCTATTACTACGAGCAGCAGCCCGAGCTGAATCAGTTTGCCACTGCAGGTAGCGAGATGGCTCAGCTCCATGTCATCAAGAACCCCATGCTCCACGTTCGCCTGGGCGCTACTGATGTGACGCTCAATGAAGTGAGTCTGGAGGTGAAGGGCTATGCCTACGAGGTGGAGGACAAGCAGCTGAAGCAGCATGGCGAGCTTGCAGCTCCTCAGGTGGCTGTGGCAGAGGAGAACATCACCGCCTATACTCTGCTGCCGGTATGGAATAAGGTGGCGAATGCCGATTACTACGAGGTTGAGCACGACGGTATGCTTTACTCTACGATTACTCGCGACCGCCTGCTTTTGGGCGACTTGCGTCCCGAAACCACCTACTCGCTCAAGCTCCGTGCAGTGAATGCGGATGGCGCTTCGGCATGGACTGAATTCACCGCGAAGACCAAGTCTGATCCGTTGGAGTGGGCCATCAAGGGCATCCTGGCAGAGACTACCTGTGAAGACCAGGAGGACGAAGGCGTAGATAAGATGTTTGACTTCGATGAGTCGAACCTGTGGCACACCGCTTGGGGTAAACAGGCCGTACCGTTTGATATCGTCATGGACCTCAACAGCATCGGCCAGGTGGAGAAGTTCATCTACCTGCCCCGCACCAACGGAGGCAACGGCACCCTGCTCCAAGGTACCGTATATTACAGCTTGGATAAGAAGAATTGGACTGAGGCCGGAGCCTTTGAATGGAAGGGCGGTGATGCCAAGGAGTTCCTGTTCAAGGAGAAGCCTGTGATGCGCTTCATCAAGATAGCCGTGGCTAAGGCTGTGGGCAACTTCGGCTCAGGACGCGAGCTTTACGTCTTCCGCGTACCCGGCTCGGAGAGCTACATTCCGGGTGACTTGAATATTGATGGTAAGATTGACGAAAACGACCTCACCTCCTACATGAACTATACCGGTTTGCGTCAGGGTGACGGCGACTTCGAAGGCTATATCAGCAAGGGTGACCTCAACCTGAACGGTCTGATTGATGCCTACGACATCTCTCACGTGGCCGTGAAGCTCGAGGACGGCATCGAACCCGGTCAGTTGGCTTCGCTTGCAGGTCAGGTGACGGTAACGGCCAACAAGAAGGTCTATAACGCCGGCGAGACCATCGAAATCCAGGTGAAGGGTACAGGATTGCATGATGTGAATGCCCTCAGCTTCGCCCTGCCCTACAATCCGCAGGAGATGGAATATCTGGGTACCGAAGCCCAAGGCATGAAGGCTATGCGCGACCTCACCTACGACCGCTTGCACACCAGCGGACAGAAGGCACTCTATCCCACGTTCGTCAACCTGGGTGACAAGGAGACCCTGGAGGGTGACGTAGAACTGCTCACCATCCGCTTCAAGGCCAAGAGCAAATTCACGCTCAAGCTGAACGCTATCGACGGCCTGCTAGTAGATAAACAGCTCAACACGCTCGATTTCTAAGCAAATTAGAAATAGAAGTTAGTAAATAAAAGGAGGTAAATGCCGATATGAATTGGCATTTACCTCCTTTTATTTTGAGAAATCTTACAAGTCCAATAATTGTATCCGTGCGCCGATAATTGGTTCTTCTTCAATTTATTTGAAAGCATGCTCCTGTCGCTTCACTGTAGGGGCAGACCTATGTGTCTGCCCAAATACATGCACAAAGTCATGTTCAGTTGCGGTTTTCAGGGCGGACACACAGGTCCGCCCCTACATGCGATGACATACTAAACGATACTTCAACTAAATTGTATCTTGCACCGATATTTTTGCAGAATTACGCAAAAAAATCGACGCAAATAGAATTTTCTCGAGACCTGTTGGATAACCCTTTACAGCGGCTTGGAGTAGCTGCGGCGGCGCTTGTGCTGCTTGGTCTCGAAGTAACCCCATTGGGCCTGTACCTTGCCGTTCTGTTCCAGCTCGGGGTTGCTCTCGGCATACTCGAATCCCAGCTGTTGATAGACGGGTATCAGGTCGTTGAAGAGCAGGGCATTCACTCCCTTGTTCTGATACTCCGGCTTGACGGCCACGAGCAGCAGGTCAAGCACCTTGGGGTAGCGCTTCAGTAGGAGTGTCTTGCCCAGGTACCACCAGCCGAAGGGGAGCAGACGGCCGTGGCTCTTCTGCAGGGCTTGGGCCAACGAGGGCATCGAGATACCTACGGCCACCAGCTTGTCGTCGGCATCGGTGATGAGCGTCACCATGCGCAGGTCGAGCACGGGCAGGTAGGTCTTTATCAGTTGGTCGATTTGCTTTTGCGAGAGGGCTGAATAGCCGTAGAGCGGCTTGTAGGCCTCGTTCATCAGGTCGAAGATGGCTTGACCATAGTCGGCGGCAATCCGTTTGGCCGAGCTGTATTTCTTCACCTTCAGGTTGTACTTGCGCTGAATCAGCTCCGAGATGCGTTGGTGCTTTTCGGGGATGGCATCAGGCACGTAGATTTTGTATTCCACCCAGTCGGCCTCCTTCTGCAGCCCCAGTCGCTCCATGTGTTTCGGATAGTAGGGATAGTTGTAGATGGTGGCCATGGTGCTGAGCTCCTCAAAGCCCTCGATAAGCATACCCTCGGCATCAAAGTCAGTAAAGCCCAGGGGACCCTGGATATGGGTCATGCCCCGTTCGCGTCCCCACTGTTCTACCGTTTCCATCAAGGCACGGCTCACCTCCTCGTCGTCGATGAAGTCAATCCAACCGAAGCGCACGTTCTTGGCTGCCCAGGTAGCGTTGGC
>JBJEKS010000071.1:0-3786 GCA_051878755.1 Bacteroides sp. | reverse complement strand
GTAGCTTGTAGCTCGTAGCTTGTAGCTTGTAGCTTGTAGCTTGTAGCTCGTAGCTCGTAGCTCGTAGCTTGTAGCTAAAAACCTACCCCCGTTTCTTCTTCAGCTCCTCGTTGATGGCTTTCATCCGGTCGTGGTTCAGCGGATAGATGAAGACAACGAGCATCGAGAGCGCAGCGATGGCTGCAGGGATGAAGCTCATCAGGTACTTCAAACCGTTGAGGGCCTCAGGAGTTTGGATGGCCTCCTCTGACGTATTGTAGCCAAAAAGGGCCAGCAAGGCCATGACTGCCCATCCGGCAAAAGCACCACCAAACTTCTGCGCCATGGAGCCGGAAGAAAAGATGAGTCCTGTGGAGGCGGTACCATCCTTCAGCTCTGCGTAATCGGCCACATCGGCATACATGCTCCATATCAAGGGAGAGATGATGCCTGTACAGATGGAGATGAGCACCTGAAGCACCAGGATGATCCACCAACCCGTGGCGTTGTTAGGAACGAAGAAGAAGAGCACGCTCAACACCAGCAGCGACATCAGGGCGAAGGTGTAGGTCGTCTTCTTGCCCAGGCGCAGGGAGACAGGCACGGCTAACGCCACACCGAGCATGTTGCATACCTCACCAATACCCAGGAAGAGGCCGGCGTAGAAGACCACGTTGAAGAATCCGAAGTCGAGTACGGCATTCGCACTGATGTAGTCTTTGAAAAAGTAGGCAGCCGTGGCGCCACGCACCGTATTGAAGAAGTTGAAGAGCAGCGAGGCTCCATTCAGAATCCACCAGGGAGAATTGCGTACCAGCGAACCAATGTCCTTGCCCACCGATTGGGAGGCTACGCTCTTGACATGTTCGCGTGTGAGGCTGAAGCAAATCAGGAAACCAATCAGGCAGTCAGAGGCAATCACCATCATGGCATACTGCCAACATTGAGCCAAACTGAAGTCCATCGACTTGAACCAGTTGCAGAGGGGTTCCCAGGAGTAGAGGGCAATGAAGCTGCCTCCGTAAGCGAAAAACATGCGGTAGGAGGAGAAGACGGTCTTGGTGTTGGAGTCGTCAGTCATCACGCCGAGCATGGCTCCATAGGGCACATTGATGGCTGTATAGACCGTCATCATCAGGATGTAGGTGACGTAAGCCCATACCAGTTTACCTGTGGGTCCCATCTCGGGGGTGGTAAACAGCAGGATGCCGGCAATGGCAAAGGGAGCCGCAATCCAGAGCAGGAAGGGGCGGTACTTCCCCCAACGGGTATGGGTGCGGTCGGCAATGACTCCCATCATCGGGTCGGATACCGCATCCCAGATACGGGTAATCAGCATCAGCATGCCGGCATCGGTCAATGACAAGCCAAAGATGTTGGAATAGAAGAAGGGCAGGTAATAGGAGAATATCTTCCAGAACATAGAGGAGGACATATCTCCGAAACCATAGCCGATTTTTTCTCTCAGTGGATTCATGGATAATAGTTTTTTTATTTTAGGATATAAAGGCTTAGTTTCTCTTCATAATTTTCATGTTCTTATCAATCAGCTTCTTCAGCGTTTCGACAGAAGCCGTTGTGGTGAAGCCATCGGTTGGGGTGTTCATGCAGTAATCCACCAGTTTATCCACTGTAGAGGTGGCCACGTGCATGCGGGTATCGCTGGATGCGTAGTAGATGAATACTTTGCCGTCTTCGTCAGCAATCCAACCGTTGGTGAAGAGCACGTTGCTTACGTCGCCGATGCGCTCTTCTCCTACAGGTACCATGAAGGCACCGGCAGGGGTGGCTATCAGACGAGTGGGATCGTCGAGAGCTGTCATATACATATAGAGTACATAGCGCAATCCGGCAGCACATCCACGTACGCCATGGGCCAGGTGGAGCCAACCTTTTGGGGTTTTGATGGGGTGGGGGCCCTCGCCGTTCTTTACCTCCTTGATGGTATGGTAATAGCGTTGGTCGATGATTTTCTCCTCTTTCACCTCGGCGTGGGTGATATCGTCAACAAGCGCCCAACCGATGCCACCCCCGCTACCGGCATCGATGAAGCCATCCTGCGGACGGGTATAGAGGGCATACTTGCCATTCACAAATTCGGGATGGAGCACGACGTTGCGTTGCTTGCTCTTGCTCTTCAGGTCGGGCAGACGTTGCCAACTCTTGAAGTCCTTGGTGCGACAAATGGCAGCGGTAGCTGTAGCCGACGACAGGTCACCTGCAGGCGCATTGGGGTCATGGCGTTCGGCGCAGAAGATGCCGTAAATCCAACCATCTTCGTGAGCGGTGAGTCGCATGTCATAGATGTTGGTGGCCGGAATCACGTCGTCGGGCATGGTGACGGGATAGTCCCAGAAGCGGAAGTTGTCAATGCCGTTGGGACTTTCAGCCACTGCAAAGAATGATTTGCGGTCGGCACCCTCTACGCGCACCACGAGCAGGTACTTGCCGTTCCACTTGATGGCTCCTGAGTTCATGGCGGCATTCATGCCGATGCGCTCCATCAGGTAGGGATTGGTTTGCTCGTCGAGGTCATAGCGCCAAAACACGGGCGTATGGGCGGCTGTTATTACAGGGTATTTGTAGCGGGTAAAGATACCATTGCTTTCAGCGATAGGTTCGTTTTTACGGGTAATGAGTTCTTCGTGTTTGCGGAAGAGTTCCTCTACTTGGTTCTTGAAGTTTTCCATGATGATATGTTTATCTGTTTTATTTTATTTGTTATCTGTTTTATTTTTAATCTTTGAGGTGGGCATCGCTGGCAAACAGCGTGTTGGGCTTTTTGTAGAACTCAACGAAGTCGGCAGCTGAGGGATGGCCGGGATAGGGGGTGTAGAAGTGGTTCTCCTTGTCGTGAGCGTTGCGCCAAACGAGCACGTACGAGAGGGGATAGGATTCCACGGCAGGCAGTAAGGTGCCTGTCCACCAAGTAGCATCAGGGATGCTTTCATAGCCTATCTCAGTGACAGCTGCTACTTTCTTGTGCCTCTGAGCAACGGATGTGGTAATCTGCAACATGCGGTCAAGTCCGGCGAGAAATTCTGCGCGGTCGAACTGATAGGTGTCAAACCCTACCACATCCACTCTGTCATCACCTGGCCAACGTTGCAGGTATTGCGTTGTGTCCTGCGGCTCGTGGCCAGGGGAGTAGGCGTAGAGCAGGTGGTTGGCACCATGAGCCTGCAGGGTATCTGCCGTCATGTGCCATAAGGTCTTGTACTCATCGTCGGTGCAGAGTGCTTGTCCCCACCAGAACCAGCTACCGGTATGTTCGTGCCAGGGACGGAACAGTACAGGCACCTTGATGCCATCAGCTGTCTGCAGGGAGTTGAGGAATCCGGCCAGTGTACGGAGCCATCCGGCAAACTTTTCGTGACATTCTCCACCAGGGAGGATGGAGCGCACAACGGTCGAGTCACTGTTGTCCCAGGCGGTTCCATCGGTCTTGGGGTTGCGTACATGCCAGCTTAATGAGGCCAATCCGCCTCGTTCGTACTGGCGGATTATCTCCTGCCGGATGCGGGCAAAGGGTACATTGTCCAAACTGGCTTCACCACCCAGCTCCAGCTCGCCGAGGTCGAAGCTCATCACGCCCGGGTAGTCGCCACAGACACTCTTCACGTCTGAACGGTCCTCATCGCCCACCCATCCGATGCCATACATCGGGTCATCATGATGGCCGAACATGAATCCTTGTGCTGTGCGTGCCTTCAGGTTGGAGAGTAGTCTCTGAGCCTCTTGGCTTCTAGTGGGTGTCTCTTCCTGTGCATGTCTCTTAGTCTTCTCACAGCAGGCAGTCATCATACC
>JBJEKS010000070.1:0-21996 GCA_051878755.1 Bacteroides sp. | reverse complement strand
CTAACGCACTGGCTCACGCCACGGGCATGATCCAGCAGCGCGACATGGAGAAGGTCGGTATCATCATGGGTATCATCGGCCTCGTGCTTGGTTATTCGATGCTGATCGTGTTGGGTTCTAATGGGATACTTTAGACCCCTCTAAATCTCCCCTTAAAGGGGAGACTTTCTTAATCCTCTGATAAAAAAAACGACCACCTCTGCTTCGCGGGATGGTCGTTTTTTGTGGGGTTTTATTTATTCGTACATTTTGTCTATCAGCTCTTTGTAGTGCTTGGCCACTACGCCTCGCTTGATTTTTAGCGTGTTGGTCAGCTCGCCGTTCTCCATGCTGAAGGGCTCGGGCAGGAGGGTGAAGCGCTTCACCTGCTCGTAGTGGGCAAACTGCTGCTGGAGCGTCTCGATGCGGGCTGTGAAGAGGTTCTGGATTTTGGGGTTGGCCAATAGGTCGGCCCGCGACTCGTAGGCGATGCCCTTCTCCTTGGCGTATTGCTCTACGTAGGCATAGACGGGTACGATCAGGGCCGAGACAAACTTACGCTGGTCGGCGATGATGGTAATCTGGTCGATGTAGCGGTCAATGCCCAGCTTGCTCTCCAGAGCCTGCGGACAGATGTACTTGCCGTTGCTCGTCTTGAAGAGGTCCTTGATGCGCTCGGTCAGGAAGAGGGTGCGCCCCTTCAGGTAGCCGGCATCACCCGTGTGGAACCAGCCTTCGGCATCGATGGCAGCTGCCGTAGCCTCCTGCTTGCGGTAGTAGCCTCGGGTGATGGTCTTTCCGCGCAGCAGAATCTCGTTCTCCTCGCCTATCTTCACGTCGATGCCTGGGAGCACCTCGCCCACGGAGCCTATCTCAAAGCGATCCACACCAAAGCAGGATACCGTGGCACAGCTCTCCGTCAGTCCGTAGCCCACCATCATGTTGATGCCTACGGCATGGACGAACTCACAGATTTCATCGGGCACCGCCGCTCCCGCCGTGGGGAAGAAGTTGCCGCGGTCGATACCGATGGTCTTCTTCAAGAGGGCATAGATGGTGCGCTCGTAGAATTTATACTTCAGGTGTAGCATGAGGGGCGGCTTCTTGCCCAGGCGCAGGTAGTCGAGGTTATGCTCCTTGCCCACCTTGATGGCATCGAGCATCATGGCCTTGACCACACCCGTCTCATGGGCAATCTTCTCCTGCACGCCGGCATAGACCTTCTCCCAGAAACGGGGCACGCTGCACATCACCGTGGGGCGCACCTCCTTGATGGTGGTCTGGATGTCCTGCGGACGGAGGTTGATGCAGACCTCAGCCCCCTTGTGGAGGCAGACGTAGGTCCATCCGCGCTCAAAGACATGGGTCAGCGGAAGGAAGCAGAGTGAGATATCCTGGTCGCTGAAGGTGGTAAGGCACTTATCGTGGCTGCGGAACTGCTCCTGCCAGGCCTCGTGGCGCAGGGTGACACCTTTAGGCTCACCCGTCGTACCCGAGGTGTAAAGGATATTGGCCACATCGTCGAGCGTGGCCTCAGCCGAACGTTGCTCTACCAGGTCGTTGCAGGGAAATCCCTCGCCCTTACGCACGAACTCGTCGAAGTAGATGGAGGTGGTGTCGCGGGCATCGCGCTGGATGCTGCGGTCGAAGAGGATGAGCTGCTTGATGGAGTGACACAGCCCCAGCACGCTGAAGGCGGCATCATACTGAAACTGCTCCCCCACGAAAAGGTAGCGAATCGAAGCATCATTGATGATGTATTGTGCCTGAGCCGGTGAGCTCGTGGCATAGAGCGGAATCGTTACGGCCCGGTTGGCGAAAGCGGCAAAATCCACGTAGAGACACTCGGGCTTGTTCTGCGAGAAGATGCCGATATTCTCCTGCACCCCCACGCCTTCGGCTGCCAGCGCGTTGGCCGTGAGCCGCACCTGATGCGAGAACTCATTCCACGTGATAGGAAGCCAGGTGGAGCGCTCGTAGTCCCTATAGCGAAGGGCTACCCTGTCTCCGTACTTCTCTGCCTGACGATGAATCAAGACAGACAAATGATGGTAAGTCATATTGTTGGTTTTATAATTCTCGGCACAAAGTTAATGGTTTCAAATGAAACTATCCCGCTTTTTCCTCAATTTTCTTCCTAAACGGTGAGATAATTGTTGAAAAAAGAACAAAGTATGCAAAAGATGCGCTATCTTTACCCCCGAAAAGGGCCAAATGGACTTTAGTAACATCATACCTTTAAGAATATGCAGACAGAAAAGAATTACCCCATAGCGCAGCTTACCGACGAAGCGGTAGGTCTGCTCAGGCAACTCATCAGCATCCCCTCGGTGAGCCGCGAGGAGAAGGAGGCGGCCGACGCGCTGCAGCAGTACATCGAACAGCAAGGCATCTCCACGGGCCGCAGTGGCAACAACGTGTGGTGCTTCTCGCCCGGGTTCGACACCAGCAGGCCCACCCTGCTGCTCAACTCCCACATCGACACGGTGAAGCCCGTGGCGGGCTGGATGAAGCAGCCTTTCAAGCCGCAGCTGGAGAGCAACGGTAAGCTCTACGGCCTGGGGAGCAACGATGCCGGAGCCAGCGTGGTAAGCCTGCTGCAGACCTTCATCGCCCTGAGCGGCACGCAGCAACGCTACAACCTCATCTTCCTGGCATCGTGCGAAGAGGAGGTGTCGGGCAAAGGGGGCATCGAGAGCGTGCTGCCGCAGCTGCCGCCCATCACCTTCGCTCTGGTGGGTGAACCCACTGAGATGCATCCGGCCATTGCAGAGAAGGGGTTGATGGTGCTCGATGTGACGGCCACAGGCCGTTCGGGTCATGCAGCCCGCGAAGAGGGCGACAACGCCATCTACAAGGCACTCAACGACATCGCCTGGTTCCGCGACTACCGTTTCCCAAAAGTCTCTCCCCTACTCGGCCCCGTAAAGATGAGCGTCACGGTGATTCAGGCCGGCACGCAGCACAACGTGGTGCCCGACAAGTGCACCTTCACCGTCGATATCCGCAGCAACGAGTGCTACACCAACGAGGAGCTGTTTGAGGAGATCAGCCGTCACATCAGCTGCCAACCCGTAGCCCGCTCGTTCCGGCTCAGCTCCTCGCATGTTGACCCAACCCATCCGTTGGTAGAGCGTGCCGTAGCCATGGGCAGAAAGCCCTTCGGCTCACCCACCTTGAGTGACCAGGCCCTGATGCGTTTCCCCTCGATGAAGATGGGTCCCGGCAAGAGCAGCCGCTCCCACACGGCCAACGAATTCATCTTCATCAAGGAGATAGAAGAGGCCATCGCCCTCTACCTGCAGCTGCTCGACGGGGCGGAGATTAGTTCTTCTGAAATTTAGCAAAAAGTCTACCGCTATCACTGTAGGGGCAGACCTATGTGTCTGCCCAGATACATGCACTTAATCATGCTCAGTTGCGGTTTTCTGGGCGGACACACAGGTCCGCCCCTACAATTTACAGAAGAACCAAGTCAACTAGAAAAACATAAAAAATCTGTGGTCATCAGTCCAATCTGCGTCATCTGCGTGCCATGCCAAGCAGTAGCAGGAATCAGCGGTTGAGCCAAGGCTCGGGGTTGAGCTTCTGGTTGCCTTTGTAGATGCGGAACTCCAGGAGGGTGCGGTTGCCATCAGAGGGGTCGCTGAAGATGTCTCCCAGCTCCTGCTTGGTGGTGACCTCCTGACCCTTCTTCACATAGACCTTCTTGAGGTTGGCGTAGAGCGTCATGTAGTCGCCGTGGCGCACAATGACGTTGAAGAGACCGTTGTTGGGGAAGATGGCGGTCACTACGCCGTTGAAGACGTTGCGCGCCTTGGCACCGGGCTTGGCCTGGATGACGATGCCCTTGTTGTCGAGCTTGACGTTCTTCAGTCCCGGCACGTTGTACTGCCCGAAGTGGCTGGTGATAAGGTATGCACCGGTCACGGGGATGGGCAGGCGCCCCTTGTTGGTGACAAAGTCGGCGGCCAGGGCACGGTCGGCCTTGGTCAGGTTGTATTTCTCCATGGGTGCCGAGGGCTTGTTCGTGGCCGAGGCGGTAGTGGTGCTCCCCTTCTTCTTGGCCTCCTCCTTCTTGCGGGCGGCAGCCTCGCGGCGGGCCTCCTCTTCGGCGGCCTTGCGGGCACGCTCAATCTCTTCGGCTATCAACTTATCAATACGGGCATTGAGCTGATTGGCCTGACGGCGTTTCTTGGCCAGCTCGTTCTGCAGCCCTTTCTGCTTCTTCTTCAGTCCATCGACCACCTTCTTCTGCTCCACCTCCATTGCCTGGAGCTGCTTCTGCTCCTTCTCGCGTTCGGCCAGTAGGCCAGCCTTGGCCTTGCGCACGGAGAGGAGTTCGGTTTTCTTCTTCGTGACCTGCTCCTGCTTCTCCTTAATCTCCTCGCCCTGCAGCCGCTGGTAGGTGGCATACTCGCGCACGTAGCGCATACGGCGGTAGGTCTGTGCCAGGTTGTCGGCAGAGAAGATGAACATCAGCTTCTCCTGGATGGAACGGTTCTTATAGAGGTACTGCACGGAGGCTTCGTATTTCTTCTTCTTGCTCGTCAGGTCGCTCTGAAGCCGCTTGAGCTGCTTCTCCAACTGGGCCACCTCACCATCGATGCGGTCGAGGTCGCTGTTGATGAGTTGGATATAGCGTTTGCGTTCCTCAATCTTTCCGGTGAGGGCAGCGAGTCCGTTAAGCTGGCTACCCACATCCTTCTTGGTGGATTGCAGCAGCGTCTCCGACTCGGCAATCTGCTTCTGCAGTTCACCCCTTCGCCCCTCCAGCTCCTTAATGAGCTTGTTGGACTGGGCCGACACCAAGGAGCTGCAGAGCAAGCAAAAAAGAAGAAAAGCCAAACGCGTCATGTAAGTAAATTAAAAATTTAAAATTTAAAATTAATCACTAATCCCTTATCCCTAATCCCTAATCCCTTATCCCTAATCCCTTATCCCTAATACCTAATCCCTAATCTCAAAGTCCCATCAACAGGCCTAGCAACTCCTCTACGGGAACCTGTTTGTAGCGGTTGCTCAGCGTGGTGGGGGTCAGCTTGAGGGGTTGGGTGGAGAAGTCGGTCAACTCTATCTTGGCCTTTTCGAGCGAGGGGATGCCCAGCTCGGTGCCCGTGAGCGTGCGTTTTCCTCCGGGCTTGGCTGCGGCGTAGAGCAATTTTTCGAGCCGTTCGAAGCTGGCCTTGCGCGGCAGGTACTGCTTCAGCTCGCTCCGCGTGGCCCGCACGTAACGCTTGTTCATGCGGTCCACGAGCAGGATTTCGTCGGGGGTCACCTCCATGCGGGCCACCTCCGAGCGGAGGATGGGCATGAGCAGGGAGAGCTGCATACGCTCACCGCTCTGCAGCTTCATCGTGCCATCTACGGTCAGCACAGCATCCTTGGTGGGCACGGTAAGCTCCACCTTCGAGGAGAGGTAACCGCTGGTCTCGTCTATTCCGCCCACGCCACGGCTGGCCGTACGACAACCCGTCAGTAGGCAGAGGCTCCCTATCAGCAGGAGCAGGTATTGGATAGTCATTCGTTTCATTACTTATGCTTTATTCCGTTTATAATCTATTTCAGGTAGCGGCGCTCATTAATCTTGCGCTTCAGCAGCTTGCTCTCACTCCCCTTCTCCAACGCCCGTTTCCAGTAGTCGATGGCTCCCTGGAGGTCGTCGGTCAAGGCATGGATATCGCCACAGTGCTCCAGCACGTCGGCACTCAGTTCCTCCTCCTTGCCCACCTTGATGACCTGGTCGATGTAGATGCGCGCCTCGGCGTAGTTGCCCTTCTCAAAGAGAATCCAGGCGTAGGTATCGAGGTAGGTGGCATTCTGCGGCTCGGCCTTGACGGTGCGGTAGCTCATCTCCTCGGCCTTGTCCAGGTCACGACGCTCCAGCGAGAGGTAGTAGGCGTAGTTGTTGAGCACGCTGATGTTGTCGGGATGGTACTCCAGGGCCTTCTCGTAGGCGGCATAGGCCTCCTCGTCAGCCCCCTGCGAGTGGCTGCAGTCGCCGATGATGGCGTAGAAGTCACTCACCAGCTCCTTGGGACTCTTGTCGTTGACGTGAAGCAGGGCCTTCTGACAGATGGCCTTGGAGTCGGCCTCACGCTCGTAGTGGTTGTAGGCGATGGCCAGGTAGAAATAGAACTGCAGCATGTCGGGATTGCTCTCCACACCGGCCTCGCAGAGGGAGGTAATCTCCTCGTAGTCCTCGCGCTTGGCCGCCTCGGAGAGGAGCATCAGGCGCGAAGCCGTGTTGGTGGGGTCGATGTCAATCACCTTGCGTAGCACGGGAAGTGACTGCTCGGTCATCTGCTTGGAGATGAGGTATTGGGCATAGAGCATGGGCAGGGAGGCATCGTCGGGGTCATCGGCCATGATGCGGTCGAAGAGGGTGATGATGCGGGTGCTGTCGCCGTCGGCCTGCTCGTTCTCCACGATGAGGCTCCGCATCACGCCCAGCTTAATCTGCGGCTCCACCTTATTATTAAAGAGGAGGGAGTCAATCTGCTGGTCGTAGTGCTCCTTGTCGCCCACCTGTTCGTAGTAGGTGGCCAGGGCATAGCGTGCTTGCGCATTGCTAGGGTCTTCCGTGAGTACCTCGCGGTAGAGGCGGTAGGCCTCGTCGTTGCGTCCCTTGAGCAGGTTGAAGTCACCCAACAGCACGCGGTAGCGCGGCTCTGCAGGGTACTCCTCCACCAGGGCCAGGATTTCGCGCTGCGCCTTGGTCTCATCGTCCATCTGCAGGTAGATGCGGTACTTCTCCATGCTGATGCGTTCGCTCTTGCCTGTCTGTGCCTCGATGCGGTTGAGCACGTCGATGACCTGCTCATACTGTCCGTTGCGACCGTAGATGTCGAGCAGGCTGTAGAGCGGTTCCATGCTGCGTCGGGGGAAACGCACGGTCATCTCCTCATAGAGTTGCTGCGCCCGTTCGCTCTCTCCCTGCTCCATGCAGAGGTTGGCCAGGGCCTGGATGTACCAGTACTCCTCGGGGGCAGCCTCCACCGCCTTCTCCAGGCAGGCCAGGGCCTCCTTGGGCTGCTTGAGGAAGAGGTAGTATTGCGACAGCCGGTAGTGGGCTGAGGCGGCATGGGGGTTGATGGAGAGGCAATGCTGCAGCAGGGAGTAGGTGACATCGTAGTGCTTCAGGTACTCCTGGCGCACGGCCTCCAGCAGGAAGTAGTCGTAGCGTTGCTGCTCCTCGGGGGTGAGGGTCACCACAGGGGTTGTTTTCTTGGCGGCCTTCCCTTTCTTGCTCTTCTTCTTTTTCTCTGCGCCGCTCGCCAGCTCACGAGGGGCCATCGAGGCTGCTGAAAGAATCGGAGTGCCCAGGAAGAGCCATCCGAGGCACAACAGGAGCAGCAGGTATCTCGTCCGTTTGATGCTCATCATATCCTTCAGCGCATGGTTATTGTTTACCCGTATGACCGAATCCTCCTTCACCGCGCGCAGTCTCGTCGAGGCTCTCTACCGACTCCCACTCCACCTGCTCATGGCGAGCCACCACGAGCTGTGCGATGCGTTCGCCATCCTCGATGACGAACGGCTGGTCGGAGAGGTTGACCAGGATGACGCACACCTCGCCCCGGTAGTCGGCATCGATGGTGCCGGGGGAGTTGAGCACGGTGACACCCCTCTTCAGGGCCAGTCCGCTGCGGGGGCGCACCTGCGCCTCATAACCCGCAGGCAGGGCCATGAAGAGTCCTGTGGGCACAAGGCAACGCTGCAGGGGAGCGAGCGTCAGGGGGGTATCGAGGTTTGCACGCAGGTCAAGTCCCGCCGATAGCGGCGTGGCATACTGCGGCAGCGGATGCTTTGACTTATTGATAATCTGTACCTTCATTTCGTTCACGTTTTGATTCAATTTGCGAAAGTACAGCTTTTTGCGCAAACCGAGAGGGCTTTTACAGATATTTAATACTTAAATAACGTGAGTTCTACAAATTCAAAACAACGAAAGGGTTGGGGGGGGGGTAGAATAAAACACCTCGATAAACCGACGATTAGTTTACCGCACCTTCCACTCGGCGATGGTGCGGGTCTCTGAGGAGAAGTTCATGCCGATGCGCAACACTTGGCGCGGGTCATTCAGGTAAGGCTTGGCGTAGCCCTTCTGCTCTATCTGCTGCAGCGCCTCATCAGCGGAGCCATCCATCTTGAACTCGAAGATATAGACGTAGTCCTTCAACTCCAACGTGCAATCCACACGGCCGTAGCTCTGGCGGTCCTCCACCTTGATGACCAGGCAATAGACACCGATGAGGCGGAGCAGCAGGTAGAAGGTGTATTGGAAATGCTTCTCCGTGGCCTTGATATCCTTCAATGCATCATGGCTATCGTAGGGAATGCTGGCCAGAAAGGCCGTGAGCGACTCGCAAAAGGGTTCTATATCGCCTTGGGCCAACAGTTCAACGGAATCAGTCAGCCAGGAAGAAAGGCGCTCGTTCCTTGATTTCAGATAGTTGGAGGCAACCAGGGTGAGAAAGCCCTCTCGTACCTCGTTGTTAGGAAAATCGAGGAGGTAAGTCTCAGTCATCGGCCGGTAACCCTTAATAGTCAGGTAGCCGCTCTGGTAAATCATCGGCAACGGCATTTCCACATCGGCTTTGTAGTCAATGAAAAGTTGTGACTTGTAGTACTTGCCCGTCAGGTCGTTCATCTGCTCGTTGCTGTGATTCAACAGACGGATGAGGTAGGTAGGCGTGCCCGAGGCAAACCAGTAGTCACGGAGCATCTTCATGTCAAAGGCATTGAGCAAACTGAAGGGATTGTAGATATCCTTCATGGCGGGACTGAAGTGGTATCCGTCGTACTGGAGCTTCAGCATCACCTTCATGTCAGCCACGGTCACTCGATACTTTGCGGCCAGCAGCTGAATGGATTCAGCGAAGACCGTCTCTAGTTCCTCCTGTGTGATGCCGCAAAGCGCCTCGTAGCGTTCATCCATACTGATGTCCTTCGGTTGGTTGAAACCACTGAAGACACTCACTTGCGAGAACTTCGTCACCCCCGTCAGCATCACGAACTGCAGGTCGGCATCGGCTGCCTTGAAGGTGCTGTAGAAGCCCTTCAGGATATTGCGTTGCCTATCCTCCATCAGGATGCGGTTGCCAGATTCGTCAACATACACCTCTTTGGTATCGAGCACATCGAGTATAGGTTTGTCATACTCATCTATCAGCACCACCACGCGCTGACCTGTCTGCTGGTGCGCACGCCGGATGACTCCTCGGAAACGAAACCCCAAGGATGCTTCCAGCGTATTGGCGCCATAGATCTCCTCCCATTTGCTAACATATTCATTCAATCTTTGCTCCAACGCTCCGCGTACCGTGAAGTCTCCCCCATTAAAATCGATATGCATCACGGGATAGGCCTTCCACTCCTTCTCCAGCTCATCGATGGCCAGTCCCTGAAACAGCTCCCTGTGTCCCAGGAAGTAGTGCTTCAAGGTAGAGAGCAGCAGGCTCTTCCCGAACCGCCTGGGGCGGCTGAGGAAGTAAATAGTTCCATTCTTGACAAGGTCATAGACCAAGGCCGTCTTATCCACATAGACGTAACCTTCCTGACGAATTCGGTCAAAACTCTGCATTCCGATAGGGTACTTCATGATAGTTCTCCATTACAATTCACTGCAAAGATACGGCTTTTTGACTACAATGCAAGATTTCACCGCACTATTCTTTTGTAAAGATGAGTAGTTTTACGCACATCCCAAAAACAACATGTTTGATTCCCTATCGATTGAAGAAGAAAGATACTCTCAAGCATACCGAACGTTATTTTGTGTCAGCAACAACATACAGCTTTTTGCGCAATCCGAGAGGGCTTTTACAGATATTTAATACTTAAATAACTGCAAGCATCACTTGCTCGCGACGAAGAACTCCTTCGGCGACTCGCGGTAGAGGTTGCCAAACCGCGAGGCGTTGAAAATCTTCACGTGCGAGCCGATGGTGTGGCTCACCAGGTAGGTGTAGAGCTCGCGGTAGGTCATCTCGGGAGTCTGACTCATGCACTCCACCAGGTTGTTGGAGAAGCGGTCGCTGAGCCAGGCACGAGAAGCAACGCTGTAGTTGTCGGCAAAGGAGTACTCGGTCTCGGAGGCAGAAGCAATGGAGAGGACACCGGGGATGCCCTCGGCAGCCTTGACTACGCTCGACGAGAAGCAAGGCTCGGTGCAGATGAGGAGCTTGCGGTAACGCGACTCGGCCTGCATCGTGGTGAGCGTCTGCAAGAGCATGTCGGTGGTGAGGTGGTCAGCTACCTCCAGCCAACTGAAGTAGCCCGGACTGCCGTGTCCCGACCAGTACAAGAGGAGGTTGGAGTAGGCATCGCTCTCCACCACCACGGGCAGGTGGCTGCTCCGCTTCCCCAGGAGGATGCTGCAAATGTCGGCTGTGGAGATGGTGTCGGCCCGATAGTCAATCTTGACGTTTTTGTAAAGGTTCTCCCCACCCACTGAGGCGTAGATTTCACCCGGATTGGGGTTGCTTCCGTGGTAGGCCAGGTCATCGCGCATCACGAGGATGATGTGGTCGTCGTCCCACCCCTGCCGCTTAAGCAGCTGATAGACATTGAGCACGTCGGCTTGGTGTCGGTAGTTGTTCCAGCTCTCGGAGCCGGCCACCAGGAGTGCCCAGCGGTCGTGGAGTTCACCGTAGTGGATGTCTGCCTCGGCATCGTCAATCTCCTGCTGCGACTGGGCGCGCCAGTTCCAGGAGGCCAGCGTCCCTTCGGTACGGTTGTTGCCATCGGACGAAGCGTAATCCAGAGCCACAAGCTTGCCATCGTGTACCACCCAGTGGACATAAGTGCTGTGGAGCACGCTGGTATAGGCCTCGGTATCAAACTTGATTTCACCCGAAGCGCCACGGAAGTCGATGAGGTAGTTCTGCTTCTCCAGCTGCATGAGGTACTGCGTCATACCCATCACATCCCAGGCATTGAGGCCGTGGCTCTCGCGCTGCGAGGTGATGGTCTGAATGGCCTTGTTGAGGTCCGTTTCATCCGTGTGCTGGCAGTAGAAGGCGGCAAAGCCGGTGAGGAGGAGTGCATCGTAGAGCTGCGCCTCGCTCATGGAGGGAACCTCCTGGAAGCGCTCTTCATAGGAAATCTGGAAGCCGGAAGAGGGGTCGGCATACATGGCCACGCCCTCAATGCCCTCGGCTGCTTCCCCCTGCTTGAGCAGTTCGCTGCTCAAGGCACCATCGCTGAAGAGGAGCCTCGGTGCAGCGTCACCGGCCTGTTGACGGAGCTGCAGGAGTTGGGCCGTGAGTGCATCGTCGTCGCAGACACAGAGGGCAAAGTCAGCCCCCGAGGCCATCAGCTGCTGAGCCGCCGGACGAAAGTCGGATGCCCCCGTAAAGCTGTACTGCCCCAGCAGTTGGACACCCAGTTCGTTGGCCAGGAAGGGCACCCACTCGGCAAAGGTCTTGCCATAGACATCATCGGGAGCCAACAGGGCAATGGATTTGCCCCCAGTGCTGGTCACAATGCTGAGCATCACCTCGCTCTGTGAGATATCGGTCTCGGTGAGCGACCAGAGGAAGGGGGTATCAGAGAAACTGTTTGCTTCGTTGCAGGAGAACTTGCGGATAATCTCCTCGGAGGAGGCCACGGGCACAATCATCGGCTTCTCAGCTGAAGCAAAGAGACTGGCCATCACATCTACACTCGCGGAGCGCTGCGGACCCACCACGGCCACAATCTCAGGACGCGAAGCCAACTCCGTGGCCAGGGCGGAGAGATCCTCCGTATCCTCGTCGTGCCACTCCAGTTCGATGGTGATGCCTTGGTCGCATCCTACCTGTGCCTGCTGGAAGTTGTTGAGGAACCATTCAGCGGTGCGTTCGTAATGGGTTCTATCCAGGGCGCTGCTAGTCAGAGGGAGCACCACGGCCACCTTTTGCACGCTCCATTCGGTCTGGGAATTGCTATTGTTTCCAGAGGGGTCGTCATCGCTACAGGCCGTTGCGGCCCAAAGCAGGCTGCAAGCCATCAGCGCCATGCAGCTGCGGAGAAAGGGGTATATTGTCTTCATTCTATGGATATGCTAGGTTCTTGTTACTGTTGATTCTCGAAGGTAGCTTCGCGCTCGATGGCCTCAGCCACCACCTGCGGGAGCTGGGCGGCAAACTGCTGTTCATACTTGGGGGCCAGCACCAGTTCGGTGTAGCCCTCCTTCAGCCCGAGCGACTGATGGGCAGGCAGCTCGTCCGCCATCCATTGCTCCACACAGCGCTGGATGATGCGGTCCATGTGCTTCACGCAGGAGAAGGGGACGCGGTCGGAATAGACCGACATGTCGGCATCGACCCCCACGGTATAGAACGAGCTAGTGGGGTATTCGCGGTTGTAGCGGAAGAGTCCCTGGGCACTGCCACCGCAGAGGGGGAGCACCAGGTCGAAGAGTTCATTGATGCGATAGGCCTCCTGGTAGAGTTTATCAGCCATGCCAAAGCCCAGGAAGCCCTCATCCATTATATAGGTATTGAGCGACTGCCCCTCGCCGGCCGCAAAGCCATCCGTGAATCCCTGCGTAGCCTCCTGAAGGATGACTAGCTGCTCGTTGGCCTGGAAGATGGCCACCCGGTTTACGTCGTCCATCTGCTGCGCAAGTCTTCCCGCAGCATAGTTGACGCCATAGAAGGGGAGGTAGAGCGTATGGGTGTTGGGAATCTCCTTGCGCGTCTCCAGGAAGAGCAGCTGCCGCTTGTCGCTCTCTGCAAACTGTGGGGCGAGCTGCATGACGAGATTCTCGAAGGTCGGCTCGGTGATGATGTAGAGGCGGCGATTGGGCTCCTCGGCATCCGACTTCATGAAGTTCTCGATGTAGGTCGTGCCCTCCTCGTAGGAGTAAGGCATCAGATGCTGCACCTTGAGCCCATGCTCCAGGGCAACCTTCTCCACCCCACGGTAGATGTTATCGACATACGAGCGGTCACCCAATCCGTCGATGGGATAGACCACCACAAGCATGGGCGTTTCGTCCTGCTGAACCGGTTGCGGATCGTCGTCGCTACAGGCGGCGAAGAACAAAGCACCCATCAGCATAAAGAGAGATAAAATACGTTTCATAAATTATATGGTAGTGATTACTGCGTACAAATATAGTGAAAATCGCTGAAACAGCAAGCTCACACACGCAAAAAAGTGCCTTTTTATCGAGAAAGGCTGTGCACTGCTTCAAATTTTATGCACTGCTTCAAAAGTTACTCAATAAGAATCAAATTAATGCAACCTACCGAAAGGAGCGACTCTCTTTTTTACTATTTTTGCATAAAGAAACGTTTTACGCATATATTAAAGACAACATGTTAGACACGCTTTCCGTAGAAGCCCTGGCGCATTATGTCCGTGGGATGACGACCATGTTCTTCATCGCATGGACAGGCATTATATTCAGGCACCGACACCAGAACAGCATGATGATGGTCATGACGATTGCCATCAGCTACGTCACCTTTGGCTACATCAAGGATATCGCCTTCCTCTTCACACCCTGGATGAAACACCCCATGGTGGAAGACATGGTAAGTCTGATTGATTTGCTGTGCACCCCCTTCATGGCCGCGTTCTTCCTGGAAGCGACTCGCCCGGGTATCGTCACATCCAAGAGACTGCTTACCGGCATCTTCATGTTCTTTCTGCCTATACCGGCCTACCTTATCTTCCGGTCAGATTTGATCATAGACATCGCCTACATGATGGCATTCCTGGTCTCTTCGGCGAGCTTTTTACTGATTGTACACTTCGTGATAAGCTACGGCAAGTTCGTGAACGACAACTACTCCTTTACAAAGGACATCAGCGTAAGATGGGTGCTGGTTTGTGCCGTAATCTATCTAACCTGGATGGTCATGTATTACCTCTGCTTCAACGAGCCCACATGGAAAGGCGAAGTCATCTTCGACCTGTTCAGCATCGTCATCTGGGTGATATTGTGGCTAGCCAGTCGCAAGCATCGCGTGGTCATGGAAATGCTTGGTAAAAAGTCGTCCGGAAGGCGTAACCGGAAAGAAACGAAGCAATTGCTGGCAGAGCAAGCCACTCAAGGAGAGTCCACCGAGCCAGCCAAGCCCATCGTGAGGAGAAGACCCACAAGCAAGGAGATTTTCCTTACCCATGCGCTGGCCAAACTGATGGAAGAGAAGGTCTATCTCAATCCCAGATTGTCGCTCAGCGACCTGGCGTTGGCCATCGGGACCAACAAGTCCTACCTTTCGGAGTTCCTCAACAGCCAAGGCACGAGCTTCTACGACTACATCAACGAATACCGCATCGCTGAGGCCTGCCGCATCCTCGACTCTGCCAAAACCGGTGAGCGCATCAGCATCGCCAATGTGGCAGCACGTAGCGGCTTCAATTCCCTCTCCTCGTTCAACCGCTACTTCTATAAAATAAAAGAGATGTCACCCACGGTCTATCTACGCCTCTGCCTGATGGATGCCATCACTGGAGAGCACACTGAAGAGGACGATAAGCAAGAGTGATTCGGAGAGCTACTCATTCAAATCTTCAATAATTTCGCAAATGTTCCATTGTTGAATCCAATCCTTATAATAATATAGGTAAGTATTTGATTGCATCAATTAAAAGAATAGCTTTGCAGGAAATTAATCAGTAGGAAATGATACATAAATTAAATTACATCAATATGAAACGCTTTTTATCATGGACATTTGTCGTCCTGAGCCTGTGCGCAGGCTTTGCCTCTTGTTCTGACGACGACGACGAGGTGATTCCTGAGTTGATAATCAACACACCGACCCTGGCCATTGCGGGCACAGGGGGTGCGTTTGAAGTACCTATCCTCACGAGCGGGCTTGCCCTGGACGAGACCGTGGAGATTACGGCAGACGTGGATTGGGTGAGCAACCTGCAAGCCACCAGTACGAACTTCAGCTTCGAGGTGAGCAAGGCGCCCCTCGACGTGGAGAGCCGTACGGCCACCTTCACCCTGAGCCTCTCCAAGCACGCCGCTATCAAGGCCACCTGCACCCTGACGCAGGGCAAGAACCAGGAGAGCTTCTACATCCAGATGGACGAGCTGGATGGCACCTGTGCCATCTACACGGTAACCCCCGCGACCTCACAGAGCAATGGCAAATTCATCTCCTACTGCTTCAGCAGCGAGGAGCTGGCTAAGTATAGTTCTGCCACAGCGGTGAAAGATGCCATCTGGGCCAAGCAGGAAGCCAAATCTGCGGAATTTGAAGAGAAGTATGGCAAATTCATCTCCTCCACCCTCATCTGGCGTTCGCGTCAGGGCAGCGAAAGCACGCAAGAACTGGTGCGCGACCTGGAGCCGGGAAAGGAATACACCATCGTGGCTTTCGGGTATAAAGGACTCGATTACGAGACTGCTCAGGAGATGGAAGTGACCACAGACCTGGTGAAATACACCTTCGTCACTCCTGATGAGGTGCCGGAAGTCACTACTACCACACTCGACATAAAGGTGAACGTGCATGGTGTCTTATATGACATGGACATCACAGCCGCTAGCAGTGAGGCCTACATCAATTACTCCTGCGCCGAGAAAAGTTCGTTCGAGAAGAAAAACCCAACCGACGAGGCTTTCATTATCGGGCGCTTGTTCTATTTCTATTCAGGAGCCAGCTATCAGGATGTTCTTAGCGACTTGGCCAAGAATCACTTCCAAGGTACATTCAATAACCTCAACAAGAACACCGAAGGTATCGCATGCGCAGTAGCGTTCGACTCTCACCTGAATGCGATTTGCAAGCCCACCCGAACGACGTTTACCGTGGGTGAGCCTATACCTTCTGACAATGTGCTGACCTTTACCCCTATAGAGCAGAAGGCCCGTGGCGCAAAGATAAAGGCGACTGGCAGCAACAGCGACCCCTTCCGCATGATAGCCATGTCAAAGGATTACTACGATGGTATCATAAGTGAAGGCAATACGGAAGAGGAGCAGGATAAGCTGTTGGCAGAGTTCATCCAGGAGAATGGATATATAGGGAAAAAAGAGCTCACCATCACGCTTGGCTTATGGCCTGAGAAAGACTATGTTGTAGTGGCAGTGGGGGTAGCAGGAGTTTACGGAGAAGAGGAGGCCACGACTAAGGTGTTTAAGTACTTCTTTACCACACCCAAAGCAACCATCAGCACAGCAACGTGCGCTTTCGACATCGTGAAGAGCTTCGACAGCGAAGAGTTTGCTGACGTATTTAATTGGTATGGAGCGGAAGGTTACCGCACCACAGCCTTCACCTTCACCCAATCGGACGATGCCGTGCAAATCTTCTACGACTATCATAGTCTGAGTAGTTTCCAGGAGCGCAAAAATAATTATGAGCAAGAGGGTAATGGCGATCGCTTTTTAGACTGGGAATACATGAATCTGGAAACAGGTTCGGAATACGATAAAATGGGTGCAATCATAAGCAAGGAGGGTAAAGACCTGATGATTATTGCCGCTGCCAAGGACAAGGACGGTAATTTTGGTCCGATTGCCCACTTCATCTTGGAGTGCGACAAGATGCCCATCTCGCCCATCAGCGACATCAGCGTATTCAACCCCAACGATGGTGCAGACACCAAATCCATCCAGCTACCTCAACCTACCAATGAAACTGACATGAAGCTGCGCGGTGCACAACCTGCCCGTACGGAGACCCATGAAACCCGTGACATCACAATCATTCAGATCCAATAAACTACTTCGATTTACTAAAAAGGAGAATGTCTAACCCTTAAAAGAGAAACAATGATGAGAACATATAGACAACTTACCATGGGCCTGCTGGCCCTGCTGCTCTGCTTCTCACTACCCTCGTGCAGCGATGATGACGACGAGAAGAACGAGAAAGAGGCCATACAAGAGGAGCAGAAGGGTATGGTGGAGCTGCTCAACCTGCAGATGAACCTCTGCCTGGTCAATCTCCAGGGTGAACCTACGGAGGCCACCTTTGGGCGTCCCTTGAGCGAGGCCAACACCACCGAGCGCATCTATTACACCAAAGACCTGGATTCCGCCAAGAAGCGCTATCAGTTGCTCTTCCACAGCGACACCAAGTGCTCTGAGGACGGCAACACCTACACCCTGGCCAACAAGCTAGGCACAGCAACCTTTGCCGCAGCCAACGGCAACAAGGGAGAACTGGCCGTAGCTACCTTCGATGTGCCGGGCTTGAAGGGACTCGTTACCAAGGTCCACTTCATCGACTACACGCAGCGAGGAGAGAATGCTTCCGGGGACGTGTTCGATGAATTGAGCCCTAGTAAGATAATATGCGTAGGTTCAAACGATACCAAATGGTATGGTATCACGTTGGGGCCACTCAAAGGCTCGGATGACACCTGGGCAGTCTTCACTCCCACTCTCCAGAAAGACCTGGAACATTTTCGACCCACGGGATTCATCGACAATAGCATGATGCAGGATGACAAACAGGGAGTCAACATCATGGACTATATGCAATCGTACAGCCTAGACAAATACCAAGAATTCCAAGTGAGCGTTTGGTGTCTCCTTTTCAAAACGGGGGAGGAGTACTCCAATGCGCAAGCAAACCAGGACATTGCAGATAAATATTACCCTCTGGTTTGGACACATTTTTGGCCGGGGGCTAAATTCTATTTCCAGGTCAAGAAAGAAACAGCTACCTATGAGCGTAGTTACGACCTTACGAACGTGCTCAACTGGAGTACCAAGATAGTTTACGACCGCTATCACATGCTACTTGGTCAACAAGAATATGACTCCCGTAATACCCTCTATAACATTCCGATAACGGTTGTTTCTGACAGGAGCGGCATCACCGCAACCGTAGGGGATCCCCATTGGAAGTTAGAAGAAGCCTTGCCTCTTTGGACAACTATTAACACAGTGACCAGAGGAGATATGATCAAGATTTTATCACCAGAAGATGATTGACACCACCAAAAGAAAGAAATAATATGAGAACCTACAGACAACTTGCCATGGGCCTGCTGGCCCTGGTGATTTGCATCGCACTGCCCTCGTGTAGCGATGATGACGACGAGAACGAGAAGAAAGAGGCCGTGCTTGAGGAACAAAAGGGCATGGTGGAGCTGCTCAACCTGCAGACGAACCTCTGCGTGATGAACCTTCAGGGTGAGCCTACCGAGGCCACCTTCGGCTATCCCGTGAGCCAGGCCAACACCGCCGAACGCATCTACTACACCAAAGACCTGGACTCGGCCAAGAAGCGCTACCAGATGCTCTTCCACAGCGACACCCGGTGCTCTGAGGACGGCAACACCTACACCCTGGCCAACAAGCAGGGCACGGCCACCTTTGCCGAGGCCGATGGCAACAAGGGCGAACTGGCCGTAGCCACCTTCGACGTGCCCGGCCTGAAGGGGCTCGTCAAGAAGGTCCACTTCATCGACCACACGCAGCGCGGACAGAACTCCGACGATGAGGATTTCGACGAGCTCTACCCGGGATGTTTTGTACGCGTCAGTGCGAACGGTACGAAATGGAATGCCATAGCCTTGGGCCCGCTCAAAGGCTCGGACGACACCTGGGTGCTCTTCACACCCAGTATCCAGAAAGACCTGAAAAATTATCGGGCTACCGGATTCATCGACCAGACCATGCTCCCCGAAGGCTCTGAAAAAATCAACATCATGGACTATACTTCAGTAACCGACGGAGAGGATGATATGTACTATCTGCTTCGCCTGAATATATGGGATTTCCTTTTCGGCAAGTTCCCTATGTACTCTGATGCGGAAGATAACTGGAACTTTGTCGTTGCGAATTACGGGGAGTATATGAAGCAGATTGGGTATAGCGTCACATACTGTAATTTCTACCTCCAGATGACGAACGATGAAATGGAATATAAGATTTCCTGCGACTATACTCACCTGCCAAACTGGACTACTACGTGTATTTACAACCGCCATCACATGCTGCTGTATTATCGGTCTTATATGCGTAATAAAACCTGGAATCTATCGACCACGGTTGTTACAGACCAAAACGGCACCACCACAACCGAAACGGATCTGCCCGATCTGTTTAAAGAAGCCTTGCCCATCTGGGGAACGATTACCACGGTAAGAAGAGGTGATGCATTGGAATTGGGATATTAATCCGTCGCAAACAGATGAATAATAAAAAAGAAAAGATATGAAGACATTCAGACAACTTGCCATGGGCCTGCTGGCCCTGATGATTTGCATCGCACTGCCCTCGTGCAGCGACGATGACGACGAGAACGAGAAAAATGAGGCCGTGCTAGAGGAACAAAAGGGCATGGTGGAGCTGCTCAACCTGCAGATGAACCTCTGCGTGATGAACCTTAAGGGTGAACCTACAGAGGCCACCTTTGGCATTCCCGTAAGTCAGACCAACACCGCAGAACGTATCTACTACACCAAGAACCTGGATTCCGCCAAAAAGCGCTACCAGCTGCTCTTCCACAGCGATACCCAGCGCTCTGAGGACGGCTGTACCTATACCCTGGCCAACAAGCAGGGCACAGCCACCTTTGCAGAGACTAACGGCAACAAGGGCGAACTGGCCGTAGCCACCTTCGACGTGCCCGGTCTGAAGGGGCTCGTCAAGAAGGTCCACTTCATCGACTACACGCAGCGCGGACAGAACAGCTCCGGGGATAAGTTCAGCCAACTGGTTCCAGGAAATATCGTAGCTGTTAAGTTGGACGAAAACACCGAACGCTATGGCATAGCCATGGGGCCGCTCAAAGGCTCGGATGACACCTGGGTGCTCTTCACCCCCAGTATCCAGAAAGAGATGAAAAATTACGATCTCACCGGATTCATTGACCAGACCATGATTGATGACAACTCAGCGAAAATCAATCTCATGGACTATTTTAAATCATACAGCAAAGAGGAATTTGATAAATTTTCCAATAGCGTATGGGATTTCCTGTTCTGGACGGAATGCGCTGGTGATGGAATAGCGAACTTAGACTTCGTAGAAGATGTTTACTGTGAATATTGGCAATGGGGAGGCTGGAGAAGACACAGCTACTTCTTCCAGGTACAAAACACGTCATTGATACACGAATATTCTTTTGACTACCATAACGTGCTAAACCGTACTACTAAGTTGACCTACAACCGCTATCACATGCTGCTGGATAGAGATGGGTATGACACCCGTACATCACTCTGGAATATCAAGACGACGGTTGTTACAAACTATAGTGTCGGTGACACTAACACGACCACAACCGAAGATGAATTTCCGAGGGAGTTTGAAGGATCATTGACTCTTTGGACGACAGTTTCCACAGTGACCAAGGGCGATGATATTGAAATCTTGCAGTAAAACATCTCAAATTGCTATTACGGTATGAAGAGATTCAGACAACTGGCGATGGGCCTGATGGCCCTGCTGCTTTGCATCACGCTGCCCTCGTGCAGCGATGACGACGACAACGACAGCCAAACCAACGAGCTGACGCTGAACTGGGAAATCGAAGTAAGCGATGACCTGCTCGACGTGGCCGAGATAACCTGCACGTCCTATGAGGGCAAGGAGGAGACACCCGAGCCGCAAGAGCTCATGGGCAACTACACCAGCTGCGATGTGAAGGGTAAAGCGCCCTGCACACTGGGGGCCTACTTCACCCTCTACCCAAAGGAAAAGCCCGACACGCAGAAGGCGAGCTACGACCTCAGCCTCTCGGTCAAGGTATCAGTGACCAACGAGAAGGGGCAGGCCATGGCCAGCAACTTCAGCCTGAACAAACAACTGAAGGGTGTACCTGCTGACCAGATAGACAAGAGCCTGCGCTCGTTGCAGACACTGCTCAACAGCGCGGAGAGCCTCTACCTGGTGGATGCCTCGGGCCAGGTGGAGACCTCATCGCCTATGGCCGAAATGGGGAAATCATCCGACCTCCAGGCCCTGCAAGAGGCCCTCTTTTATACCGACGAGAGCGGAAAGATGCAGCCCCTGCTGGGGCAGGCACTCGATGCGGCCCGCCCCGACGTGCTGAGCGTGCGCGTGAACGACCTGGAAGATGCCAAAGCCTCTTTCCTGCGCTGGATGCCCGATGCCAAGCAGGTCATCGCCACAGGCGACAACCTGACCTGGAGCCTGACCGATGAGAAGGGCAACACGCTGGGCAAAGCCTACTTCACCGCCACCGACGACAATGCCAAAGGAGTGGTAGCCAAGGTGACCTTCGATGCTGCCGTGCAGCCACAAAGCATTACGCAAATCAACTTCCTGCTGAGCAGCGCATGGCCCATGAACAGCACACTGAAGCACCGCATGGGTACACGGAAAGTATCTGCTGCAATCTATTTGAAGCCATATAGACACAATGGATATGATAGAACGACCGTCGAATTGACGAGTAGCGAATACGTTTATTGCATTCAGAATGCCTATGATGACGAATTGGCCTATTACGTAGGATTTGGTAAAGAGACTCATATAACGGACCTCGAGGGTTGTAGTCGCCTTGATTATAATCACGCCAGAGATTGTCTAAAAGCGTTTGCCTCAGAGCAACATGCCAAGAACATACAGGATATACTCAACAAACCCACCAAGAAAGGAGGATTA
Source organism: Bacteroides sp. (assembly GCA_051878755.1). Taxonomy (GTDB): domain Bacteria; phylum Bacteroidota; class Bacteroidia; order Bacteroidales; family Bacteroidaceae; genus Bacteroides. The sequence goes on along the minus strand of JBJEKS010000070.1, from coordinate 470 downwards.
GGTTGGGATTATTATGAGAACTGGTTTAAGAGTAGAGACATGGACATAACTGCGTGCTGGAGCAATGCATGGTATAACAAATTCGAAGAACCAACGTATTGGCATGAATATGGTTTTTGTTGGGAGATAGACCTGAACAATGGGTATCAGGACTACGAACTCACATCGCACGGAATCTGGATTTATGAGACAAGATTACCCATGTACGTTCTGGTTTATAGAGGCGATCAACTCATTTCCGGAGTACCCATAGAATAAACGATGGACACAATTCAAAATTTTAGAAACATGAAACGAATGAAAACGCTCTGTGGGGGCCTGCTGGCCCTGCTGCTTTGCATCGCGTTGCCCTCGTGCAGCGATGACGACGACGAGAACAATCATGCGCAGACCGAGCAAGAAGCACAACGCGGTATGCTGGAGCTGCTCAACCTGAAGATGAACCTCTGCCTGGTCAACCTCAAGGGTGA
>JBJEKS010000069.1:1808-3810 GCA_051878755.1 Bacteroides sp. | reverse complement strand
GTCGGCAAAGGTATCAAAATGATTGAGGTAATGGAACTTGCTGTCGATGGCAGGGATGCCAGGCTGTGCCTTACCCCGGTAGCTCCAGAGGTGGGTCATGTCTATCTCACCCTCCTTGTAGCGCCATCCGGGATTGTAGGAGATGACTTTCTTCCCCTTGGAACGCACCAGCGCCACCATCTCGGGCACGAAGTCGGGATTGGTAAAGGCCACCTCATCGGTACCCAGGTGGAAATAGGGCACGTCGTGGAAGAGGTCGCACGCCTCGATAAGTAGTTCGCGCACGATAGGTACACCCTTCTCGCTCTGCATGGAGCAGCCGAAAGCCCGCTCGAAAGCGGCACTATGGCCCGGCACATCAATCTCTGGTATCAGGGTCATGCCGTGAGCACGGCAGAACTCCACCAGCTCGCGAGCCTCCTGGTGCGTATAGTACTTACCAGGCATACGCTGCGTGATAGCGGGGTCGTTGAGCTGCGGATAGCGCTTGCTCTCCAGGCGCCAAGCCTGATTCTCCGTGAGGTGCCAATGGAAGACGTTCACCTTGTAACGGCTCAACAAAGCAATCTCCTTCTTGAGCTCCGGGAGAGAGATGTAGCTTCGCCCCACGTCCTGGAGAAAGCCACGGATGCGGAACGAGGGCCAGTCTTCCACATGACAACCCATGAATCCAGCAAAGCGCCCCTCTTCGTAGAGGGCCAACTGAGCCAGCGTCTGCTTGGCCCAATAGACCCCTTGCTCGTTCATGGCCTGGATGCGAATGCCATCAGGAGTGACATCGAGGATGTAAGCCTCCTCATTCGGAAGGTTATTCACCAGCTGGATAGTAGCTCCCTCCACGAGCCTCAAGCTGTCGGAAGAGCCTCCACCCAAGGAGAAGCCACCTGTGGAGAAGCAACGGCCCGGTCCGAAGACAATATGTTGCGGACGGGGCAGCAGGGGCAGCTGCTCCACGATAGGAAGGGCACGCTCTATCCCACGGCGACTGAAGCGAGTCATCTGCGGTGAACGAATACCGGGTTTCTCTTCACCCTGTACGAGAATAAATCCCTCGTCAGTGGGCACCAGTGCCGCTCCGGCACGCGCCAACCGCTCCTCTTCTGCCAACACATGCCAAACCCCTGTCTTGACGTTGTAGCACTGCAGGTAACGGTTGAAGTGATACCACTCCTTTGGGTGAAGCAGGTAGTCGGGCTGGGGATATTCGCCCCGGATGGCCCGCTCAAAGATGTCGGCATGCACCCCTCCGGCACAGAGGATATGCTCCTCATCAAGCACCACGGCACATCCTCCACCCACAAAGGCATCGGGTGCAGCCAACTCCATCCACTCCTTCTTATCTACCTGATAGCGCCATGCGGTACGACGCACGCAGGGGGTCTCTCCCTGGCGGTTGGAGAATCCACCCAGGAGATAGAGATGGCCATCGAGCGCAGCAAGCACGGGCTGTACACGCGGACCGTCGGGCAAGGTAGCCACCTGCTTCCATCCCTCCTCCGGGTGATTCAGCGGCAAAGCATAGAGGGCATCCGAAGGAATACCGTCGGCTTGACCTCCAGCCACATAGATTACCTCGTCGAGCAGCGCGGCATAGGCATTGTCGAGGGTGCAGGGCAAGGAAGGCAGCGCTCCGACCACGGCATGACCCTCATGAAGACGGAGAGAGAAAGCATGGTTGGTCGCCCCATTCGGGGTCTGACCGCCAACGCAGATAAGCTGTCCGTGCCACGTCACAAACGCCCCATATGCCAGAGGTTGAGGCAAGGTACCTATCCGCTGCCAAGCGAGAGAATCTTGGTTGAGCTGCAGGCTGTAGATGCCGTCGTAGTAACGCTTTTTACCCCCTTCAGCAGCAGGTTGGTCAGGGAAGTTGCAACCTCCAGCCACCAGGAGATGACCATCTACCACACCGGCAAACATGGCCGATACGCCCTGCTCAATGCCCCTACTACGCTCATCATCCAGGAGTGGAAGGGGTTGAGGATTGATGCTGAATTCGTCG
>JBJEKS010000069.1:0-1708 GCA_051878755.1 Bacteroides sp. | reverse complement strand
ACTACGCTCATCATCCAGGAGTGGAAGGGGTTGAGGATTGATGCTGAATTCGTCGGCTGCATAGGGGTTATCCGCCGAGCAAGAAGAGGTGGCAAGGGCTATGGCAAGCACGGCCCAAACGAGGAGAGGATAAATGGTTCTCATGTTGCTGTCTGAAGGGGGTTAAAGCGTATCTGAGTTACTTCTTGATGGTGTATCTTCCACCGGTAATCTGTTCGAGACTCAGCTTCTCAAACCAGACGTCGTAGAGCCATTGGTCCTTTTTGGGAGCGCGCTCGTAGAGGAAGGCTACCTGATTGTCGGCTGTGAGGCAGAAGGTGGAGTAGCCCGAATCGTCGGGCAGCACCTCGTAGCGCTCCCACCCCTGGCCAAAGCTCTCGGGGGTTATCTCCTTGCAGTTGACCTTCCAGGGCAACGCCTTGTAGTAGATGGATACGTGGCTGCGCTTAGGTCCGTAGGGCACCGACTGCAGATAGAGCCATACCTTCTTGCGGGTCTGCTTGTCATAAGCCTTGAGGGCCATGATTTCACCGTTGCAGGCATTCTGCAGACAGATGATGTCGCGGGCCTTGACGGGTTGTTCCCAGTGGCCGGTGGTGTAGCTCTTGTCGTCGAAACGGAAGATGTTGAACCAGCGTCCTTCGGTGCGGCTGCTCAGGATAACGGAGCCATCGGGCAGTTCGTCCGTCTTAGGCTCATCGCCCTCGGGACAGCAGGACTCGGTGGTGCCCAGCAGCGACCAGTTTTCACCGAAGTCATCGGAATAGATGACCGCGTTACCATATTTGAGCGAGATGAGCGAGCAGTAGAGACGGTAGTATTTCCCCTTCTTGACGTAGCGGCTCTGGTGAATCTTGCCCGAACCGATGAAGAGACAGGGGAGCTGGGGCACAAGGCTGTAAATCTTGTGGGTGATGTTCTCACCCTTGCCCCAGGTCTTGCCGTTGTCGGTACCATAGAAACGATAGACCTGCTGGAAGCCTTGCTGGAAGACGGTACGTCCCGTGCTGTCACCCACGCAGAGCACCATCTGCCGGTCACTCTCGCGGTCGGCCACGAGGGCTGCATCGCCGAAGCCATAGACGCGGCCTTTGTAAATCTCCTCACGGCAGTTGGCCAGCACCGCCTCGTTGGTCCACACCTGTCCATTGTCATGGCTCAGGCGGAACATGATGTCAATGGGCTGCGCATAGCCTACGTCGCTACCGTGGTGATATCGGTTATCGGACACGGCGATAAGCGTGCCATCCACAGTACGGGCAATGGCCGGAATGCGGTAGATTCGCTCACTGGGTTTCGATACGTAGAGAGCCTGCTCCATCTTCTGCGCGAAGGCGGGCAAACTGAGGGAAGCGACCCAGAGGGTCAATAGTCCAGTTAAAACAGTTTTTTTCATGGGCTAATGGGTATTAATAATGGAACATGATAATATAATAATGTGGAACTACTCCATGCTGTCGCACGTGGGCTTGAGGAAGAGCAGTTGCAGGATAACGGCTACGGCCACCACAGCTCCCATGCAGGCAAAGCTTACACCCAGGTCCATGCCGCCGTCCTTCAGCTTGCCAAGCAGCTGCGTGACGATGGCACCGAAGACCACGCCGGTCATGTTCATGATACCATAGGCCGTAGCGCGCTACTTGCTCGACACAAACTGGCAGAGGATGGGCATGTTGTTGGTATCAAACATACCGTAGCCGATACCGAA
>JBJEKS010000068.1:4902-22085 GCA_051878755.1 Bacteroides sp. | reverse complement strand
GGTATCCCCTACTACCTGGTCATGGTGGACAAGAAGCTGAGCCTTGCGCAGAATATCGACCAACTCTTCTTCGCCAAGAACGCCAAGCTTAAGGAGGAATTTACCCGACTTTTCCATTCGCTCTTCACCAACCCCGACGACTATCTCTCGGTGGTCAGACTATTGGGCAAACGACGTATCGGTTATACTCGGAAGGAGATTGTAGAAGCTACCACCATAGCCTACGGAGGAGGGCTGACCACCCTGCTCAAGGCATTGGAAGCCAGCGGATTCATTGAATTCTACACGCCCTATAAGGGGACAAGCCGCGACGTGAGATACCGCCTCATAGACCCCTTCTGCCTGTTCTACACCCATTTCCTTGACACCGGCAGAAGCACCGACCCACGCTTTTGGCAAAACAACCTGCGGCAGCCTGCATTGACGGCCTGGCGTGGATTTGCCTTCGAGAACGTTTGCTCACTCCACGTCGAGCAGATCAAGCAAGCCCTTGGCATCAGCGGGGTATATACCGAGTGCTCCCCTTGGAGAAGCAAGCGGTCGGCGCAAGGAGCCCAGATAGACCTGGTCATCGACCGGGCTGACCATGTGGTCAACCTTTGCGAGATGAAGTTCACAGCCGATGACTTCTGCATCGACAAAGCTTGCGATGCGGATTTGCGCCATAAGCTCACCGCTTTCATCGAAGAGACCAACTGCCGCAGCTCCGTCCACCTCACGCTGGTGACGACCTACTCCCTGGTACGCAACGAATATTCTGGTCGGGTGCAGAGCGTGGTCACCATGGATGACCTGTTCCGCTGAACGATAGTATTGCCATAACCGATGATGGCTATCGCGAAAAACATTAGTCATTTGTTCTCAGGATACATGATAGTGCATACCTTTGCCGCGATTTTAATAAAACATCAGAGATTATGAGTCAACCTATGATTGTATGGACCTCCATCGTAGTACTGATGGTGGTCGCTCTGGTAATCAGAGCCGCAGAAAAGATCCGGAAATCCAAACACATCGAACGACACCGGAAAATGATTGAGATAGGCAAAGAGAGCGATATGTTTTATTGTCCTGGCGATAAGTATGACATCGAGGATAGCCAGTAAGGAGGCCGCGGAGTTTCTCTCCGAATATGCCACATGGCTCTGGGGATGCGGTGCCACCAGCATCCGCCTGGAGAAAAACGTAAGACGCATGGCTAAGGCGCTGGACCTGGAGCTGGAGATGAGCATCATGCCCACACACCTCTATGTCACCGTGTGTAGTGCCGACCACAGCGATTCCTACACCATGGTCCGCAGCATGCACAGAGCAGCCATCAGTTTCGACATCAACACCCAACTCAGCAAGCTGAGCTGGGACCTTGCCGACGGGCGTGTCAACTTCCTCCAGGCTCGCAGGACGCTCCAGCAGATCGAGCATACCCCACCGGCCAATCCCTGGCTGGTGCTCCTGCTGGCTTCGGTGGCCAACGCCTCTTTCTGCAGGCTCTTTGGCGGCGACGCGGCAAGCATGCTGCTCGTCTTCATCTCCACCCTCTGCGGACTACGGGTCAAGCAGGTGATGATGGCCGACCGGATTGACACACGGTTTGCCTTCCTCTGCGCCTCCTTCTTTTCGGCGGTGATCAGCACTGGAGGCCATCTGTTCCGTTGGGGCGGTACGCCGGAGGTGGCCCTGGCAAGCAGCGTGCTCTACCTCATCCCGGGCATCCCCTACATCAACTCGGTGAGCGACCTACTCGACGGCCACTATCTCTGCGCCTTCAGCCGGCTGATGGACGGCATCGTGCTCACCGCCTGCCTCTCGCTGGGTCTCTGCTGCGGCCTGGCCGTATTGAACATGACGATAATCTGAATCACACCAATGTATATGCTTTATATCGAGACACTTCTCCAAGACGGCTTCTTCGCAGCGCTGGCATCCGTGGGCTTTGCCAGCCTCAGCAACCCTCCCCGCAAGGCCTATCCCTGCTGCGCCCTGCTTGCAGCCGTGGGCCACGCCCTACGCTATCTGCTGATGAACAACCAGACCATCACCCTCCACATCATCCCGGCCAGCACCATCGCAGCCCTGGTCATCGGCTTCCTCGCCATCCAGCTGGCGCTGATAGCCAAATGTCCGGCAGAGACCTGCTTCTTTCCCGCATTGCTGCCCATGATACCAGGCATGTATGCCTACCGCACCGTGGAGGCCATCATCTTCTGCCTCTGCCATCCGGCCGAACAGGAGTTCATGCATTATCTCTACCTCTTCGCCTACAACGGCTTCACCTGCTCCATGATCATGCTAGGCATGGTGGTGGGGGCCAACATCCCCATCTTCCTGATGAAACGCCTCTCATTCATGGCTACTAAAATGGATTAGTTATGGAATTAAGACAATTGAATTATTTCGTGGAAGTGGCCGAAACGCTCAACTTCTCCGACGCGGCCCGCAGCCTCTGCATCACACAGAGCACTTTGTCGCAACAAATCAAGCAACTGGAACAGGAACTCGGTGTCCAACTGCTACAGCGCAACAGCCACTCCGTGAGCCTGACGGAGGCCGGCTCCGAGCTGCTCCCCTATGCCCATCAGACGCTGCATAGCGCTCACCTCTGTTTTGACCGCGTTCACGACCTGCAGCAAGTACTGACCGGCACGCTCAACATCGGTGTCACATTCTCCTTCAGCCCCATCCTCACGGAAACGCTAACCGTCTTCATGCGGCAGTACCCTCACGTACGGCTCAACATCTACTACAAGACCATGGAGGAGCTGATGGAGATGCTATCGGCACGGAAGATAGACTTCGTACTGGCCTTCCGCCCTGTAGTCCCCTACGCAGACATCGAGTCGCACATCCTCTTTGACAACCACCTCTCGGCCATCGTCAGCGAGAACCATCCGTTGGCCAGGAAAGCGAGTGTATCATTCGACGACCTGGCTCGATACGACATTGCCTTGCCTGCCAAGGGGTTGCAAGCCCGCAATGCTTTCGACCGCATGAAGGAAAAGTACCTCGGCCCCCTGCATGTCAGGATTGAACTCAACGAGGTCAACATCCTGCTGAAGCTGGTCAGGCAGAGTATGCTCGTAGGTATCCTTTCGGAGGCCACGACCTACAATACCGACGGCATCAAAGCCATCCCGATAGCCTATCCGGAGAATATGATGCAGGGCTGCGTCCACACCCTGCGCAATACCTACCGCAAACACTCCATGCTGGAATTCATCAAGCTCCTCAGTGAAGCCAACGCCGTCAAAGAGCGCATCCGCGACTGGATAAAATGAATATACTCCCAGCATTATGGCACAGAAAACACTAAAAATATATTAATTCGCAGACGATTCAATGCCTCATCCTGCACAAATATGGTGCGGAAAAGCTATCTTTGCAGCAACCTAAACTTGGAAAAGTTACATAAACAGGGTGAAAATACCTTGGAAAAGTTACATAAACAGAGCGAAAACACCTTGGAAAAGTTACATAGCCATGCTGAACATCTCCTCCCCGCTGATATACCGCATTGACCTCCAGGGGCTGAAGGATGATTGATTTTACTTTTGCAGTGACTCCAGCTCCAGGGAGGCGGACTCCCATTCGGTCATGGTCTGGTCGAGCTGCTCCTTGAGCTTGCGGTGCTTCTCGTAGAGGGCCATGTCGGATGCACCCTCGGGGGTGGCCATCTGCTCCTCGATGATGGCGATGGCCGCCTCGGTGTCGGTGATGGCCTGCTCACACTCGGCCACGCGACGCTCGGCCTTCTTGATGCGCTTGTTGAGCTCTTTCTGCTCCTCGTAGCTCAGCTTGCCTGCCGAGGCGGTGGAGGCGGCTGAGGTGGCTGCCGCGCCGCCCTGTGAGGCTGCACCGGCACCCGCCGACGCTGCAGCGGAACCAGCACTGGAAGAGGTGGGCGAGGCAGAGAGCGAAGGGGTGCGCTGCAGTTCGGCCAGGCTGTCGAGTTGCTTCTTCTGCAGGAAGTCGTAGATGCCGCCCAGGTGCTCCGTCACGCGGCCTCCGCCAAACTCATAGACCTTCGTCACGAGACCATCGAGGAAGTCGCGGTCGTGACTCACCACGATGACCGTGCCATCAAAGTCGCGGATGGCCTCCTTGAGGATATCCTTGGAGCGCATGTCCAGGTGGTTGGTCGGCTCATCGAGGATGAGGAAGTTGACAGGCTCCAGCAGCAGCTTGATCATGGCCAGACGGGTACGCTCGCCACCGCTCAGCACACGCACGGGCTTCTCCGAGGCCTCGCCGCCGAACATGAAGGCACCGAGGATGTCGCGTATCTTCAGGCGGATGTCACCCACGGCCACGCGATCGATGGTGTCGAACACCGTCAGCTTGTCGTCGAGCAGCTGCGCCTGGTTCTGGGCAAAGTAGCCTATCTGCACCTGATGGCCCAGGGTGAGGCGGCCGGTATAGTCCTTCACCTCGCCCATGATGCACTTCACGAGCGTGGATTTACCCTCGCCGTTCTTGCCCACGAAGGCCACCTTCTCGCCACGGCGGATGGTGAGGTTGACATGGTCGAACACCACATGGTCGCCGTAGGCCTTGCGCACCTCGTCGCAGATGACGGGGTAGTTGCCGCTGCGCGAGGAGCAGACGAACTTCAGGCGCAGGGCGGAGTTATCCTCCTCATCGACCTCGATGCGCTCTATCTTCTCCAGCTGCTTAATGCGGCTCTGCACCTGCACGGCCTTGGTTGCCTTGTAGCGGAAGCGCTCGATGAAGGCCTCGGTGTCTTCTATCTGCTTCTGCTGGTTCTCGTAGGCACGCAGCTGCTGCTCGCGGCGTTCACGGCGCAGGGTGACGAACTCGTCGTACTTCACCTTATAGTCGTAGATGCGTCCGCAGGAGATTTCGATGGTGCGTGTGGTGACGTTGTTGAGGAAGGCACGGTCGTGGCTGACGAGCACCACGGCATTGGCCTTGGTGGCCAGGAACTGCTCCAGCCACTGGATGCTCTCGATGTCGAGGTGGTTGGTCGGCTCGTCGAGGAGCAGCACATCGGGCTTGCGGAGCAGCAGCTTGGCCAGCTCGATGCGCATACGCCATCCGCCGGAGAACTCACTGGTAGGCCGCTGGAAGTCACTGCGGCTGAAGCCGAGTCCCTGCAGCGTACGCTCCAGCTCCGCCTGGTAGTTGGTGCCGCCCATGAGCAGGAAATGCTCGTTGAGGTGGGTGAAGCGCTCGATGAGCTGCTGATAGGCTTCGCTCTCGTAGTCGGTGCGCTCGGCCAGCTGTTGGTTGAGCCTATCCAGTTCAGCCTGCATCTCGAAGATGTGTTCGAAAGCCTGCTCGGCCTCCTCCATGACGGTGCGGCTGTCGGCCAGCTTCATCACCTGGGGCAGGTAGCCGATGGTGCAGTCGCGCGGCACGGCCACCACCCCCTCCGTGGGCTGCTGCAGCCCGGCCAGAATCTTGAGCATGGTGGATTTTCCCGCGCCGTTCTTGCCCACCAGGGCGATGCGGTCCTTCTTGTTGATGACGTACGACACCTCCTCAAAGAGCGGAGTGGCGTTGAATTCTACCTTGAGTCCTTCGACGGAAATCATGCGTTTTGTTGTTGGTTATGAGTTGATGAGTTAGAAGTAGAAGCCAAAACCTACCTTCAGGCCATACTGCGAGCGGTCCTTATCGACGTTCCAATAGACGGCAGGCTCGATGGTGACCGAACGCGAGAGGAAGAAGGCATAGCCGGCCTCCAGGTTGTAGCGGAAGCGGGTGATACCATCGGAGTCGTGACCATAGTCGTAGCGGTTCACGCCCACACCCGTACCGAGATAGACACCTACCTTGTCGAAATAGTAGCGGCACCCCACGCCGGCACTGTAGATATCCACATCGCTACCCAGGGCATTCCAGGCCGCGCCCAGGTCAATGAGCAGGGCGAAGTTATCCACCAGGAAGGCACCCCCCTGGGCCTCCAGGCCGAAGGTGGTCTTGTCGCTCTCCGTATCATGAGTCAGCGCCAATCCCGAAACCGAGGGGTTGACAAACCATTTACCTTTCTCAAACTGCGCCTGAGCAGCTACTGTAGCCACCAGCAGGCAAACCATTAATGCAATCTTTTTCATGTTGTTTGTTTTTTGAGTTTATAAGTTGGTTAGTTTTTGAGTTTTCTATTCTTTGCCATCCACCTGACGAAGAGGAGGAGTGAGACAAGGAAGGCGACAAGGGCCACCGTGGGGGCTGCACTCAAGGGGACACCCAGCTGCCCCAGGCCTTCGGGAGCCACGCAGATGTAGGAGGAGCAGACCATTGTCATGAAAAACGCAGGTATCAGACTGATCCACATATAAGAGCGCTCTCCCTTGTGCTTCACCAGCCATAGGGTGATGGCCCACAGCGTCACCGTGGCCAGCGTTTGATTAGCCCAGGCGAAGTAGCGCCAGATAATCTTGAAGCCCTGTGCATCGCTCAGACTGAAGATGAGCAAGCCGATGGTGACGAGGAAGAGGGGAATGCAGAGCAGCAGGCGCTTAGTGATGGAGCGCTGAGCCACATGGAAGAAGTCGGCCAGGATGAGTCGCGCCGAACGGAGGGCCGTATCACCGCTGGTAATCGGGGCAGCCACGATGCCCAGGATGGCCAACACGCCGCCCACAGGACCCAGCCAGCTGCTCGAGATGGCCGTGGCCACCATCGCACCGGAGAAGCCCTTGCCCGTGGCTTCATCCACGATGCCATGCTCACCGAAGAAGCAGGTGGCGGCAGCCGCCCATATCAGGGCCACGATACCCTCGGTCACCATGGCCCCATAGAAGATGGGGCGGGCATGGCGCTCGCTCGTTATGCAGCGGGCCATCAAGGGGCTCTGCGTGGCATGGAAGCCGCTGATGGCACCACAGGCAATGGAGATGAACATCATCGGGAAGATGGGGTTCTGCTCATACTTCGTGCCGAAGCCGTCCCATAGCTCAGGCAGCGCAGGGTGCTTGACGTAGAGCATCACCAGGATGCCCACGGCCATGAATATCAGCGCAATGGCAAACAGGGGATAGAAACGGCCGATAATCTTATCCACTGGCAGCATGGTGGCCAACCCATAATAGATGAAGATAACGGCTATCCAGAAGTAGGCATTGAGCCAGTCGGGTGTCATGCCGTCCAGCAGTTCGGCAGGGCCGGAGACGAAGACAGCGCCCACCAGCACCAGCAACACCACGGTAAAGGCCATCACAGCCTTCTGCGAGACAGGGCCCAGGTAGCGTCCGATGAGCTGCGGCAAGCTCTCGCCCCCGTTACGCAGGGAGAGGCAACCGGAGAAGAAGTCGTGCATGGCACCGGCAAAGATCGTACCGAAGACAATCCAAAGGAAGGAGGCGGTACCAAACTGCGCCCCCATGATGGCACCGAAGATGGGACCCAAGCCGGCGATGTTCAGGAACTGAATCATGAATATCTTCCAGGTGGGCAGGGGGATGAAGTCCACGCCATCAGCTTTGGTCGTGGCGGGAGTGGGACGGTCGTCGGGTCCAAACACCCGCTCCACAAACCGTCCGTAGAGGAAATAGCCTGCTATCAGCACAAGCAGACAGAGTGTAAATGTGATCATACAAGTTAATCCTTAAATACTATCTATTAATTCCTTAAAAAACTATCTATCCTTGATGGTTGCTGAAAATTGGGTGCAAAAATAGTGCTTTTTGAAGAAAAAACGTACAACAATCGTCACTTTTCCGTATCTTCGCAGCCAAAAGAGGCCGAAGAAGCCCCGATTTGAACTGTTTTGAACATGAAAAGTTTGATATTGACCACATATTTCCAACGCCTGAAGCCCCTGCTCGTTCTGCTGCTGGGCGTAGTCATGGCCTCACCTGCCGCGGCACAGGAGAGTCCCAAGCAGGAGGTACGTGCCGCCTGGGTGACGGCGGTGTATGGACTCGACTGGCCCCGCACACGAGCCGTCACGCCACAATCCATCCGCAAGCAGCAACAGGAACTCATCGAGATACTCGACCGCCTGCAGGAGGCGCACTTCAACACGGTGCTCTTCCAGGCCCGCACACGCGGCGACGTCATCTACGACTCACGGATTGAGCCTTACAACGCCATCCTGACGGGCAGCTGCGGCACCTCCCCGGGCTATGACCCGCTGGCCTTCGCCGTGGAGGAGTGCCACAAGCGAGGCATGGAGTGCCACGCCTGGATTGTGACCATCCCCCTGGGTAACCGCAAGCATGTGGCCTCGCTCGGCGCACAGTCGGTGGTGAAGCGCAAGCCGGCCATCTGCGTGCCCTACAAGCGCGAATATTTCCTCAACCCGGGACACCCCGACACGAAACTCTACCTGCGCTCCATCGTGGAGGAGATTGTGAGCCGATACGATGTGGATGGGGTTCACTTCGACTACCTGCGCTACCCCGAACGGGCCGGCAACCGCTTTGCCGACCAGCGCGAGTTCCGCCGCTACAGCAACGGCCGCACACTGGCCCAATGGCGCCGCGACAATCTCTCGGAGCTGGTACGCACGCTCTATACGTCAGTCAAAGCGCTGAAGCCGTGGGTCAAGGTAAGCACAAGTCCCGTGGGCAAATACAACGATACCCCCCGCTACTCCTCGCGCGGATGGAACGCCTTCCAGACGGTTTATCAGGATGTGCAAGGATGGCTGGGCGAAGGCATACAGGACCAAATCTACCCGATGCTCTACTTCCGCGGCAACAATTTCTACCCCTTTGCCCTCGACTGGCAGGAGCAGTCGTGCGGCCGCCACGTGGTGCCCGGCCTGGGCATCTACTTCCTCGACCCGCGCGAGGGCAACTGGAGGCTGAGCGACATCGAGCGCCAACTCCAGTTCTGCCGCACCCACGGCCTGGCCGGCGAGGCGCACTACCGCGTGCGCTACCTCATGGAGAACACGCAGGGACTCTACGACCTGCTGCTGACCGACGACTACCGCTACCCGGCCCTGCAGCCCCCCATGCCCTGGCTGGATGCTGAAGCCCCCTCCACCCCCCAAGGGCTGCGCGTAGAGTCCATTGCACCGGGCTACCTGCGCCTCACGTGGGAGCCATCGACCGACAATGACCTGCGCAACGTCCCGCGCTACGTGGTCTATGGCTCCACCAACCATCCCGTCGATACCTCCACGGGCCGCACCATCCTCTGCACCTCCGTGGCCGACACCACCTACGTCTATGCCCCCGAGCATCCGCTGCAGGCCTGCACCCACTTTGCCGTGACCGCCATCGACCGCTATGGCAACGAGAGTGCTCCCGCCCACGTTTCGCTCGACGGCGGCATCGAATCCCTCTACCTTCCGGATACTGCACATTAAATGATATTACACATTAAATGAAACTAAAATATCGAATCGTCATGAAAAGAACCTATTTCAAGCATCTACTGATGTGGATAGGCCTAAGCGCCATCCTCTACAGCTGCGGCTCGGTGCCCGTCACCGGCCGTCAACAACTGCTGCTCGTCTCCGACCAGGAGGTGCTGGCCTCTAGCCTGACCCAGTACAACGACTACATGAAGAGCGCCCCGCGCTCCACGCAGAAGAGCCAGTCGGCCATGGTGAGCCGTGTGGGGCAGAAGATTGCACAGGCCACCGAACATTACCTCAAGCAGAACGGTCTGGAGGCTGAGCTGAAGAACTTCGCCTGGGAATTCACGTTGGTCAAGGATCAGCAAATCAACGCCTTCTGCATGCCCGGCGGAAAGATTGTGGTCTATGAAGGACTGATGTCCGTGGTGGGCTCCGACGACGAGCTGGCCGTGGTGATTGGTCATGAGGTGGCCCATGCCGTGGCCAAGCACAGCAACGAGCGGATGAGTCAGCAGATACTGGCGCAGTATGGCGCACAGATTCTCAACCAGACGCTGTCGCAGAAGAGCAGCGCCGTGCAGCAGCTTGCCGGCTCGGTGTATGGCCTCGGGGCGCAGTATGGTGTGATGCTCCCCTTCTCGCGCAAGCACGAGCTGGAGGCCGACTACATGGGTCTGATCTTCATGCGCATAGCGGGCTACAATCCCGACGTGGCGGTCACCTTCTGGCAGAAGATGTCCTCCGGCGGAGGCTCGAAAACCCCGGCCCTGCTCAGCACCCACCCCACGGATGCCAAGCGCATAGCCGAAATCCAGAAAGCCCTGCCCCAAGTCAAGGCCAAATATTAAAACAACCTCATCCCTAATCCCTTATCCCTAATCCCTAAAAAAGATGAAACCCCTACTCTATATCCTGGTAGGCAGCTGCCTGTTGAGCAGTTGCTCTACGGCCCAGATGGGCACAGCCGACCCCCATGCGGTGATTACGGGAGCTGCCGTGGGAGGCCAGTTGGGCGGTGCCATCGGCGGCCTCATCGGCGACACGCAACGCGACTGGCACAGCGGCTACCGCGGCTCGGCCATCGGCACCATCGTGGGTACCCTGGCCGGTGCAGCCATCGGCGGAGCCATCAGCTCCTCCCGTCAGAAGGAGCAAGCAGCCGTGGGCTCGGCAAACGGCAATCCAGGCTCCCCTACCGGCAACGGCTACCAAGCCGCCCTCGACGGGCTGCGCATCCGCCGCATCCGGTTCATTGACGACAGCCGTGACCGCCTCCTCTCGCCCGGCGAAAGCAGCAAGGTGGTGTTCGACATCGTCAACGAAGGCAGCGACGCAGCCCTCAACGTCATCCCTTCTGTCAGCGAGGCCAGCGGCAACAAGCGCATCACCATCTCCCCCTCCATCCTCGTGGAGCAGATCCGTCCGGGTGAAGGCGTGAAATATACCGCCACAGTTACGGCCGGCAAACGCCTGAAGCAAAGCAGCATCACCCTGCGCCTGGCCATCACCGACACCTACGGCAACGAGTACGACTGGCACGAATTCCAGGTGGAAACCGGGGGGAATTGAAGAAGAACCAGTAGAGTAGAATGACGTTAATAAAGAAACTATAGCCATGGCAGACAATTATCTAGAAAGACAATACGCCTCCTACGAGGCCCGTAAGGCGGCTTGGGAGCGCGAGAAGCGACTGGGCAAGAAGCGTGCCCATCGCATACATACCTCCCCTGCTGGAGAGGCTGGCAACGCCCCTGCATCCTATGATGGAGGGGACGAACTGCCCATCCGCAACGACGACAACCTGGTGACCAACGACTGAGCCTATGCTACCGCTGCATCACTTTCCCCGACCCATCCTCCCGGAGGAGCTGCCTGAGCAACTGAACAACCCCTTCAACTACACGCCCCACCCACTCTGCATCGAGGCGGTGCAGCTGGTGGAGGCTGAGCTGAACAGGCTGCTTGCTACGGAGCATAAGCGCCCCGGGCAGAGGACGGAACCGGAAGCGACTGAGCCTGCCGTAGAGGGGAAGATGATGGGGGTCCTGGTGGTGGAGGCACCCGGGGGAGAGGTGGGATTTCTGGCAGCCTTCTCAGGACTGCTGATGGGGCGGAGCGTGCACCCCTGGTTCGTGCCGCCCATCTTCGACCCTACCCTGCCCGAGGGTTATTTCCGTCGCGAAGAGGCGGCCATCAGCGCCATCAACTGCCGCATCCAGGCGATGCAGCAGGGAAGTGAGTACCTTGAAGCCCACCGGGCATTGGAGCAGGCTACCGCATCTACCGTTGAGCAACTGACTGTGATGCGCCAAGAGCTGGCTGAACAGAAGGCTGCCCGCCATCGCCTGCGTCAACAGGGAACCTTGACCGCTGAGGAGGAAGCACGCCTCATCCGTGAGAGCCAGCACCAAAAGGCGGAGTTCAAACGGAAGGAGCGCGAACTGCAGCAGCAACTGGAGCCTCTCAAGCAACGGGTAGCCCTCCAGGAGCAGTGCGTGCAACAGCTCAAGCAGGAGCGCAAGAGGCGTTCGGCCGCGCTACAGCAATGGCTCTTTGAGCAGTACGTCGTCCATAACGGCCGAGGCGAGCAGACCACCATCTGGAGGCTATTCACCGCCCCTGAAGAGGAGGAGTTGACAGGCCTGACGCGCCAGGCTCCACCGGGTGGTACGGGCGACTGCGCCGCCCCTAAACTGCTGCAGTACGCCTACTTGCACGGGCTGCGTCCGTTGGCCCTGGCAGAGTGGTGGTGGGGTCCTTCACCCCTCACCGAAGTCCGCACCCACGGCACCTTCTACCCCGCTTGCCGGGGCAAATGCGGCCCGCTACTCGCCTTTATGCTGCAGGGTTTAGTACCAGCCCAGCCTTACTCTGCAACCACTGGACATGAGCCTGTTGCACCAGTGGAGGTGCTCTACGAAGATGCAGCCTTGACTGTCGTGGTGAAACCTGCGGGACTCTGCTCCGTACCGGGCACAGCCCCTGCTCTCCCCTCGCTCTACGGATGGGCTCGCAAGCACTATCCCCAGGCTGAAGGGCCCATCATAGTCCATCGCCTCGATATGGACACCTCCGGGCTGATGCTCCTTGCCCTCACGCCCGATGCCTGCCGCACACTGCAGCAGCAGTTTGCCGAGCGCACCGTAGAGAAGCGCTACGAGGCCCTATTGCAAGGAGAGCTTCCCCCTTCGATGAGCCGAGAGGGCATCATCGACCTTCCCCTCTGCCTCGACCCTTACGACCGTCCCCGTCAGATGGTCCATCCGCTCCACGGCAAGGCGGCCCTGACCCGCTACGAGGTGCTGCAAAGCGAGGGAGGCAGGACACGCATCGCCTTCTATCCGCTCACGGGACGTACCCACCAGCTGCGCGTCCATGCAGCCCACCCCTCCGGCTTGGGGATGTCCATCGTGGGCGACCGCCTCTACGGACAGCCTGCCCAGCGCCTCCATCTCCATGCCACCAACCTCAGCTTCACCCATCCCCTCACGGGTGAGCGTCTCCATTTCGAGAGTCAACCGCCGTTCTGAGGATAGGGCCTCATGACTAAGCCACGATAAGCTTGCGAGGAAACTTGACGGTAAAACGCGCCCCGGGAGCCGGATGATTGGTATCGAGCGTTACCGTAGCCCCTATGCGCTTAGCGATGGCACGCACCAACGAGAGCCCCAAGCCTACACCGGGCACGTACTCATCCACTTTATAAAATCGCTCGAATATCTTCTCAGCTTGATCAACAGGGACACCCTTACCCGTATCGGTCACACTGAAACAGATGACTTTCCCTTCTTCCTCTTCTGACAGATCCAGGCGAATGGAACCCTGCTCCGTAAACTTTGCCGCATTTTCGGTAAGGCAAACCAACAACTGTTTCAGTGCCTCAGCATTGGTCACCAGCTCCTTGAGCGGGGTCGTGTTGGACACGCTCCATTCCACGCCCTGCTGTCGATATGGTGTGGCCTCGCCCACCTCGCTGAGCAGCAGCTCCACATCCACCGTCCCTGCCGGCAACGGACGCTCGTCACCTTCATACTCCGACATCTCCAGAAACACATTGAGCATACGTGTCATACACTCGGTTTGCTGCGTTATGATATCGTTGATGTGCTGTTTTTCCTCCGCCTCCATCGTCAGGGCAGGGTCGGTGAGCAGCTGCACGAAGCCGGAAATCTGGTTGAGCGGCGTACGGATCTCGTGCGACATGTTGCGGATAAAATGGTCTTTTATCTCGTTGGCCCTGCTCTCGCGATCGATACGGCGGTTGTAATAGATCATCACCCCGGTGAACAACAAGGCCAGCAGCAATCCCACCACGCTGGCTATCAAGTAAGTCTGCTGTCTTTCGAGCAAACGTTTCTGCTCCACCAGCAGCATCTCCTTCTCCTGCGTGGCATAGATGGCCGCAAGCTGGGCCGCATCGCCTTGCTGCGAACGGATGGTTAGGCTATCCTTGATGGCGATGATACGCCGAGCCATGATATGGGCCTGCCGGTCGTTGCCGATGGCGGTGTAGGCCTGCATGGCCGGGATGAGCACGCCGTTGACGTAATCGTTGCTGATGCTGTCGTAGTTGGTGCCAAAGAGTGCACCGGCCCGTTGGTTGGCGGGGAAGAAGAGGTCATACCGCTTGGTAACCAGGTAGTGGGCAGCAGCCCTCATGTAGGAAATCGTCTGATCCGAACGGCAGGCAAGTACCCCCTGAAGATAAGGCTCAGCCTTGTCATGCTCTCCCAGGGCATCATAGAGGCGCATGATGTTGGCATTCAACTCCATCTGCCGGATATCAACGATGAACGGAGGCACATCCGGCGAGTTGGCGAGCAGCTCCACCGCATGTTCAAAGTCGGGAATCAGATGTTCAGCCTCCTTCAGCCGGTTGTGCTTCATCAGCAGCTCCATCGACTCGCCCGTGATATAGACCAGTTGGTTGGCCTCCACAAAGTTCTGGGGTTGGGCAAAATATTCCTTATGGGCAGCCAGCGACTCCATGACGATGCGCAAGCCCTCATTCACGTCTCCACTGGACATCATGATGCGCCCCACGGCAAACTCCAGTTGCAGCTCCATCCTCTTCACCCCTTCCCGGCGGGCTGCCTCCAAGCCACGCTGGGCATAGCGCAAGGCCGCATCAAAGTGGTTGGTGCGGTACTCGCGTTCGGAGAGCATATTGAGCGAAGCGCAGAAGGCCGAAGGGTTCTCCTTCTCGAAAAGGGGATTGGCTACGGCCTGTTGGAAGTGGTAATAGGCCAAACGGGGCTGTTGGAGCGTATTCTGATAAATCTGTGCCCGCAACACGTGGCACATGCTGACAGAAATCGTTTGATACATTTCCGCCGTATCAATCAGAGCCAGCGCCCGCTCGGGTTCTACGGTGTAGATTGAGTTGAGATACTCCTTGGTGTAGATACTGTCGTTGCTGGCATGCAGATGCGCCGTCCGTTCTTTGCCACAAGACGTGAAAAAAAGTGCTACAGCCATCAGTATGAAATGGAGGGGAAAAACGAAGTGATTAGACTTATTAAATGCTGTCATCTTAAATGCTGTCATCGGTTTTACTGAGTTCATTATAGGCATACTGTTATTCAATCAAAGTTCTGCTTTCATAGTGACAAAATTACTACAAAAACGCGACATGAACAAACAAAACGCCAACTATTTTTGTTTCAGCGCAAAAAATTACAGAAAAGCCCTCACTAAGTATGCCATTTACGCTACAGAAACAGCCTGTCTGCACGGCGCAAGTATGCCATTTAGCCAACGGAAATAGCATCGTCGTCCATCTATTACGACTACGTCTTTGTCTTAAAATTCATGCGCGCGGGATATACAAGAGCTCATTGCAATCTGATTCCAATCGAATTACAATCAGATGGCTTGCTCCTACTTCAAGAAGTATTATCTGTATCTGTATCTAAGTTTATGCCCGCGGGCGTAATATAGTCACCCCAAAGCAACGCCGAGGCAATCCCGAAGCCACGCCATCGCCAACCCTAAGCATAAACAAGCATAAAAGAACCACCAATTCCACCCCGTCACTGATTTTTTCCGCGAAACATATGGCAGTCTCGCAAAAAATGAGTATCTTTGCAGCACGAAAAAAACATGTGCGAAAAAGACAAGATATGATTCTATTTTTCAGAACCCCACAACAGAGCGTCATCGCCGTAGAGAGCGATCACGCTCTTCTGCAAGCCGACTGCGAGAAACTCTGCTGGCTGTTCGGCAACGCCACCCCCGAAAGTGAAGAACAACTGAACGGCTGCTTCGTCGGTCCACGCCGCGAGATGATTACACCGTGGAGCACCAACGCCGTGGAAATCACCCAGAACATGGGCCTCAGCGGCATCAGCCGCATCGAGGAGTATTTCCCCGTAGCCGACGAGAACGCCGAGCACGACCCCATGCTGCAACGCATGTACAAGGGGCTGAACCAGGAGGTCTTCACCACGCACCGCCAGCCTGAACCCATCGTCCACATCGATGACCTGGAGGCCTACAACGAACAGGAAGGACTGGCCCTCTCTCGCGAGGAGATGGACTACCTGAAGAAGGTCGAGAAGGATCTCGGCCGCCCGCTGACCGACAGCGAGGTGTTCGGCTTCGCCCAAATCAACTCCGAGCATTGCCGCCACAAAATCTTCGGCGGCACCTTCATCATCGATGGCGAAGAGAAGGAGTCATCCCTCTTCCAGATGATTAAGAAGACCACCCAGGAGAACCCCAACAAGATTATCTCGGCCTACAAGGACAACGTGGCCTTTGCCGAAGGTCCCGTAGTGGAGCAGTTTGCCCCCGCCGACCACTCCAAGCCCGACTACTTCCAGGTGAAGGAGATTGAGAGCGTCATCTCGCTCAAGGCCGAAACGCATAACTTCCCCACCACAGTGGAGCCCTTCAACGGCGCTTCCACCGGTACAGGTGGTGAAATCCGCGACCGTATGGGCGGCGGCAAGGGTTCCTGGCCCATCGCCGGAACAGCCGTCTATATGACCTCCTATCCCCGCACCGACGAGGGACGCGAATGGGAGGAGCTGCTGCCCGTGCGCAAGTGGCTCTACCAGACGCCCGAGCAGATTCTGATTAAGGCCTCCAACGGTGCCAGCGACTTCGGCAACAAGTTTGGCCAACCGCTGATCTGCGGTTCGGTGCTCACCTTCGAGCACAAGGAAAACGCTGAAGATACACTCTACGGTTACGACAAGGTCATCATGCTGGCCGGTGGCGTGGGCTACGGTACGCGCCGCGACTGCCTGAAGGGCAAGCCCGAAGCGGGCGAGAAGGTGGTGGTCATCGGCGGTGACAACTACCGCATCGGCCTGGGCGGCGGCTCGGTATCGTCAGTGGATACGGGTCGCTACAGCAGCGGCATCGAGCTGAACGCCGTGCAGCGTGCCAACGCCGAGATGCAGAAGCGTGCCTACAACGTGGTGCGTGCCCTCTGCGAGGAGGAGAGCAACCCCGTAGTCTCCATCCATGACCACGGCTCGGCAGGGCACGTGAACTGCCTGAGCGAGCTGGTGGAGGAGTGTGGCGGACTCATCGACATGAGCAAGCTGCCCATCGGCGACAAGACCCTCTCGGCCAAGGAGATCATCGCCAACGAGAGCCAGGAGCGCATGGGTCTGCTCATCGAGGAGCAGGCCATCGAGCATGTGCAGAAGATTGCCGAGCGCGAACGTGCCCCGATGTACGTGGTGGGTGAGACCACTGGCGACCACCGCTTCGCCTTCCAGCAGGCCGACGGCGTACGTCCCTTCGACCTGGCCGTGGAGCAGATGTTCGGCTCTTCACCCAAGACCTACATGGTGGATAAGACCGTAGAACGCAAATACGACGTGGTGACCTACGACGTGACCCGTCTCGATGAATATGTGGCCAACGTGCTTCAGCTCGAAGCTGTGGCTTGCAA
>JBJEKS010000068.1:0-4802 GCA_051878755.1 Bacteroides sp. | reverse complement strand
ATGACGCAGAAGTACCCCGACGGCAGCAAGGTGATTGCCCCGGGTACGGTCATCGTATCAGCCGGCGGCGAGGTGAGCGACATCCGCAAGATTGTCTCTCCCGTGATGAAGAACGTCAAGAAGAGCCGCTTCTACCACATCGACTTCTCCTTCGACACGCTGCAGCTGGGCGGCTCCGCCTTTGCGCAGTCGCAAGGCAAGGTGGGCAGCGACGTGCCTACCGTGAAGAATCCCGAATACTTCCGTGATGCCTTCCTGGCCGTGCAGCAACTCGTCAACGAGGGGCTGGTGATGGCCGGTCACGACATCTCGGCCGGCGGTCTGATCACCACTCTGCTGGAGATGTGCTTCGCCAACGTAGAGGGCGGTATGGAGATCTGCCTGGACAAGCTGGTGGGCACCGACATCGTGAAGGCCCTCTTCGCTGAGAACCCGGGTGTAGTCATCCAGGTGAGCGACCACGACGCACCGCGCGTGAAGAAGATTCTCGACGATGCCGGCGTGGGCTACATCAAGCTGGGTGTACCGACCGACGAGCGCCACATCATGGTGAGCATGGATGGCTACGACTACCAGTTTGGCATCGACTACCTGCGCGACGTGTGGTACTCCAGCTCCTACCTGCTCGACCGCAAGCAGAGCTTCCACGGCAAGGCCAAGGAGCGTTTCGAGAACTACAAGCAGCAGCCGCTGGAGCTGGCCTTCGGTCCTTCGTTTACCGGCAAGCTGAAGCAGTGGGGCCTCGACCCCGACCGCCGTACGGCCAGCGGCCTGAAAGCTGCCGTCATCCGTGAGAAGGGTACCAACTCTGAGCGTGAGATGGCCTACGCCTTCTGGCTGGCCGGATTCGACGTGAAGGACGTGACCATGACCGACCTTATCAGCGGCCGCGAGACGCTCGAGGATGTCAACGTCATCGCCTTCTGCGGTGGATTCTCCAACAGCGACGTACTGGGCTCGGCCAAGGGATGGGCCGGTGCCTTCCTCTATAACCCCAAGGCCAAGGAGGCTCTCGACAAGTTCTATGCCCGTGAGGACACCCTCTCGCTCGGCGTCTGCAACGGCTGCCAGCTGATGGTGGAACTGGGACTCATCAACCCCGAGCACCCCGCCGACAAGCGCGCCCGCATGGAGCACAACGACAGCCACAAGTTTGAGTGCAACTTCGTCTCGCTGACCGTGACGACCAACCGCAGCGTGATGTTCGGTTCGCTGAGCGGCTTCAAGATCGGCACCTGGGTGGCTCACGGCGAAGGCAAGTTCAACCTGCCTCTGCCCGAGGAGGAGTACAACGTAGTGGCCAAGTTCTCCTACGACGAATACCCCGCCAACCCCAACGGTTCCAGCTACAGCGTAGCCGCCATCGCCAGCAAGGACGGACGCCACCTGGCCATCATGCCCCACCCCGAGCGCACCATCTTCCCCTGGCAGTGCGGGTACTATCCCGACGAACGCAAGGCCGACGAGGTGACACCCTGGATTGAGGCCTTTGTCAACGCCCGCAAGTGGGTTGAAGCACACAAGAAGTAATCTTCAACCATCACAGATAAGACTCTACAAGGGAGCAGCTGACAGAGGCCACAACCAGGCCCCTTGCGGCTGCTCCCTTTATAACGAAAAGGACTAAACAAAACTGTACTACGTATGACAATGAGAATGAAGCAAATCATGAGCTGCCTGTTCCTGCTGTTCCTCGCCCTTGCAGGCAGGGCACAGACTTTCCGCTACCTGAGCGTAGAGGAGGGGCTGAGCAGCCGGCGCGTCTTTGCCATACAGAAAGACAGTAAAGGCTACATGTGGCTCCTTACCCACGACGGCATCGACCGTTTCGACGGCAAGGAGGTGAAGCACTACCAGCTCTTCGACGGCCGCCAAGTGGTGAGCAACACAATGGAGATGAGCCGCCTGGAACGCGACAACCAGGGAGGCATCTGGGAGGTGAGCCGACGGGGTACGCTGTTCCGCTACTGCCCCGACAGCGACCGCTTCAAGCTAATGTTCACCCTGGGCAACGTCTCCCCCATCACCTGCGGATGCTTCGACCAAGAGGATCACATCTGGCTCTGCAGCCGCTCCACCATCTTCCGCTTCGACATCGCTACCAGCCAGGTGACCTCCTACGTCAATCCGCTCCAGAAAGAAATCACCCACCTCACGGCCTATACCGACTCCATCTTCTTTGCTGGTACAGAGAGCGGCGTGAAGCAAATCCAGCGGGTTGAGGATGAGCTACGCGAGGAGTCCTTCGAGACAGCGCCTCCCACGCTGCTGCAGGTCAACGAGCTCTATTACCATCAGCCCAGCCACAAGCTCTACATCGGCACCTATCAGCGAGGCCTCTTCTGCTATGACCTAAAGAACCGGCTCTGGAGTCACATCGAGAAGGAGCTGGTAGATATCAGCATCAACCGCATCCGCCCCTGGGATGAGCACACCCTCTTCATCGCCTCCGACGGGGCGGGAGTCTATCAGATGGACACGCGCGACAACCGCTGCACGCCCTTCCTGAAAGCCGACTACCTGAGTCCCAACGCCATGAACGGCAACAACATCGTTGACCTCTACATCGATGAGTCGCAACGACTCTGGATGGCCAACTACCCCATCGGCGTGACCATCTGCGACCTGCGCCAAGCCCCCTTTACCTGGCTGAGACACGCCATCGGCAACACCCAGTCGCTGGCCAACGACCAGGTAAACAGCCTCATCGAGGATAGCGACGGCGACCTCTGGATGGCTACCAACAACGGTGTGAGCCTCTACAACCGCAAGCAACGGACGTGGCGCACCTTCCTCAGTGACCATACGTTCCTCTCGCTCTGCGAAGTG
Source organism: Bacteroides sp. (assembly GCA_051878755.1). Lineage (GTDB taxonomy): Bacteria > Bacteroidota > Bacteroidia > Bacteroidales > Bacteroidaceae > Bacteroides. Next base: position 1,973 of record JBJEKS010000068.1, on the reverse strand, counting down.
ACTCCCGGCGTGGTGTGGGTAGGAGGCTACAGCTCCGGACTCTTCGAAATCAACAAACAGACGGGGGAGGTGAGCAACTTCACCCCATCCACCTTCAGCGGACTGGACATACGGCCCGACAAGTACATCAGGGCCATGCTGAAGGACAGCAAGGGCATCATCTGGTCGGGAGGCCTCTATAACCTCAAGGCAGTAGATAGAGCGCATCACTCCATCCAGCTCTTCCCCGAGCTGAGCGGCATCACCGTGCTGATTGAGCACGATGAAGAGTCGCTCTGGGTTGGCACGAACCATGGACTCTTCCTGCTCGACAGGCAGAGCCACCAAAGCCAGGAGGTGAAACTGCCCGTAGCCTCCTGCTCCATCTACTCCCTCTGTCAGAGCCCCGACGGCCGCCTCTTCATCGGCACCAACTGTGCCGGCCTACTGATCTATACCCCCTCTACCGGCGAGATGGTCCACTACCATACTGACAACTGTGCCCTCATCTCCAACAGCATCTACACGCTGATTTGCAACGATGGCCAACAGCTGCTGCTGGCCACGGAAGGGGCTGTGACCTATTATGACCCTGCCACCCAGCACTTCACCAACTGGACGCGCGAACAGGGGCTCAGCACCGACCACTTCAACGCCTCGTCGGGCATCCTGACCTGCGACGGCACCTTCGTCCTGGGTAGCACCGAGGGAGTACTGCTCTTTGACCACCGCCGTCCCCTGCCCCCTGTAGCCCCCTCCAAGCTGGTCATCAGCGACCTGGAGATATTCTACCAGCAAGTCAACGGCGGCGAAGCCAACTCTCCCCTGACTCACGAGCTGGACCTCACCCCTACGTTGCGACTCAAGCACGACCAAAACTTCTTCTCCATCAAGGTCTCCTCCATCAACTACGACACCCCCTCGCAGGTGCTCTACTCCTGGCGACTGGAGGGCTTCTACAACCAATGGAGCCAGCCCGACGGCAACGGACGCATTCGCATCACCAACCTCAGCCCGGGCCGCTACACCCTGCGCATCCGGGCCATCTCCAACGAGGAGCGCAACGTGGTGCTCGAAGAGCGCAGCCTGGAAATCATTCTTGAGCCCCCCTTCTGGTCCACTCCGTGGGCCTATGCCCTCTACCTGCTGCTGAGCCTCACCCTCATCGGCCTGGCCCTGCGCTATGCCTACCTGCGCAAGCAGCGGAAAATATCCAGGGAGAAGATACAGTTCTTCATCAACACCGCCCACGACATCCGCACGCCGCTCACCCTCATCAAGGCACCACTAGAAGAACTGCAAGAGGAGGAGCCCCTCAGTGAAGCGGGAAGGCGCCGCATGCAGACCGCCCTGCGCAACGTCAATGCCCTGCTCCACCTGGCCACCAACCTCATCCGCTTTGAGCGCGTGGATACCTACAGTGAGCAGTTGCATGTGAGCAGCTATCCATTGCTCAGCTACTTGACAGAGACGCTGGAGGTATTCCGTCCCTTTGCTGAAAGCCACCAGCAACAGCTGACGCTGGCGTGTCCCTCAGCCGAGGTCAACGTCTGGATAGACAAGGAGAAGATGGATTCGATACTGAAGAATCTCCTCTCGAATGCCGTAAAATATACGCCCGAAGGAGGTTCCATCCGGGTGACGTGCAGCGTGAAGGAAGCTGATTGGACCATCCAGATTGCCGACACAGGCATCGGCATCCCTGCAGCCGAACAGCGAAAGATTTTCCGTACCCACTACCGGGCCAGCAACGCCATCAACGCCAAAGTGACGGGTAGCGGCATCGGTCTGCTCATGGTGAAAAAGCTGGTGAAACTGCACAAAGGCAAGCTACAACTGAGTAGCACTGAGGGGGTGGGCACCACCATCACCCTCACCTTCCCCCTAAGGCAGCGAGCCTACGGAAAAGCCATCCAGCCCCTGACTAGCTGCCCCGAAGAGCACATCACCGATACCCTGCCGGAACGTTCACCACAGGCGACCAGCACCCCCTC
>JBJEKS010000067.1:0-3836 GCA_051878755.1 Bacteroides sp. | reverse complement strand
GGGGATGTAGAAGCTGGCCATCTGTACGCCATAGTCATAACCCTGCAGCTCGTTGAAGAGGGCGGCAGCGATGCGTTGCGTGGTCTCTCCCTTGTCGTAGCCGGGGAACATGCGGTTGATGTCGGTATTGTCCATGGCCCAGAAGCGCTTGCTTATATTCATGGAGAAGGGGTTGGCCGAGGGCACGACCAAAATCTCATGGTCGGGCAGCAGCTTGCCCTCCTGCTCCAGCTGCTTGAGGCGGTTGACCAGCTGGGAGCAGACGTAGAGCTGATGCACCTCGTCGCCACGCATCTGGCCGACGATGGCCACGCTCTTGTGGCCTGAGCCGAAGCGGTAGCCTATAATCTGAAAGGCGTCGCGAAAGGGCGACTCCATGCGGAATAGTATCTCTTTTTTCATTTTCTTGCTTGGATTGATGGTTGATAAGTGATTCAGTTGAGGTGGTGGATGCGGGCCAGCAGAGAGCCTTGATAGACGATGGGGTAGGCTCGCAGGGTGAAGAGCAGGCCGTGGATGGGTGATACCACTCGTTGCAGCACCTCTCCCGTCAGCGGACTGACGATTTCTCCAATCTCCTCGCCCGTATCGACGATGGTATTGTTTTTCGTTTCTGTCAAGAAAACGCCTGAGGCTTCGGCGTTGAGGAAGCTCACTTCGTTGGCCACGCTCACTACAGGCTTGCTCAACAGACACTCCTCGGGTGCGCTGTGCCACATGCCGAGGTGGTGCATCAGGTTGAAGATGCCGGTCACGAGGCGGTTGCCGTAGCCGTGGTTGATACGCATCCCTACGCCCATCTCCACCACCAAGGTCGGTGTGCCGATGATGTTGAGCGAATGGGCCAGGGTGGCTTCGAGCACGGTGGCTGCTTCGTGAATCCAGATGAAGTCCATGTTGAGCAGCCGGGCGTAGGGCACGAGCCGGTCGGCCGTCTGGATGTTGATTCGCACTTGCGGTATCTCGCGCAGGAAGATATTGCTGGAGTGGATGTCGATGACCATGTCGGCTCCTTTCAGGTCCTCTATCAGGGCATGAGCCACGGTCTCGGCCATCGTACCCTCAGGGTTTCCGGGGAAGATGCGGTTCATGTCGAGGTCGAAGTTGGGGATGCCTCGGGTGATGGAGTCGATGCCCAGAGGGTTGAGTGCAGGGTAGATTTCCACCGTGCCGTCCAGCTGCTCCAGCTGGGCGTTGATGAGTTGGTTCAAGCGGAAGCAGATGTACTGCCCCTCCAGCTCGTCGCCGTGCGTACCCGTCACGATGCAGATGCGCTTGGGCGATGTGCCGTTCTTCAGTTGGTTCTTTTGAATCAGGAGACGCTCGCCCACGGGCATGGCTGTCTCCACAATGGTTTGTATCATAGCTCTTCTACTGTTACTTGGATATCCGCTGTCTGTGCTGCACCTCCGATGAAGAGGCCGCGGTTCACGGGGCAGTCCATGACGTCGCGCCCGTGCGACAGCTTGATGTATCCGTAGGTGATGAATTGGTTGTTTGTAGGGTCGATGCCCAGCCACTGGTCGCCTGCCTGTATCTCTACCCAGGCGTGGGTTGCACCCGTACCTTGCATGAACCCGTTGACGTAGCGGGCGGGGATGCCCAGGTGGCGGCAGAGGGCTATCAGCAGGTGGGCGTAGTCCTGACACACGCCTTGGCGCAGGAGGAAGGTCTGTGCCGCTGTGGTCTCCATCTGCGTGCTGCCCGGAGTGTAGCTCAGGTAGTGGTGGACGGTGTCGCTCAGGGCCAGGACCTTACTGATGTTTGTTGCCTGTCCGTTGGGATGATGGCTGCTTGCCAAGCTGCATAGGGCGTGGTCAATCAGCAACTCCATGGCCGGGTTGAATGAGGTCAGGTCGGTGGAGACCAGATAGAGTGACCCATCGTCTTCGGCAGGAATGGCGTAGGGCTTCATCTCCACCAATCCACTGCTGCCGTAGCTGAAGCTGCTGTGTGGCTCCTGCTTCCGTCCATACACCACCCCGTTGCCCCATTGGTCCTTCCCGATGGTCAGCGAGTCAGCTGGCTCCACCGTCAGCTTGCGTTCCTTGACCTCTTGATACGCGTTGCTCTCAGGCATACAGCGCAGGCTGAAGCTGTGGCCACTCACTGGCTCGCTGAATTGCAGGTTGGTGATATAAGTGTAATGATAGGTTTTCATACCATGGCTATCCGGTTGATGTCACTCAGCAGGGTGGCCTTGTAGGTGTCGTTGCGCTGTTCGTACGACTCCTCGTTGAGCAGGACATCGAGCTGCTTCAGGGCCTGGTGGTCCACCATCTGCGGCTCCTCTTCGGCGCATTGCTTGAGCGACTCGAAGGCCTCATTGATGCGGTAGAAGGGGTAGTCGAAGCGGATGTGCATGTCGATGTTCTCCACCAGCTTACCGATGCGGAGCAGCAGGCGGATGCGGCGGTCGAAGAGGCGTTCGTCAATCGAGCCCCAGAAGGCCAGCAGGTAGTCGGTCACCGGCTGCAGGGCGGTGATGTTCTCCTCCCCTTGGTTGCGAGCGCGGTCGATGAGGCAGAGCGACAGCTGGATGTAGGAGAGGGTCTCGCTCATGATCTCCTCGCGCAGCACGATGGCGTTGTCATTGGCTGCAGTCAGGGCTGCGATGATGGAGCAGGGGTTCTGCGAGTCATACATGTAGCCTGTGCGGAAGCTCTCCTTGTCGGGGTAGGGGATGCCGTTGCTTAGCCGTTGGCAATACTCTTGATAGACATTCGGGTCACCATCGATCATGCGGTCATGGTAGCGACGCAGCAGGTGGAGGCTGATATATACTCGTTCGGTGTAGCGCCCCAGCCAGAAGAGGCGGTTGGCCTTAGCGGCCGATATGGGTTGTAAAGTCATAATGCTTTTTTAGTGATTAGTGATTAGTGATTAGGGATAAGATTCCTGTCCTACGGCTTGTAACCCCTCTATTACTTGTAGCTCGTAGCTTGTAGCTTGTAGCTAAACAAGCTACTCCGTCATTACCCAGGTGTCTTTGAATCCTCCGCCTTGCGAGGAGTTGACCACGAAAGAGTCGGGCTGGCGGGCAAAGCGGGTCAAGCCGCTTTTCCATACCTTGGTCTCCTTGCCGGTCACGACGAAGGCTCGCAGGTCGGCCTTGCGCTCCACACGCGTGTCGCCCTCCAGGATTTCCAGGTCGAGGAAGTCGATGACCTCCTGGGCTATCCAGCGGCGAGGCTCCTTGATGATGAGCTGCTTCAGCTCTTCGAGCTTCTCGGGGGTGAGGTCGCGACCGAACACGACACCATAGCCTCCAGCTTCGCTCACGTCCTTGATGACCAGCTTCTTGATGTTGGCCAGGATGTAGTCGTAGTCCTCTTTATAATAAGGTAGATAGGTGGGTGCATTCTCCAGGATGGGCTTCTCGTGCAGGTAGTATTCAATCATCTTGGGTACGAAGTAGTAGATGCCTTTGTCGTCGGCCACGCCATTGCCCAGGGCGTTGACCAGGGCTACGTTTCCCTTGCTGTAGGCCTGCATCAGGTTGGGCACGCCCAGCAGCGATGAGGCTTCGAAGGTCATCGGGTCGAGGTATTCATCGCTTACGCGGCGGTAGATGCACCCCACGCGGCGGCGCTCCTTGAAGAGACCGTTGTAGAACACCATGTCGTTCTCCACTACCATGTCGCCGGGGAAGGCCAGTACCGAGCCGGTCTTCTCGGCCAGGTAGCTGTGCTCGAAGAAGGCAGAGTTGTAGCGTCCCGGGGTGAGGATGACGTTGATGCCGCGTCCGCCGTTCATCTCGTCCATCATCTCCTTAAGCAGGTTGCCGTAATCACGGTTGTCGGCTACGGCATTGTCGCTGAAGGTCTCGGGCGACA
>JBJEKS010000066.1:0-3859 GCA_051878755.1 Bacteroides sp. | reverse complement strand
CTTGCCGCACCTTGGCCCAGTACTCTTCACTCTTGGCCATCATGTTGGCCTCCTTGATGACGTTGCCCTTCAGGCGGAACAAGCGTTGCTCTATCTCCTCAAAGGCATAGTCGGAGTATTTGGTCGTACGCTGAATTTCCAGTCCTTGTATTCCTTTCATGAAGTGGAGCTCCACCGTCATGTCGTCGTCAGTCAGCACCCAGTTACCGTCTTCCATCTGTTCGTATTGCTGCACGATGTCGAGGTTTTCTACAAAGTTGACACCCGTCTTCTTGGGCAGGTTCATCACGCATTTCTTCACGGCATAGGTGGAGTCGTTGACCACGTAGAGATGCCCCGTGAAGCCAAAGTCCTGTGAGTTTTGGGGTACGAAGGTGAGGTGTACGCAGCGTTGCTTATCCACCATGATGGTATCCATCAGGTAATATTTATAAAATGTGATGGCTCCCTTTCCGATTGGGCTGACGAAGCGGCGCTGAAGCAATCGGATGTCGTCATCGTAGATGTTGATGTCGCAGAAGACATCGTTGAGGATAGTACCCAGCATGTCGCCCGTACTGAAGAACTCTTCAATACCGGTGGAGTTCATGCCTTCGATGATGGTCTTCTGGCTGCGAGGCTCTTTGCGGAAGATGGTGCGTGAGGCGGTCTCCTTGATGGAGATGGGCAGAATCTGCTTGCCTGTCTTGGGCGACTCCTCCACCTGGTCCTTGAAGAAGGAGAACTTTTTGTAGATACCCTTCTCCAGCTTCTCGGGAGTGACGTCGTTGATGGACATCTTCATCTTTTCATATTTATGGTACTCGTAGAAGTCGTTGGCTTCCAGCTTGAGGCCTTTCTTGTGGTCAATGACAAGTCGCATGAAATCCACAGCGGGGTTGTTCTTGCGCGAATATTTCTCTTTCTTGGGCTTAACCACTACCTCGGAGAGGAGGATGTCGTCGGAAGCAAGCTTGACGTTGAGCACTTTAGTGCCTGGGGCAAAGCTGACGCGCTTGGTCTTGTAACCCACAGCAGAGAAGGTGAGCGTGTTCCATCCCTTGCGAGTCTCTACCTCGTATTCGCCGTTGCCGTTGGTAATGCCACCTACACCCTTGCCTTCATATTGCACCGTGATGTACATGAGGGGCTCGTGGGTCAGCGAGTCGGTCACCACACCCTTGATTTGTGCCTGGGCTACGAAGGGCATGAATAGCCCTACCAATACAATCAGTAAAGTCGATATATGTCGTTTCATTGTTGTCTATTACGAGTATTTGGCGCAAATGTACAAAAAGTTTTTAGAATATTGCGCTATCTATCCAAAACTTTGTACTATATTTGCAGTCGGAAATAAAGAAATACTTAAACTTATCTTTTTAGTGTATGCCTACATTTGTTCAGATCCTAGATTTTATAGGAACCTTTGCCTTCGCTATTAGTGGTATCCGATTGGCTTCGGCCAAACGGTTCGACTGGTTTGGAGCTTACGTAGTGGGATTCGTTACGGCCATTGGTGGCGGAACGATCCGTGACCTGCTTCTGGATGTTACGCCAGGATGGATGACCGATCCGATCTATCTGATATGTACTGGGTTGGCCTTGCTTTGGGTAATTCTCTTTGGTAAGTACCTTATCCATCTTCACAACACGTTCTTTATCTTCGACAGCATTGGTCTGGCTTTGTTTACCGTGGTAGGTCTGGGCAAGAGTCTTGCTTTGGGCTATCCCATCTGGGTGGCTATCATCATGGGCAGTATCACGGGTGCAGCTGGCGGTGTGTTCCGCGATGTGTTCATCAACGAGATTCCCCTGATTTTCCGCAAGGAGATTTATGCCATGGCCTGTGTGGTGGGTGGAGCGGTCTATTGGCTCTGCACGCTCACCGGAACGGAGGCTTACGTGGCACAGGTGGTGTGTGGCATCATGGTGTTCGTCACGCGTATCCTCTCCGTGAAGTACAAGATTTGCCTGCCTACGCTGAAAGGTGAGGAGGTCTAAGCGCTTTCTACTGCCTTTTTGAGTGAGAAAAGGGGGTAAACAGGCCTTTCAAGGGCATAGAATACCCTGCTTTAACCTATCTATAAATGTTCGTGACTTTTTTTAATAAAAAATAGTTGCACCCCACAGGGGAATAGTGTACTTTTGGCCAAAATTTGATTTATACAGAAATTATGGCTGAAACATTGGATATCCGCGAACTGAATGAGCGGATTGAAAGACAAAGTGCTTTCGTTACAAACTTGACCACAGGAATGGATCAAGTCATCGTGGGACAGAAACATCTGGTTGAATCGTTGCTGATTGGCTTGTTGGCCGATGGACACGTGCTGCTGGAAGGTGTTCCCGGATTGGCCAAAACGTTGGCCATCAAAACGCTGGCTTCGCTAATCGACGCTAAATACAGCAGAATACAGTTTACCCCCGACCTGCTGCCGGCCGACGTTATCGGTACGATGGTATATAGTCAGAAGGATGAATCTTTCCAGGTAAAGAAGGGTCCTGTATTTGCCAACTTCGTTCTGGCTGATGAAATCAACCGTGCGCCGGCTAAGGTGCAGAGTGCACTGCTTGAAGCCATGCAGGAACGGCAGGTGACTATCGGTAAGGAGACGTTCCGCCTGCCAGAGCCTTTCCTCGTATTGGCTACACAGAACCCGATCGAGCAGGAGGGTACCTATCCATTGCCCGAAGCGCAAGTGGACCGTTTCATGCTGAAGGTGGTCATTGACTATCCGAAGCTGGAGGAGGAGAAGCTGATTATCCGTCAGAATATTACGGGTGAACGTAAGGAGTTGCGTCCCTTGATGAGGGCGGAAGAGATTACCGAGGCTCGTAACGTAGTGCGTCAGGTATATCTTGACGAGAAAATAGAGAAGTATATCGTGGATATTGTCTTTGCTACTCGTTTCCCTGAGAAGTATGGCTTGAAGGAGCTGAAGGAGATGATCGGTTTCGGTGGTTCACCTCGTGCATCCATTAACCTGGCTCTGGCCGCACGGAGCTATGCTTTCATCAAGCGTAGAGGGTATGTGGTGCCTGAGGATGTGCGTGCTGTGGCCCACGATGTATTGCGCCATCGTATTGGACTGACCTACGAGGCTGAAGCAGATAACTTGACTTCGGACGAAATCGTGAGCCAGATTTTAAATAAGGTAGAGGTGCCTTAATGTATCGACCAGAGGAGACGAAGTGAGATGATGGAAACAGTCGATTTACTGAAAAAGGTCCGTCAGATTGAAATCAAGACACGAGGACTGAGCAGCAACATCTTTGCTGGGCAATACCATTCGGCCTTCAAGGGTAGGGGTATGGCCTTTGCTGAGGTGCGAGAGTATCAGTATGGCGACGATATTCGTGACATTGACTGGAACGTGACCGCCCGATTCAACCGGCCTTACGTCAAGGTGTTTGAGGAGGAGCGCGAACTGACCGTGATGTTGCTCGTGGATGTGTCAGGCAGTTTGGAGTTCGGTACGGTGAAGCAGATGAAGAAGGATATGGTGACCGAGATTGCGGCTACATTGGCCTTCTCTGCCATACAGAACAACGATAAGATTGGCGTGATTTTCTTCTCGGACCGCATCGAAAAGTTTATTCCCCCAAAGAAAGGACGCAAACATATCCTCTACATTATTCGTGAACTGATTGAGTTCCAGCCTCAAAGTAGGACAACAAACTTGAAGGTGGGGCTGGAGTACCTGACTCGCGTCATGAAACGTCGCTGTACGGCATTCATGCTTTCTGACTTCATAGACAGAAATGATTTCAGTAGTGCCTTGACCATAGCCAACCGAAAGCATGACTTGGTGGCCATGCAGATTTATGACCGACGGGCAGAGGAACTGCCTGCGGTGGGACTGATGAAGGTGAGAGATGC
>JBJEKS010000065.1:0-3863 GCA_051878755.1 Bacteroides sp. | reverse complement strand
TACCACCAACGGTAGTGCCGCCGGGCAAGGTAACTACGGTGTCAACCCCTGTGCCGCCGAAGCAGGCTTCCATGATACCCGTCTCGTTACAGGGAATTTCCAGCTTCACCTCACCGTCACCAGGAGTGAAGGTACATACCCAGTCAGCGTTCAGACCCTTGATTTTGAAATGGGTCATGGAGGGAGAACCCGTATCAAAGTTGAAGCCGCCGTCGTCTGATACGGGGAACTCCAGCATCTGTTCATCGGTGAGAGTCACCTTACCCTGTTCGTCGGTTTCAATACCGCCCTTCACTGCGAATACGCTTGAAATACCATCAAACACATCGCCCTGCAAATCAATTTTTCTCTTAAATGCCATAGTCGTATGATTTTATTGGTTATTGTTTATGTTAATTAGCGTGCGTATCTTAAACACGAATTGTACTACATTGAACCCGTAACCGTCAAATCCCATCATCTGCGTGGATGGCTTGGTCGCCACTATCACCTCACCTTTTACAGGAAACTTGTCAAGGATGGCCTGCGTCAGCTCCATCTGCTTGCCTATGTTCAGGGTACTGTCTGACTTGGCCTTCACGTAGAGGTTTATCAACCCATAGGTGGCAAGCACAAAGTCGGTGTTCCCTGTGGCTATGTCGTTGATTTCAGCAGGCAGGCTTATCTCGATGAAGGAGATGTAGGTCTCGTTCACTGTCTTTGGCCGACCGAAATAGACCGCATCGGCAATCCCCGTGAAAGCCTTGCTCAAATCCTTGTATATCCTGTATATCAATGACTGCTTCATTTCAGATAGCTCATAATGGTAATCTTAGCATCTACGTAGGCTCCGCCAAGTCCTGTGTCAAACTTGATATACGGAGCGTATTCAACAGGTGCGGCCACCACGATTTCAAACAGGTTCTTCGGGCTGGCCGAATAGCTTGATGCAAGGTCTTTGGCATCATTGTAGCCCCATCCCTCATCGGTCTCTGTGCCAACCTTTCCGGCAAACGTACCGCCATCCCATGTAGGATTGATGTAGTACTTCTTGCCTGCTGTCATTTTGACCCTTACAGGTGGCCTGTTCAGATACTCGTGAGCAAAGTAGGCAGATACAAACTGACCCTTTTTGTAAAGCAAGGCGACCAGCGAATTGATTAAGTTACCTGTAATGTTATGACCTCCACCTGTACCACGACTGAATACAGCCCGTTCCAGCAGATAGAAGCAGAACTTGTCAAGCTCCTTCTCGCTCTCACCAAGGACGGAATCCTTGATTTGGCGCATCAGCTCCTTCGCGTTAGTTCCTTGCATACTTCCAAATCAGATGTGTGCCCAGGTTGCTTGGGTAGATGTCCACCACTACGCCTCTTTCGACAAATCCAAACTTCTGAACCTCTATGCGGTCGCCCTCCCTTACGACATTCTCTTCCGTCCACTCGTCCTGTTTCAAAGGCAATGCGAGCTTGCGGTACGACGTGACCACATCTCCATTGTCCGACACCGTATCACGGTTGAATGCCCTGCACTCGCCTTCATAGACCGTCTTGCTCAAAACAGCCTCGTTAAACTCGTCCTCCATCGGGTCGCTGTTGACGACTCGTGTTATCTTGCAGGTATGGGGAAATCGCGGATTGTTCATAGCTTGGAGTATCTACGGATTGCACAATGGCCTCTACCTACCATGCCCCACTTTGGTGCAATGGTTTCAATGACCGTATCTGTTATACCCCACTTTTTGAGTAGGTTACGGGCGAGAATAAGGAATTGCTGCAACTGCGTGCGTGACCATTGTTCACTACCTTCGGTATGCTCCCAGTCACCGTCTTTGTCCGTCACCTTCTGCGAAATCAGCGGATTGCTGGCCACCCTGATGTACAGGTAGGCCATAGCAAGGTCACGCTGCTTCTCTGTGATGTCGGTCATGGCGGTTCCAGCTTCAACGCCTGCATCTACAAGTATGCCCTGCATAGCTTCGGCACTGATGTTGCTGTTTGGTATGATACCGTTCAGGTATTGTTCAATGGTGAACACCTTAGTTTCTTCCTTATTCTCATCCATAGCACTTCATATTTAGTCCAACTTATAAGTTGTCGCGATACCAATCTCATGCAGATTGCGGAACACAGGAGCTGCGAACAGTTCGCAGTCAACGGTATTCTGCATAGGTCTCTCTTCCCATGTGTTGAGTACAGCAATACGGCCCTCAACGAGAGAGTAGAGGTTGGCATTGGTCAGACCGCCCATGCCCATACGGTCTTTACGGAGCGAGTTCATGCACTTCATCTCGAAGGGGATGATGGTGCTTGCGCAGGCCACCATGTTCTTCTCATCGAATGCAGGCTCATCGTTCACGGGCATACCGTTCTCCTCGTGACGGGACTTGAAGTCAACCACGTCAAACATCCAAATCTCCATCTCGTTGTGCATCCATGCAAGCACGTCTGCCTTTACAGCCTTCACGTCAGCAGGCTGGTAGTAGTTCTTGGAAGCCTTGAACTGTTTGAGTACAGTAGGATGCTGCCACAGTCTGCTCAACAGCTTCTTCGAAATCTTCCAGTGGTCAACGGCCAGGCCAAGGTCGTCAGTGTAATACTCCTGCCAATCCTGAATGTCCTTAATGGGGTCAGCCGATTCGTTGGCAACGATATTGCTTCCCGACTTCTTGAACCATTCAAGACCGCTAAGAGGAGCAACAAAATGGTTGTCTGCAATGGGGAACTTGAAGTCGTAACGTGTTCCATCCACAGCTACGTCCATGATACCACCCGTGGAAAGAGCCTGCAAGGTCATGTAGCTCAACTCGTTGTGAATACCACCGAGCATGTTGCTGGAGTTTTGTATGAAGCAGTCGATGAGAGATTCACCGAAGGTCATATCCTGCAACTTGGATGCTTTGCGGATTTCGATAAGGTCACTCTGGTCGATGGTAAACCCATGGCCGATCTGAGGAATCGAACCCCCATATGCATGCCAGCCTACAGTGTTACGCATAGGCATGGGCGAGTGAGTGCCGAGCTGGGAAGCACGCACCAGGATAGGGGTCTCTTTCAAACCCATCTTCCATTCACGGTCGTCAGTAGGTGTGCCCCACTGAGCGTATCTGCGCCAAATCTCGTTGTTGTACTTGGCGTTAGCGGTGTCGAGAATGACACCGAAGTTCTGCGCATTGAGGTAGTTAGCCAGTGCGCCAATCTGATAAAGGTCTTTGCTTCTTGCCATATTCTACTCCTTTCTTTTACTTGCGGTTAGAGAAACGGAAATAGCATCCGGCATCACGCAAGGCATCCTTGATGACCTTGGGTAATACAGGAATACGATTTTCCAATACAGGGGTGTCGTAGCAAGCCCATGCTCCTTCGCCGTCACAAGCGAAAGCATCCTCATCAACGCAGGTGTCATATGGCGTGAGGGCGTTGGGAACGACCTTCACCTTTTTTTCTGCGTTCGACTGAGCGATAACCTTACCCTCAACGAGGCCAGTCTCAACGGCATCCACCGTGATAACGTCCACATCGTCCGCAGTGCTGTCAACGACAGTGACGGTCATGTTGGTCGTGGCGGCTGTGCCCAGATTATCGCCGAGCATGATAAGGGTCATGCCGACTTTTACTCTCGTTCCCTCCATATCCTTGGTGACGGTAATCTTCTTACCATCTGTATCAACGGCCTTGACGTTGAAAAGATACAGAGGTGTAATCGTGCGGTTCTCCTCGTCGCAATAGACGGGGGAGCCGGCAGGGAGAACATTACCCGATTCGGGCAGTTCATTCAAAGTGAACTTGAAGCCACCCACGAGAAGGGTAGGCTTGCTCTCGAAGCAGCGGATGGCTCCGCCCCAACGCTTGTTCCACTTTGTCAGGTTGTTCATCGTACCTTGT
>JBJEKS010000064.1:0-3864 GCA_051878755.1 Bacteroides sp. | reverse complement strand
GGCCTGCTGATAGACATCGGCCTTCAGGGGCAGCGGGGTGAGAATCTGCTCGTTGGAGGGGATGGGAAGCAGGAGTTGCATCTCCTCCTCACCATCGAGTTCGAGGAGCTGCTTAAGTTGCAGTTTGTAGTCGGCTAATGTAGCTTGTGCTGTCACTACGTTGTATCGGTCGGTGCTGACCTGAGCCTGCAGTTGGGCCAGGTCGCTTTTGGCAATACTGCCTGCCTCGAAGAGTTGTGCTCCGCGGTCATACTCCGCCTGGCTCACCTCCAGGGTCTGCTCGTTGACCTTCAGGGCCTCCGAGGCATAGAGAATCTGGATGTAGATCTGTGCAATCTGCTCCTGGATGGAGTTCTCACTTTCGGCCACGTTGAGCGAGGCGATGCGGCTGTTGAGCTCGTTCTGCTTGAGGGTGTTGAGGCGCGAGCCGTTGTAGAGCGTCCAGTTGAGGTCGATGCCGTAGCTGCCGTTGTAGGAGGTCTTGCTCTGGCTGGTCTTGATCTGGTCGCCGCTGATGAGGGTAGAGCTTTCGCTCCAGGGTCGGTTTACTCCACGCTGGCTGATGCTCCCCTGGACGGAGGGGAGGAAGGCGGCCCGTGCGGTCTTCACGTCGATGGCGCTGCTCTCGGCCTGCAGCCGTCCCTTGCGCACGCTGATGTTGTGCTCCAGGGCATGTTCGATGCAGCGTTGCAGGTCCCACGTGGCCGGTAGCGAGTCGGCTGTTTGGGCAGACAGTCCGCAACAGCAGACCGCACCCAAGGCAAGTAGGGTCCATCGTCTAAAGTCGTTTGTCATCATGTCGTTTTATTGTTTGGTTAATACTTCATTTTCTGACGACAAAGGTACGTTGTATTCCGATTTCGTCCAACGAAACTAGACGAATGGCCCAATTCCTTCGCCCAATCGCCCCATTCCATCCCTTTTATCCGTTCAGAGGGTGGTTGAATGGAAACTTATGGCTATTTTGGCAGCCTCATTACAGGAAATGTGAATAGAAGAATCCGCTCTAAAGCGACTCAATGCTGTCACGGTAGCTGCGGAGCTGTTCCTCTGTAAGGCGCTCTTTGGCCTCTCTCAGGTCGTGAAGGATAGACTCCCTGTCGGTAGGCAGGAAGCCTGTAAATGGTATCGGGTTGCTTACGTTCCATTCCCGAGATTTCAGAGAAGATGCTGGCTTCCACTTTGGACTATCTGGTACAGGAGGGTTTGCTTGTACGGTACTCCTTTGAGTCAGTTCCGCCCAGGGTAGAATATTCGCTTACCGCCATTGCCATCAGGTTCCTGCGTGAGATCAGTTACGTGATAGAGTGGGGTCAACTCCATTTTGAGGAGATTATGGCATCAAGGATGCCGATTTTCCGTTAGAGGTTACTTTTATGTTGAATTTTAACGTCTTATCCATTGCAGATTAAATAATAATGATTATCTTTGGGGCGTATTAATAACATTAACAAGATATGCTGGTAAGTGCTATATTCATTAAGGCATATGCCTATTTCATCCTTATCTTCGGGGTGATTTTTTCGTGCGTTGTCGGCATTGGATTTAATGCCATACTCAACGGCAAGCCAGACAAGCGCAAGGACTAGCCCCCGCACCTCCTTCTGATCTCTTCGAACCGCTGGCGCGTGCTCTGCTCTTCCTGGGCAGGGCGGGCGCTGGCGGTCTTGTTTTCTTCCTAGTTGGAGCGCAGCAACTGGGTATTCTCCGGCATGAAGACCTTCCATGAGCTGAACGAGTCCTTCCCCTCCCTGCTCGATGAGAACGGCGACCGAAAACCGTTCGAACGCTTTCTGAACGATGTCCGGAAGGTGGACGAAACGTACAACAGCAACTACCTTCGCTCCGAGTACAACTTCATCCACGCCTCCGCAGCCATGGCCGCCCGATGGGAGCAGTACCAGGAGGACGGCGACCGCTACTACCTCCAGTACCGCACCGCAGGCGACGACCGCGTCCGCCCCGAGCACGCCGCCCTCGAAGGCGTCACCCTCCCCATGGACGACTCCTTCTGGGAAGAGTATTTTCCGCCGAATTCGTGGGGGTGCCGGTGTTCGGCCGTGCAGGTGCGCAAGTCCAAGTACCCCAAGACAGACCACGACGAAGCCATGCGCCTGGGCGAGCTCGCCACCGGACAGGACACCCGCGGCATGTTCCACTTCAACCCCGGCAAGCAGCAGAAGGCCGTCCCCGACTACAACCCCTACACCATCCGCCAGTGCCGCACCTGCCCCACAGCCCGTGGCGAAGGCAAGGAAAACCTCGCCGCCTTCATCCCGCAGAGCGACCTCTGCCAGGCCTGCCAGCTGGTGCGCAGCTGCTGGAAGAAGAAGCAGGACGGCGAGCCGGAGACCTTCGAGACCTGCCTGACCGACCGCGGCAAGGTGCGCGTCAGCTCCAAGCACGGACGCAACGAGAAGCGCGAGAACGTGCGCATAGCCACCTACCTGGCCAACAAGCACGGATACGAGATAGACCTCATCGCCAACCCGCCCAATGAATTGTCCGCAGATAGTTTCAATAAGACATTAGGGATAAAGCAAGAATATAAAGTCAACGCTACTCCGACGAAAAGTTCTATTGACAATCTGATTAGAAAGGGGGCAAAACAGGCGAGAGATTTAGTTCTATTTGTTGATTCATACATCTCACTTGATGATTTGAGCAGCGCCTTACATGATAGGGTAAACAGAACAAATATAAATACAGTGATGGTAGTTATCAAAGGGAAGGACAGGACCTATTCTTTTGTTGAAATTACGTCCAAGGGATTCAAAATAAGACAGGCAGACCTGGAATAACCAAGACTGCCTGAATGTGGGGTCCAAACCCTTGCGGGAATGATCCGACGCAAAGGTACAAACATTAATTTAAATACCAAACAAATATGGAAGAAAAAGATTACGATAAAAAAAACACCAGGGGCGGCGGTTAGGTCTCAATTGCCAGGTCACCATTCCCCCAGTGCTTCGGATGCCGCAAAGGTACAAAATTAATTTAATTACCAAACAAAAACAGTAAAAATATGGCCAAAGGAGAAACCTACGAACAATTTACCGAGAAGTTCATCCCAAAGCGCACCACCGACGACTGCTACACCCCGCCACAGGTCTATGATGCCCTGCTGCAGTGGGTTGTCAGCAATCTGCACCTGGAGGGGCGCTCAGTAGTCCGTCCGTTCTACCCCGGTGGGGACTACGAGCACTACACGTACCCCGATGGTTGCGTGGTCATCGACAACCCGCCATTCAGTATCTACATCTACGCCAAGATCGTGCGCTTCTACCTCGACCGACTGGAGTTCGTGCGACTCAGCCCTCTCGGTGAAGGTAAGGACATGACAGACCCAAAGGATGTCGGGAACATCGAGAAGAAGAAGAAACGTGGTGTTACGGGATACAACGTCTATAAGATAAACGACGGAGTAAACGAATGGCTGGTAAAGATGGAAATAAGTAAAGGAAGGATGGAGACTGTATATCACGTAAAAAAAATGCGATAGACTAAAGCACGGGGTCGATCCAAATACGACTATTTTGATACTAAAGCCTATCGCACCGCAAAGGTACAAACATTAATTTAAATACCAAGCGTTATGAATACAATTATATATAAAAAAGCACCAAGGGCGGCAATTAAGCTCGTTACGCCAGGAAGCCGTTCCCTCAGTGCTTTCTACTCCGCAAAGGTACAAACATTAATTTAATTACCAAACAAAAACAGAAAAAATATGGCCAAAGGAGAATCCTACGAGCAATTCATCGAGAAGTCCCAACCCAAGCGCACCACCGACGACTGCTACACCCCGCCTCCCGTCTATGAGGCCCTGCTACAGTGGGCCGCAGCAGAGGTGTTGACTCCTTT
>JBJEKS010000063.1:0-3887 GCA_051878755.1 Bacteroides sp. | reverse complement strand
ACGCAGCAGACGCTGACGCGCTATGAACGACTGCCGGACTCCTGTCAGACGGTGTCGCGCGAGAAGCTATGGTACCTGGGACGCAACAGCGCGGGACTTGCCATCCGCTTCCGCAGCAACTCCACACAGATTACGGCACGCTGGGAAACACGCAACAACTTCCGCATGAACCACATGACGCCTACGGGCATCTGCGGACTTGACCTCTACTGCCTGGACGGCGAACGCTGGCACTTTGCCGGCAGCGGACGTCCTTACGACAAGCTCTCCACCGCCACCATCGTGCGCAACATGACGCCCGAGATGCGCGAGTACCTCCTCTACCTGCCCCTCTACGACGGCCCCATCTCGCTGGAGATTGGCGTGGACTCACTCGCCCTCATTGAGCAACCGCAAGTGGCCCTACCCCACCGCCAGAAACCCATTCTCTTCTATGGCTCCAGCATCCTGCAAGGCGGCTGTGCCACACGCCCTGGCATGGCACACACCAACATCCTGGAGCGCCGGCTGCAACGGGAGTGCATCAACCTGGGATTCAGCGGCAACGCACTGCTCGACATGGAGATAGCTGACCTCATTGCCTCGGTGGATGCGGCCATGTATATCCTCGACTTCCTGCCCAATGCCTCGGTGCAGCAGATGGACGAACGGGCCGTGAAATTCATTAATAAGGTACGTGCAGCGCATCCCAATGCTCCCATCCTGCTGGTGGAGGATCCACGCTACACCCACAGCTGGCTCGACCAGAAGATGGCCGAAGAGATACGGAGCAAGAACGCCAAAATCCATGAAATCCATGAGCAGCTGAAGCTGCAGGGCGACCGCAACATCCACCTCCTCACCTCGGAGCTGATGATTGGCACCGACGACGAGGCCTGCGTGGATGGCATCCACTTCACCGACCTGGGCTTCATGCGGTATGCCGACCTCCTGCAGCCCCTCATCGAGAAGCTCACGGCTGATGATTAATCATTATTCCCTGTTTGTTCAGAATCCTTACTTTTCAGTAGCGATGTCCTTACGCATTGGGCAATAAGAAGAATCGAACAATAACTATCCATTTCTGTTCTTTTTAAGAAACAGAGAGGGAGTCGCAGGTAAGTCGTAGGTCTAAGGTAAGTCTAAAGTAACTCTATAGTAACCCTAAAGTAACACTAATCCAACTCTAATCTCAGATTAGAGATTGATTAGAGGTTGATTAGAGATCGATTAGAGATTGATTAGAGGAACGAGGGACTTACCGCAGAATCAGTGCTGAGCTGATTGTCAGGAAAAATCAAGGAAGGGAATAGAGAAAGACAAAGGAATAGATGAAAGCAACGATACCCTATATCGAACAGAAGTTTGACGAGTTCAATCGGCTGATTTTTGCCGGCAAGCTCCCCAAACTTCCTATTGAGCTCAGCGATGCAAAGACATTCCTGGGCGTTTGCGTCTATAAGACCCGCAGAGGGAAAGACGGCAAGAAGATGTACTATGACTTCAGGTTGCGTATCAACACACGCATCGACTTGTCTGAGGCGGAGATAGAAGATACCATCATCCATGAGATGATTCACTACTATATCGGCTATCATCAGCTGCAGGATTCATCGGCTCACGGTCTGTTGTTCCGTCAAATCATGCATGCCATCAACGAGAAGTTTGGCCGCCATCTGTCCGTATCGCACAAGGGCACGCAGCAACAAATCAAGCAGGCAATCGACAGCAAACCCCGTTGGCACGTCGTGGCAGTCATCACGCTGAAGGACGACCGCTGCGGCCTGAAGGTCTTGCCCCGGGTCTTGCCAAGCATCTTGCACTACTACAACAACGTGAAGAGGTCACCTATGGTGGCAGACATCCAGCTCTACATGAGCAACGACCCCTTCTTCAACCAATTCCCAAGCTCCAAAGCATTGCGGTTCCATATCCAGGAGCGACAGGAGGTCATGAGTCACCTGAAGGAGGCGAAGAAGTTCTCTTGCAACGGAAGGTTATTAACCTTCTTGCCTGACGATTAATAATCGTGCAGAAGCAGGGTTAATAACCTTCCGGGCATCGAAATCCTATTCACGAAGCTATTAAAGAGATTCTATTCACAAATTTATTAAAAAATCTTTGGTTTGGGGGATTATTCTCGATATTATCGCTATATTTGCATCAAAATAATATTAGTAACCTTTTAAATATATTATTCTAATGAAAACTTCATGGAAATTTTTGGTAACTGCACTATTGATAGGTGCCGTTACGCAGGGCTGTTCCGACGACGAGAACAACCCCTTGAAGAATGGCAAGGCGACTACTTACAGCCTGAGCCTGCAATGTAGTGACGATTTGCTCAGCGTGGCCAAGATTGAATGTGCTCAGCTGCAGACAGAGGGTGAGCCAATCGTCAAAGTGATTGACCAGACCTCCTGGTGCGTGGAAGCACAAGCCGTGGAAGATGCTACCAGTGGAGCCTTCATCACGCTTCAACCTACCCCCAATCTTGATGTAAAAAGCTCCTCTCCAGCCTCTTATGACGTATCATTGAAGATTGACGTCAACCTCTTGAGAGAGGACGGCTCATCCGCTGTCAGCAAGCATATCCAATTTCAGAAACTCGGCGTAAGTTACGACGACCTAGAAGACATCCTGAACAGTCTTGCCGAGCAACTTCTCCACTCAGAAACCCTTTACACGATGAATGAAGGCGGTGAAGCACAATTCATCAGCCTGTTAAGTCACTACTCATCACAGAATGGCGATGAGCGCGACTATCTGACCCGTATGCTCATCGCTACCAAGGCGAATGGAGAACGCATTGTGCTGAACGGAATAGCCCTCAGCCCTGCCACACCGGAAATAATCAGCCTCAATGTAGAGAACCTGGAAGAGGCCGAGTCCATCTTCAAGAGCTGGATGCCAGCAGGAGCAAACTACGTAGAGTCCGGAGGGTATTACACCTGGCACGTGCGTGATGCGGAAGGCAACACCTTGGGCGACGTGACCTTTACACCGCTCAGCAATGATGCACAGGGCGTAATAGCCAAAGTGACCTTCGACAAAGCCGTGAAGCCGGAGCTCATTTCAGAATATCGCTTCTTTGACAACAAATCGTGGCCGCTAAATGACAGTGAGCTCATGCATCGAAAAGGGGAAATCAAGATATTCAAAACGATTGATTGGAAATATACGAAGGAGGATGATAACGATTCCGCAGTGCCTGTCGGTACCCGAGATGCAGAATTCAGGTGCATATCAGACAATTATACCTACACAGCTTCATACTTTGTGCATATCCAGCCATATACGGTGGATTGGTATGGAAACAGCATGGATGTAATTAACAAATACCGTGAGTACTTGGCTTACGCATCAGTAGCAGCCACTGCTTTAAAAAGCATATTTAGGATATACTTCGATGGAAGGTTTATGAAAGAGGAGGAGAGAAAAAAAATTTGGGAAGAACTTGGCCTTAAGTGCTATCGTGGTGATTGGGTTGGCAAGGAGTTCCTGTGCGCTGATTATAATGAAGGGTTTATTGATACGGTTGACTATGTAGAAATTACAAAACAGAATGATGATGGTGACTACGGGGTGAGAGAGTGTTTTTGGGGTGCAACCTGGACAAACCGTTACCCTATCTATGTTCACGCCTACAGGGGCGATGAGCTAGCATATTAATGAGACGAAGTGAAGACATAACCGTCCGTAAGGTTCTTCGTCAATTGGGATACTACATCGTAAACATAAGCAAGCGAGGGTGTGTCAAAAGTAACTGACACACCCTCTTTAGCACCCCGATGAAAAAAGATTTTCCTCATATTTTTAAATTCTCAAGCAGTTCCTCATTAAAATACTTTATCCATGCCTCATAGACATCCTGAGGCAAATAATAGGCAGCTTCCTTGCACATCTGC
>JBJEKS010000062.1:0-22688 GCA_051878755.1 Bacteroides sp. | reverse complement strand
ATACCTTTGGCCAGGTGGTAAGCGGTTACCTCTATCTGCCGCTTCATGCACCGGCCCGGCTCTTTGTGAAGCGACCCACGTCGTTGACGGGAGAGCATATCCACCCCATCCGTAAGCCGGAACAACTGCGCGAACTGTTGGGACAGTGTGCTCTCCCCATGCCGCAGCGCTTGATGCTTGAGGGTGATGAACTCTCGTTCACGGAGTATCAGCGTCTGTCAGCCTGTTTCCCCGAGGCCGAAGTGCTTCCTTGCGGCTCCCGCCTCATCCGCCAGGCCCGCAGCGTGAAGACCCTTTGGGAGATTGAGACCTTCCGCCGTTCGGCGCAGGCCCATGCCGCTGCCTACAGTCATATCCCCCAGCTCTATCAGGAGGGCATGACCGACCTGCAGCTCTCCATCGAGGTGGAGCGCGCCATGCGGCAGCAGGGGTGCCTGGGCATCTTCCGCGTCTTCGGTCAGAGTATGGAGATTTTCATGGGCAGTCTGCTCGCCGGCGATAATGCCCAGGAGGCCTCGCCCTATGACTTTGCCCTGGGTGGCAAGGGAGTGGATGGCTCCATCCCTGGAGGTGCCTGCGGACATACCATTCAGCAAGGCGAGAGCCTGATGGTTGATATGGGAGGTAACTTCTTCGGCTACATGTGCGACATGAGCCGGGTCTATTCCGTAGGAAAACTGCCTCAGCAGGCTTACGATGCCCATCAGTGCTGCCTCGATGTGCAGCAGGAGGTGGCTGAGGCGGCCAAGCCGGGGGTGAGCTGCGAGTCGCTCTATCAGCTGGCTGCCGACCGTGTGGCCAAGTCCGGCTTTGCCGACTGCTTCATGGGTACGAAGCAGCAGGCCAAGTTCATCGGCCACGGCATCGGACTGGAGATCAACGAGGCTCCCGTGCTGGCTCCCCGCATCAAGCAGGAACTGGAACCGGGCATGGTGTTTGCCCTCGAGCCGAAGATAGTCTTGCCTGGCGTAGGACCGGTAGGTATTGAAAACTCCTGGGTAGTGACGCTTGAGGGAGTAGAGAAGCTCACCACCGCTCCCGAAGAGATTATCGACCTGTTGGCTAGAGGCGATAATTGACCAGCAGGGGTAAGGCCAAGGGCTAGTTCTTCTCCTGCTTGAATTTCTTGAATTGCTGCAGCAGCATGAAGAGGGCAATCAAGCTGGCCAGGAGGTCGCTGATGGGCATGCTGAACCAAACGCCGTCTTCCTGGAAAAAGAGGGGAAGGATGAGCAGACAAGGCAGCAGAATCAGTAGCTGTCGGCTCAGCGAGAGGATGATGGACTTGCTGGCCATGCCGATGCTCTGGAAGAAGTTGGAGGTCACCATCTGGAAACCGATGATGGGGAAGAAGATGACCGTAATGCGCAGGCCACGGGCAGAGCGGGCTATCAGCTCGGGGTCGGTGGTGAAGATGCTCACCACGGTTTCGGGAAAGAGCTCGCCCACCAGAAAGCCAAAGGTCGTGACGCAAGTAGCACAGAAGATGGTGAGCTTCAGCACCCTATCTACACGAGGGTAGAGGCGGGCACCATAGTTGTATCCAGCAATGGGTTGCATCCCCTGGTTGAATCCCATCACAATCATTACCACAATGAAGGCCAGCCGGTTCACGATGCCGTAGGCACCGATGGCCAGGTCGCCACCATGTCGCTTCAGCCCCTGATTAATCAGGATGACGATGAAGCAAGCGGCTGTGTTCATGAGGAAAGGGGAGAGGCCGATGGCCAATGAATCCACCACGATACGTCGTTTCAGCTTGAAGATGCCGCGGTGGAAATGGAGCAAGCGCTCTTGGTTGCTGAAGAAATAGAGTTGCCAGAGCAGGGAGCTGAGCTGCGCCACTACCGTGGCGATGGCCGCACCACGGATGCCCCATTGGAACACATAGATGAAGAGAGGGTCGAGCAGGGCATTGATGAGCACGGTGCAGATGGTGGCATACATGGCCTGTTGCGGATTGCCCGACGCACGGAGTACGGCATTCAGGCCGAAATAGAGATGCGTGATGATGTTGCCGAACAGGATAATCTCCATATAGTCGGAGGCATAGCCGATGGTGGCTTCACTGCCGCCGAAGAAGTAGAGTATCGGGGTCAGTAGCGGATAGACAACCACGGAGAAGGCAAGGCCGAGGATAACGTTGAGCACCAGTACGTTGCCCAATACGCGTTGGGCCGTGGCATAATCTTTCTGCCCCAGCTTCACTGAGATGAGCGTGGCTGCACCCACGCCTACCAGCGAGCCAAAGGCTGCGGCCAGGTTCATCAGCGGAAAGGTGAGTGCCAGGCCGGTGATGGCCATCGGTCCTACCCCCTGACCGATGAAGATGCTATCTACCATATTATATAAAGAGGCCGCTGTCATGGCGATGATGGCAGGTACGGCATATCGGAGGAGCAGTTTGCGGATAGGTTCAGTTCCGAGTGCTGTGGCTTGTTTCGTATTGGTCATTGTAATCTCTTTCTTACGCAATCGGCTGCAAAAGTACACAAAATCGTGCGATTTCTTCCTGGTGCGACTCTTAATATTCTACAAACGGTGATGCGATTGTTCGTTAGCGGACAGTAGATGTTGTTCGATATCGGACACTTTGGGGCAAAAATCCCTTTTTGAGCGCTTGGCACGCTCTTTGCCTGTCGTAAGGTGATAAGCTTTATAACAAATAGAATTAACATTGAATAGAAATAACATTGCATCCATATGAAACGCATCTTCCTCTTCTTGATTCCACTGTCGCTGATGCTCCCCATGCCTCAGGAGGCACTCTGTGCAGCAGCAGCCACCAACTTGGCAACAGACTCGGTAAGCTACGAACGCAACATCTCCTTGAGCGAGGCCATCGCTTTGGCCCGTGTGCAGTCGGTGGATGCCGCCGTAGCGCTCAATGAACTGAAGACGGCCTATTGGGAGTATCGCACCTTCCGGGCCGACCTCTTGCCTGAGGTGAACTTCACCGGTACCCTTCCCAACTACAACAAGTCCTACAACACCTACCAGAATGCCGATGGCTCCTACAGCTACGTGCGCAACAATTCGCTCGGGTTGGCGGGGCAGTTCTCCATTGACCAGAACATCTGGTTTACGGGAGGTAAGTTGTCGCTGGCCTCCTCGCTCGACTTCATGAAGCAGCTGGGCAGTGGGGGAGAGAAGCAGTTTATGTCCGTTCCCATCAGCCTTCAGCTCACCCAGCCCATCTTTGGCGTGAACAGCCTCAAGTGGAGCCGCCGCATTGAGCCCGTGCGCTATGCTGAGGCCAAGGCGGCTTTCATCACCGCCACGGAGGAGGTGACGATGAAGACGATAACCTACTTCTTCCAGCTGCTGCTGGCCAAGGAGAACCTGGGCACGGCTCGTCAGAACAAGCAGAATGCCGACCGTCTCTATGAGGTGGCCAAGGCCAAGCGGGAGATGGGGCAGATCTCTGAAAACGACCTGCTGCAACTCAAGCTGAACGCCCTGCAGGGACAGGCCGACGTGACCGAGGCAGAGAGCTCGCTCAAGGCCCGCATGTTCCAGCTCCGCTCCTTCCTCGGGGTGAGCGAACAGGAGGAGCTGAATCCCATACTCCCTGATGGCGTGCCTGAGGTGAACATCGGTTATGACGATGTGCTGGAGAAGGCATTGAACCGCAATAAGTTTGCTCAGAATATCCGTCGCCGGCAACTGGAGGCCGACTATGAGGTGGCTACGGCCCGTGGAAACCTGCGCAGTGTGGACCTCTTTGCCAGCGTGGGTTATACGGGGCAGAACCACGAGTTCAGTTCAGCATACCGCAACCTGTTGGAGAACCAGATTGTGCAGGTGGGTGTGAAGATTCCCTTGCTCGACTGGGGAAAGCGTAGGGGAAAGGTGCGGGTAGCCAAGAGCAACCGCGAGGTGGTGATGTCGCGTATCAAGCAGGAGCAGATGGACTTCAATCAAGATATCTTCCTTCTCGTGGCCAACTTCAACAACCAGGCCCAGCAGCTGGAGATTGCCACCGAGGCCGATGCCATCGCCGAAAAGCGCTACCGCACCAGTGTGGAGACCTTCATGATAGGTAAAATCAGCACCCTCGACCTGAATGATGCACGCGATTCGAAGGATGAGGCTCGCCAGAAGCACATCTCCGAACTCTACTCCTATTGGTACTATTTCTATCAGCTGCGTAGCATCACGCTGTGGGATTTTGAGCAGAACTGCGAGCTGGAGGCCGATTTTGATGCCATTGTGAGGCGTTGAGTTCAAAAAAGAAGATACACCCTTGGGGGTATCAGGAATTCGTGTTAATTTTGTACTCGGATAGATAAAGGTATAAGCCATGATATTGATTATAGACGACGATAGTGCCATCCGCTCCTCCTTGAGCTTCATGCTGAAGCGGGCAGGGTATGAGGTGATGGCGGTGAGCTCACCGCGCGAGGCGATGGAGGTGGTGCGTGCGCAAGCACCGCAGCTCATGCTGATGGACATGAACTTCTCGCTCTCCACCAGTGGCGACGAGGGGCTGACGCTGCTCAAGCAGGTCAAGCTGTTCCGCCCCGACGTGCCCGTCATCCTGATGACGGCGTGGGGCAGTATTCAGTTGGCCGTACAGGGTATGCAGGCCGGAGCGTTCGACTTCATCACGAAGCCATGGAATAACGCGGCCCTGCTGCAGCGCATCGAGACGGCACTTCAGCTTTCGCAACCCTCCTCTGCTGATGAAGAGGCACCCGAGGCTTTGGACAGAAGCCGTATCATCGGTCAGTCGCGAGGCCTCCAAGAGGTGCTCCAAACCGTGGCTCGCATCGCCAAGACCAATGCCTCCGTGCTGATTACCGGTGAGAGCGGTACAGGCAAGGAGCTGATTGCCGAGGCGGTGCACCGCAACAGCCGTCGCTCTTCCAAGCCTTTTGTGAAGGTGAATCTGGGAGGCATCTCGCAGTCGCTTTTTGAGAGTGAGATGTTCGGCCACAAGAAGGGAGCCTTCACCGATGCCACCTCCGACAGGGTGGGACGTTTTGAGCTGGCCGATAAAGGGACGATTTTCCTCGATGAGATCGGTGAGCTGGACCTCTCCTGCCAGGTGAAGCTGCTCCGTGTGTTGCAGGACCAGACCTACGAGGTGCTTGGCGATAGCCATTCCCGGAAGGTGGATGTGCGCGTGGTCTCCGCCACCAATGCCGATTTGCATCAGATGGTGGCTGAGCGTACGTTCCGCGAGGACCTGTTCTATCGCATCAACCTCATTACCGTCCACCTGCCAGCCCTGCGCGAGCGGAAAGATGATATTCCTTTGCTGGCTCGCCACTTTGCTGATTTACAGTCGAAGGCCAACGCTCTGCCTCGGGTGGAGTTCTCGTCAGAAGCGCTCCATTACCTCATGCAGCTCCCCTTTACGGGCAATATCCGCGAGCTGAAGAACCTGGTAGAACGCACGCTGCTGGTCAGTGGCAAGCAGCGTATCGAAGCCGCCGATTTTGAGGCACAGTATGGTAAGCCGGTGTCGCTCTCAGAGAAAGCCACTTCGGGCAGCTTTGTCGGTATGACCCTGGAGGAGATTGAGCGGGCCACGATTGAGCAGGCACTCAGTCAGTACAGGGGTAACCTCAGTCAGGTAGCCTCCGCACTTGGCATCAGCAGGGCGGCCCTCTACCGCCGTCTGGAGAAATACGACATTCATCTTTGACTTCTGATTACTCTTAATTACTCCTGTTGACCGATGAGACTGAAATTGCTCTTCTCCCTGTGGGCGCTTTTCCTTGTGGCATTAGCCATGTTGGTGGCCCTCTTCTTTGGCGACCTCCGCAATGTGAAGTTCCTCATTGCCGAAGGGAGCATCTTCTTGTTGCTCCTCTTCCTGGGCTATTTCTATCAGAAAGTCATCAAACCGATGCGTACCATCGGCAACGGCATGGACCTGCTGCGTGAGCAGGACTTCAGCAGTCGGCTGAGCCCGGTGGGGCAGTATGATGCCGACCATCTTGTCCAGATGTTCAATCGCATGATGGATCAGCTCAAACGCGAGCGGCTTCGCTTGCGTGAGCAGAATCAGTTCCTGGATTTGCTCATCAAGGCATCTCCCATGGGGGTCTTGATACTCACTTTCGATGAGGAGGTGCAGCAGCTCAACCCCATGGCATTACGCCAGTTGGGAGTGCCGGAAGAGAAGCTGTTGGGTCGGAAACTGAGTGAGGTGAAGGAGTCCCCTCTGGCTCTTCAGCTAGCCAGGATGGAGAAGGAGAGCACCGACGTCATCCGTCTCAACGATGCCAACATCTATAAATGCAGCTACTCCTACTTTCTCGACAGCGGGTTCCGTCACCCCTTCTTCTTGATAGAACGCATGACCGACGAACTCTTCCGGGCTGAAAAGAAGGCTTACGAGAAGGTTATGCGTATGATTGCCCATGAGGTCAACAACAGCGTAGCGGGTATGGTCTCCATGCTGGATACGGCCAATCAGGCACTTGCTGATACTCCGGGGATGGAGGAGCTCTGTCAGATGATGGAGGTGTGTAACGACCGATGCCTCTCGATGAGCCGCTTCATCACCCGTTTTGCCGACGTGGTCAAGATACCCGACCCCGTGTGTCAGCCTGTGGACTTGAATGAGTTGGTGTCTCGATGCAAGCAGTTCATGGAGGGTGCTTGCCAAAGGCTGGGCATTGACCTTTGCCTGGAGTGCGACGAGCAGGTGAATGAGGTGGAAGTCGATGTCTCGCTCATAGAGCAAGTGCTGGTCAACATCCTGAAGAATGCGGTGGAGAGCATCGCTTCGGCTGAGGAGGGCACCGTTGCCCGCCCTGCAATCTGTGTGCGTACCGTAGCGCCGGCCTGTGTGGAGGTGAGCGACAACGGTCCTGGCATATCGCCTGAGGTGTCGAGCAAGCTCTTCACCCCCTTCTTCTCCACCAAGCCCAACGGCCAGGGCATCGGCCTCGTCTTCATCCGTGAGGTACTGCTGCGCCACGGCTGCACCTTCTCGCTGAGCACCGATGCCAACGGATTGACCCGTTTCCGCATCCGGTTTAAGGGATAACTAACCATCAAAAATGGATATTTGTTCACTTCTAGTTGTCATTTTTATGCGAAAACAGCCCTGTTTTAGCGTAATATTACTTATAGAACAATAAATAAGCAAAATGTTTCAATGCTGTTTGGTATAAATGCTCTATATTTGGAGGTTTTTAATAAATAACTAATTCAATGGCAATGAAGAAAGACATTAAACCGGCAACTGGTCGCCTTGGTGTACTGGTTGTTGGTGTAGGTGGTGCGGTATCCACCACCTTGATTACAGGTACTTTGGCTGCTCGTAAAGGGCTGGCTAAGCCTATAGGTTCCATCACTCAGATGGCAACAATCACTATGCAAGATGGTAAGGAACACTTGATTAAGGACGTAGTTCCTCTGGCAAACCTCAGTGACATCGTATTTGGCGGTTGGGACATCTTCCCCGACAATGCTTACGAGGCAGCCATGTATGCTGAGGTGCTGAAGGAGAAGGACCTGAATCTCGTACGCGACGAGCTGGAGGCCATCAAGCCCATGCCCGCTGCTTTTGACCACAACTTTGCTAAGCGCCTCAACGGCACGCACATCAAGAGTGCCGCTACACGTTGGGACATGGTAGATCAGCTGCGTGCTGATATCCGCAACTTCAAGGCTGCCAACGGATGCGACCGCATCGTGGTGCTCTGGGCTGCCAGCACGGAGATTTTCGTGCCGATGAGCGAGGAGCACAAGTCACTGGCTGCCTTGGAGAAGGCCATGAAAGAGAACAACACCGAGGTGATTTCTCCCAGCATGTGCTATGCCTATGCCGCTGTAGCCGAGGGTGCTCCCTTCATCATGGGTGCTCCTAACCTCTGCGTAGATATCCCGGCCATGTGGGAGTTCTCAGCCAAGATGAATGTGCCCATCGCCGGTAAGGACTTCAAGAGCGGACAGACGCTGATGAAGACGGTGCTGGCTCCGATGTTCAAGACCCGTATGCTCGGTGTGAGCGGTTGGTTCTCTACCAACATCCTGGGCAACCGCGACGGCGAGGTGCTCGACCAGCCTGAGAACTTCAAGACCAAGGAGGTGAGCAAGCTGTCGGTTATCGACAACATCTTTGAGCCCGAGAAGTTCCCCGACCTCTATGGCGACGTTTACCACAAGGTGCGCATCAACTACTATCCTCCCCGTAAGGACAACAAGGAGGCATGGGACAACATCGACATCTTTGGCTGGATGGGTTATCCCATGGAAATCAAGGTCAACTTCCTCTGCCGCGACTCTATCCTCGCTGCTCCTATCGCGCTCGACCTGGTTATCTTCAGCGACCTGGCAGCCCGTGCCGGCATGTGCGGTATCCAGACCTGGCTCTCCTTCTTCTGCAAGAGCCCGATGCACGACTTCGAGCATCAGCCCGTTCACGACCTGTTCCAGCAGTGGCGCATCGTGAAGCAGACCATCCGCGAGATGGTGGGTGAAGAGGCTCCCTCTTACCTGGATTAATACTTCTGCCCTGCATAAAAGCAATCGGGTGTTTCCCTCTCACGTATTGGGGAAACACCCGATTCTTTTTTTTTACTTCATCTCGATCTCTTCCTTCATGTCTATCTCCTCGCCGTGCGGGTCATAGAACACGTATTGCAGAAACGCCAGTTTCTGACTCGGAATGACCTTGATGCCAAATCCGTACTTCATCTGCCATTTGCGCTTCATCGACACCATGCCTTGGTTGATGTAAGCGGCAACGTATGGGTGTACGTGTAACGAGAATTTCTTTATCTTCAACTTGTTGACCAGGTAGTCAATCTTGCTTTCCAGGGTGTCGGTAAAGAGTATTGACGACTTGATGGTGCCCTTGCCGAAGCAGGTGGGGCAGGTCTCTTCGGTATTGACGTCCATGGCGGGGCGTACCCTTTGGCGTGTAATCTGCATCAATCCGAATTTGCTCAGGGGGAGGATGTTGTGGCGTGCACGGTCTTTCTGCATGTTCTGGCACATGCGCTCGTAGAGCTTCTGTCGGTTTTCTGCCAGGTTCATGTCGATGAAATCCACCACGATGATGCCACCCATATCCCGGAGTCGCAGTTGTCGGGCCAGTTCGTCGGCAGCGCCAAGGTTCACTTCGATGGCATTGGCCTCTTGACCGTTGGCGTTCTTGGTGCGGTTGCCGCTGTTGACGTCCACCACGTGCAGTGCCTCGGTGTGCTCAATGATCAGATAGGCTCCGCTCTTGTAGGAGACGGTCCGGCCGAACGAGGCTTTGATTTGCTTGGTGATGGCGAAGTTGTCGAAGATGGGAAGTGAGCCTTTATAGTGCTTCACGATGTTGGCACGCTCGGGTGCGATGAGCGTTACGTAGTCCTTGATTTCGTGGAATACCGCTTCGTTGTTGACGTGAATACTTTCGAAGGAGGGGTTGAAGAGGTCGCGCAGCAGCCCTACGGCTCGGCTGGTCTCTTCGTAAATCAGTGTGGGGTACTTGGTGACTTTCTGCACCTTGACCATGGCATCTTCCCAATGTTTGAGCAGCACTTTCAGCTCTCCGTCAAGCTCGGCCACCCTTTTGCCCTCAGCCACGGTGCGCACGATGACGCCGAAGTTCTTCGGCTTGATGCTCATGAGCAGTTGCTTGAGTCGGGCCCGTTCTTCGCTTGACTTAATTTTTTGCGATACAGAGACCTTGTCGTTGAAGGGAATCAGCACGAGGTACCTTCCGGCAAACGAGAGCTCGGAGGTGAGTCGTGGTCCTTTGGTTGAGATAGGCTCCTTGACGATCTGCACGACTACTTCCTGTCCCACCTTCAGCGTGTTGGCTATGGTGCCATCCTTCTCCAGGTCGGGTAGTAGCGTGGCTTTGCTGATTGAAGTGATTTTTTTTCGGTCGCTAAGTGTCTGCTTGACAAACTTCTCCAGCGTATTGAACTGGGGACCTAAGTCCAAGTAATGAAGAAAAGCATCCTTCTCGTAACCCACGTCCACGAAGCAGGCATTCAATCCGGGCATCAATTTCTTGACTCGGCCCAGATACATGTTGCCCACAGAGAAGGAGACGTTTTGTCCTTCGCTCTGCAGCTCCACCAGTTGCTTATCTTCAAGCAGGGCGATGGAGACCTCTTTGGGCTGTACATCTACTACGAGTTCGCTTGTCACTACAGTTGCTTTTACGATTATTACTCTACACGTTTACAAAAACAAAAGAACAAACCTGCGTTACAGGTTGGCTGTTTCACAAGTTTGTTCTCTGTTTTTGTTATTAAAGAGGTCAGACTAAGATTTATTTCTTGCTTTTATGTCTGTTCTTTCTCAGTCTTTTTTTACGCTTGTGCGTTGACATTTTATGTCTTTTTTTCTTCTTTCCGCTAGGCATAGCTTCAAAATTTTTAAAAGGTTAATACTCTCGTTAATTATTTCTTCACTGACAGCGTGAAGGTCTTTGCGGGCTTGAAAGCCGGAATGTTGTGCTCGGGGATGATAAGGGTGGTGTTCTTTGAGATGTTGCGAGCCGTCTTCTGTGCTCTCTTCTTCACGATGAAGCTACCAAAACCTCTCAGATATACATTCTCTTCCTTGCTCAACGAAGCCTTGACAACTTCCATGAAAGCCTCTACTGTAGTCAGTACAGCTGCCTTGTCGATGCCAGTGCTTTTGGCGATTTCGTTTACGATATCAGCTTTAGTCATTTTCTTTTTACTTATTATTATGATTATTAATATGGTTTTCTAATTTTTTGGACTGCAAATATATAGCTTTTTGGTGGCTCAGAAAAATTATTTTGTAGTTTTTTGAAAAAAAGTGCGCTCAGAGGTCGATAACTACCCCAAAAAAGGGCTATTTTTGCATCATGAAACAGTTTGCAGAGCTATTATTGACTTGGTATAAGGCATTTGGACGCCACTTGCCCTGGCGCGAAAGTCGCGACCCCTACCGTATCTGGATTTCGGAAATCATCTTGCAGCAGACCCGTGTGGAGCAAGGGATGGATTACTATTTGCGCTTCGTGGAGCGCTTTCCCGATGTGGTCTCTTTGGCTGCTGCCTCGCTCGACGAGGTGATGAAGTATTGGCAGGGATTAGGTTATTACTCGCGTGCCCGCCACTTGCATGAGGCTGCCCGCTCCATCCAGGGGGCTTTCCCCCGCACCTACGAGGAGGTGAGGGCATTGAGCGGGGTGGGGGATTATACGGCGGCGGCCATCTGCTCGTTTGCCTACGACCTGCCCTGTGCGGTGGTGGATGGCAATGTCTATCGGGTTCTGACCCGCTTCTTCGGCATCGACCGACCCATTGATACGGCAGCGGGCAAGCGTGAGGTGGGGCAACTGGCTCAGACGCTGCTCTCCAAGGAGCACCCTGCTGACTTCAATCAAGCCATCATGGACTTTGGTGCCCTTGTCTGCACGCCCCGTCAGCCTCGCTGTGAGGCCTGTCCCTTCGCGGGGGGATGTCGTGCGCTGGAGCAGCAGGCCGTGGAGGCTTATCCCGTGAAGAGCCACAAGACGAAGGTCACCGACCGTTACTTCCATTATATATATGTTCGCGCGGGCGCATATACCTTTTTTAATAAGCGCCAAGCCGACGATATCTGGAAGGGACTCTACGAATTGCCGTTGGTCGAGTCGGATGCTCCGCTCAGTGTGGAGCAGTTGGTGCGCACCGATGCTTTCGCCCGGTTCCTTGCGCCGGGTGAGGAGCCTCAGGTGGAGTTCCTGCAGCAGGGGATCAAGCATCAGCTGTCGCACCGCACCATCCATGCCTCCTTCTTCCAGGTTGTGCTCCCTGAGGATACCCGTTCCTTCTCCACTTTCCTCCGTACATCCGTGGCCGAAGTGGAAAACTACGCTGTTCCCCGCTTAATCCAGGCCTTCTTCGAGAAATATTTATAAAAAAACGGTCGAAAGCTTGCATCGTGTGAATATTCTCTCTACTTTTGGGCAAAATTTTTAATCATTAGGAACTATGTCCATCAATAAAGTGATACTTTTGGGAAATGTCGGTAAGGAGCCTAAGGTGACCTACTACGATAGAGGAAACTGTGTGGCTCAGGTTTCGCTGGCTACTTCCGAGCGAGCCTATACGCTGGCCAACGGTACGCAAGTCCCCGAACGCACGGAATGGCACAACCTGGTCTTCCGCGGCCGTCTTGCCGAGGTGGTGGACAAGTATGTACACAAGGGCGAGAAGCTCTATGTGGAGGGAAAGATTCAGACCCGCTCCTACGATGATGCCTCGGGCATCACCCGTTACGTGACGGAGATTTTCGTGGATGTGATGGAGATGCTCTCTCCCAAGCCTGCTGCAGCTCCTGCTGATTAAACGTTTCTCTTATTGTTTAACTAAAACCCGATTCTTTGGACCCTGACGCTTATTTATGCCAGCTGACAGACATCTTTAGTGGGATAACCTTCGTTTCCCCCTCTGCTTCAGCTATTGCCGCGATTGTTTTGGCCGGAGTGCTGCTGCTCTTTTCCGGCTTTGCTTCTGCATCCGAGATTGCCTTTTTTTCGCTCTCTCCTTCCGATTTGAATACCCTGTCGGAGGAGAAGCTCTCTGTGGATAGGAAAGTGAACCAACTCCTCGAAGATACTGAGCGGTTGCTGGCTACAATCTTGATTACCAATAACCTGGTCAACGTGGCTATCATCATGCTTTGTAACATCTTCTTCATGCAGGTGGTGCATTTCGGTTCGCCGTTGGCTGAGTTTCTGATTCTCACCGTGGCCCTCACCTTCCTGCTGTTGCTCTTTGGTGAGATTATGCCGAAGATATTCTCTGCGCAGAATACGTTGGCCTTCTGTCGCTTTGCCGCCCCCGGCATCTCCTTCTGCCGCTCCCTGTTCTATCCCTTCTCCTCGCTGTTGGTGCGCTCTACGTCGTTCATCAACAAGCATGTGGGCCATACAAACCATCAGATTTCCGTGGATGAGCTCTCGCAAGCGCTGGAGCTGACCGACAAGGAGGAGCTTTCGGAGGAGACCAACATCCTGGAGGGCATCATCCGCTTCGGCGGCGAGACGGCCAAGGAGGTGATGACCTCGCGCCTCGATGTGGTTGACCTCGATATCCGTACCCCCTTCAACGAGGTACTGAAGTGCATTGTTGAGAATGCCTACTCGCGCATTCCCGTCTATTCGGGCAACCGCGACAACATCAAGGGCGTGCTCTACATCAAGGACCTGCTGCCTCACCTGGGCAAAGGGACCAACTTCCGCTGGCAGTCGCTCATCCGCCCTGCTTACTTCGTGCCCGAGACCAAGATGATTGATGACCTGTTGCGTGATTTTCAGGCCAATAAGATTCACATTGCCATTGTAGTGGATGAGTTTGGTGGTACCTCGGGCATCGTCACCATGGAGGACATCATCGAGGAGATTGTGGGTGAGATTCACGACGAGTACGACGACGAGGAGCGCACCTATACCCAGCTGAACGATCATACCTGGGTGTTTGAGGGCAAGACGCTGCTCACTGACTTCTATAAGGTGACGCATATTGACGAGGAGACCTTCGACGAGGTGGCAGGCGATGCCGATACCTTGGCAGGCTTGATGCTGGAGCTGAAGGGCGAGTTCCCCAAGCGTCACGAGAAGGTGACCTATCGCGAGTATGAGCTTGAGGTGCTCGAGATGGACAAACGCCGCATCTTGAAAATCAAGTTTACCATCAATGCCACCCCTTCCGAGGGCAAGGCAGAGGATTGACGTCACCCCTTTATCCCTTAGCGCGTATGGCTCTCTATGCACATTTCCGTAGTGCCGATGTCGAGATAGGCATCTGGAGGATGGAGGAGGATGAGGCCGAACTGCTCTCTCGTCTGCCTGTGGCTGTTTCGCAGGGTGTAGAGCGCTTTACGGCTCCCCACCGGAGGCAGGAGTGGCTCTCGGTGCGCTTGCTGCTGCTCACGATGCTTGAACAGAGCAAGGCCGATGGTGCTGCCGATGCACTCCATGCGGATGATGCCGTGATAGGCTATACCTCGGTGGGTGCTCCCTATCTGCTCGACCGGTCGCGGGCGCTCAGCATCTCGCATACCAAGGGGTATGTGGCTGTGGCGCTGGCCCCCTGGGGCAGTAGGCCTGGGATTGACATTGAGCAGTGGGGTGAACGGGTGCGGAAGGTGGCTTCTCGCTTTCTCCGCGAGGATGAAGGGACACCCCTCTATCAGGGGTCGCCTGTGGCGGCTCTACTGCTCCATTGGTCGGCCAAGGAGGCACTCTACAAGAGCCTGGAGCAGCAAGAGGCGGTCGATTTCAAGGAGCATCTGCGCCTCTTTTCTTTCCCGGTAGCTACCGAGGGCAGCTTCGTGGCGAAGGAATACCGCTCCCCGCTGCAGCAACGTTACGCTATGGCTTACAGACTTTTCCCCGATTTCGTCTTGACTTGGGTTACGGGCATTTTGCCAGCGTAAAGACAAATTCCAATCCTCCACCCAGTGTGTTCTTAGCCTGAATGGTGCCCCCATGGATGAGTACGGCATTCTTCACGATGGCCAGTCCCAGGCCGGTGCCTCCCAGCTTGCGTGAGCGCCCTTTGTCCACGCGGTAGAAGCGCTCGAAGAGGCGGCTCAGGTGTTCGGGAGCTACCCCAACGCCAGTGTCGGCAAAGCTGAAGTAGTAGTACTGCTCATCCTCGCGGAAGCACTGCAGCGTCACCCGGATGCCCGTTCCGGCATAGGCTATGGCGTTGTCCATCAGGTTACGGAAGATGGAGTAGAGCAGGGAGTAGTCGCCCTGCACCTGTATCTTGGGTTTCAAGGCGTTGACCACACTGATTTGCTTCTCCGCCAGCTCCAGGGCCACTTCGTTGATGATGTTGGCCACGAGCAGACTGATATCCACACGCTCCATCTCAATCATGTTGGCAGCCTCGTCCATGCGGGTGAGGGTAGAGATGTCGCGCAGCAGCCGGCTCAGTCGGTTGCTCTGGGCGTAGCATCGCTCCAGGAAGCTGTCCAGCTTCTCTTTCGGCAGGTTGTCGGTGCTGACGATGGTCTCCAGGTAGCCTTGGATGCTGCTTACGGGGGTCTTCAGCTCGTGGGCGATGTTTTGCGTGAGCTGACGTTTCAGTCGGCTCTGCTCCTCCTCCTGGGTGATGTCGTTGACGGAGATTTCGAAGCTCAGATCCTGGAAGATGATGCACTCCACGATGAAGATGCGTCCGTTCTTGTTGATGGTGATGGACATGCGCCGCTCCTCCTTCATCTGCGAGCGGCGGTCGGCCTTGTTGATGAAGTCGTTGATGGGGGCAAACTCCTTCACGCGGAAAATCTCCTCGGCCCGCTCCAGGTTATGGTCGGAGATGAGGTTGAAGTACTGTGTGAAGAGGCTGTTGACCAGGATTTCCTTCTTGTAGCTGGTGAAGACGCCGAGTCCCTCGCGAGCCGTTTGCAGGTGGGTGATGAGCTTTTCGCGCTCGATGTATAGTGCCTCCTTGGTATCAACCAATCGCTTGTAAATCTGAATGATGTGCTGCGAGATTTCGCCCAGCTCGTTGTGGGGGAACTCCTTCTGCATCTCCGGGTCGATGGGGTCGTTGCGGTCGGCACGGAGGGCGAATACGCGCAGCTGGTTGATGGCGCGGCCCAGGTGTGAGGTGAGCTGGTAGAAGAAGAAGAGGAGCACGAGCGTCAGCATCAGCGCGAACCAGAGGTAGCGGTAGTCAGCTGCCAGCGAGCGCACCAGGCTGAGGTTGTAGGGCAGGGCGGAGCGGATGATGACCCTGGGAAAGGCCGTGGCCGAGTAGAAATAGGTCGTCCCGGTGGTTTCGGAGGTGCGTCGGATGTCGCACCCCTTGCCTTGGTGAAGCGCCTCCACCACTTCAGGGCGGGTGAGGTGATTGTTCAGCTCATGTTCCGTGGCTTGCATGTGGCCATCGGAGAGGCTCTGGCTGGCTGGATGGGGTTGGCTGTTGTCGTAGATGACGCTGCCGTCGGGCAGAATCAGCGTGATGCGCAGCTCCTGGTCCATGTGGTGCTGCAGGTAGTTGTCGATGCGCTGAGGCCACTCCTCCACGTCGGTCCCCTCCAGCTCCAGGTGGAGCCGGTCGTTGTAGTCTTGCAGCTTGAGGTCGAGCAGTTCCACCTTGAAGGCCTTCTCCCGTTGGTACTGATAGGCCATGAAGAAGCCCACCGAGAGCACGAAGAGGGCCACGACCGAGAAGAACAGCCGGTTGCTGAACGAGATGAAGTGGCTCTCGTTATTCGGCTTCAAAACAGTATCCATAGCCCAGGCGTGTTACGATGCACTTTCCATACTCCCCGATTTTCTTGCGCAGACGGGTGATGTTGACGTCGATGGTGCGGTCGAGCACATAGACCTCGTCGCTCCATACGCGGCTCAGGATCTCCTCGCGCGAGAAGACGCGTCCCTGATGATTCAGGAAGAGGTGGAGAATTTCAAACTCCTTCTTGGTGAGGGGTACCTCCTCACCGGCAATGCTGACCTTCTTCTTGTTCAGGTCCATCACGAGGTTGCGGTAGTTGATGGTCGTGGGTCCTGTGGGATGCTCCTCCTCGTTGTTGGAGCGTCGGAGCACTGCCTTGACGCGTGCCGCCACCTCGCGCAGCGAGAAGGGTTTGGAGATGTAGTCATCGGCTCCGAGATTGAAGCCCGTCACGGTATCGTTCTCCGTGTCTTTGGCCGTGATGAAGATGATGGGTATATGCGCTGTGGCCTTCTCCTTCTTGAGCATGCTGGCCAGGCGGAATCCGGAGATTTCGCCCATCATCACGTCCAGCAGGAGGAGGCTGTAGTCGGTGAGCCTCAGTTTGAGCGCCTCCTCGGCCGAGTTGGCCGTATCCACGAGGTAGCCCTCGTTCTCCAAGTTGAACTTGAGGATTTCACAGAGGTCCTCCTCATCGTCCACTACCAATATACGTTTGATATCCATAAGCTGTCTATTTGTTTGCAAAGTTACTTTTTTCTTTCGATTCTAAGCCCTTTTTTTCTAGCCTTTTTTTATTCCTGGAACTTGCGCGATACCTTGAGCAGGTTGATGGTGTAGTTCACGATGTTCTGCGCCTCTTGTATCATGGTGAGATAGACCATGCTCACCTTGATGCTGCCCACCTGGTCCTGTATGCGCTGCAGCTCCTTCTGCTTGAGGTTGGCCAGCTGCTCCAGGATCATGGAGGCCTTCTTCATCTCCTCCTCGATTTCGCCGTAGCTGTTGCTGCTCAGGCGCAGACGGCACGACTGCATCAGGTAAATCATGTCCTCGGCCACGTCGTGAAACTCCAGCTTCTGCGTCTCGTCGAGCGGACTGAAGTTGTTATCCACATGCTCCAGACAGGGTTCGCAGAGGCGCCCTACGCTATAGACCAGCTCGCTGGCAAAGTCGTTGCCCTGGTAGTAGTAGATACCCTTCTCCAGGATGGTGTGGTTGTCGAGGCGGCAAGCGGCCACGGTGCCTTCGCGCTTCATCTGCTTGAGCTGCTGTTTCCTGAACTTCACCGAGCCCATGGCCCTTCGCAATCCGCGGAGGTTCTCCTTGAGGAAGGAGCGCACGGTCAGCTCGAAGTTGCTCTGCACGAACTCCAGCACGTCGGACAGGGCCTCACGCGTATGTTGCCGTAGCAGGGCGAGGATTTCGGCGTTGTCGTGGCTGCGCATCAGGTGGCGCATCACCTCGTCGCCCTTCTCCTTGGCCTTGCGCTGGCGGTACATCACCTGGCTGCGTATCAGCATGAAGATCACCAGGGCGATGGCAATGACGATGGCTGTGGTGCCGCCGTAGTGCACCAGCATGGTGACGAAGAAGCAGATGGTGAAGGCGGCTCCCGCGGTGATGAACCAGCCAGAGATGACGCTCAGCACGCCCGTGATGCGATAGACCGCTGAGTCACGTCCCCAGGCACGGTCAGCCAGTGAGGAGCCCATGGCCACCATGAAGGTGACGTAGGTGGTAGAGAGAGGGAGCTTGAGCGAGGTACCCACGGCGATGAGCAGACCGGCCAGCACCAGATTCACCGAGGCGCGCACCAGGTCGAAGGCGGCTCCGTTCTCCAGGATGGCATCATCCTTGCAGAAGCGGCGGTTGATCCACTCCTGCGTCTGCAACGGCACGATTTTGCTCATACCGCTGGCCAGGGCGAGGCTGGTGCGTACCAGCGTACGGGCTATCGGCGTGCTGCCGAAGTTCTCCTCACCTTCGTCCTGACGGGCTAGATCGACCGAGGTCTTGATGACGTTCTGCGCCTTCTTCGAGGTGGCCAGGGCATAGACCATGATGACTCCGGCACCAAAGAGGAAAATCC
This sequence comes from Bacteroides sp., assembly GCA_051878755.1. Classification (GTDB taxonomy): domain Bacteria; phylum Bacteroidota; class Bacteroidia; order Bacteroidales; family Bacteroidaceae; genus Bacteroides. The sequence goes on along the minus strand of JBJEKS010000062.1, from coordinate 4,472 downwards.
AGGGTGTGCGGGCCGAGCCGCAGAGCGAGGTCATGAGGAAGTTGTCGGCCCCGGCTCCGAGGCCGTTGTTCATGTAGTCGATGTACGACGAATAGCCGGCCAGGGGTACGCCGATGAAGTTCACCAGGTCATTGCCCGCAAAGGCCAGGGCCAGGGCGAAGGTTCCCATCAGCACCACCACGCGGAAGATGTTCACCTTCAGCCAGTGGAGTATCTGCATCAGCACGGTGAAGACGGCCAGGAAGATGCCGATGAGCAGCCAGGTGTTGCCGTGAATCCATGCTTTGTATTCTGGTGTCATGAACGAGCTGTCCTTCAGTCCCTTGATGAGCATGAAGTAGATGATGGAAGTGGCTGCTATGCCGCCGAAGAGGGCGATGCTCCAGCGCTCGTGGCGCTTGTAGTTGAAGGTGAAGATGAGTCGGGCCAGCCATTGCACCACCATGCCGAAGAAGAAGGCGATGGCCACGGAGACGAAGATACCCATGATGACCTGCAGTGCCTTGTCGGTGTTGATGAGATGCCCCAGCTGCAGCGAGTCGTTGCCCCATACCTTAATTAATGAGAGGGCGAAGGTACCGCCCAGCAGCTCGAACACCATCGATACCGTAGTCGAAGTGGGCAGGCCCAGCGTGTTGAAGAGGTCGAGCAGCACCACGTCGGTCAGCATCACGGCCAGCAGGATGGTCATGATTTCGGCGAAGTAGAAGTGTTCGGGCTGGTAGATGCCGTGGCGGGCAATGTCCATCATGCCGTTGCTCAGCGAGGCGCCGATGAAGACGCCGATGGCGGCGATGATGACCACGGTCCGAAACGGGGCCGCCTTGGCTCCCACGGCCGACTGGAGGAAGTTGACGGCATCGTTGCTCACGCCCACCACCAAGTCGAAGATGGCCAGCACAAAGAGGAAGATGACGATGCCCAGGTAGATTGTTTCCATGTTATGACACGTATTGTTATACAATGATATTTCCTGGTGCAAAGGTCGTTCAGCCCTGTTGCACCGGCGTGTCATACATATTACAATCCGGTTACGGCGTGTTACAATTCGGTTACATCATGATGTGAATCGGTTACAGCGTGTCGCGAATCGCCTACAGCGTATCGCGGTTGTCCCCCTGTACGGTCCAGAGGTTCTTGGCCTTCAGGTAGTCGTAGAAGGTGTATTGTGCCCTTACCTTCTCCTTCTGCGGATGGGGGCTCTTCCAGACGTTGCGCAGCTGCTCATCCACCGTGCAGGCCTTGCGGCGGTCGTCGAGCTGAATCTGCAGCATGTCGATGAGCTCCTGCTTGAGCGATGGGTCGAGGATAGGGGTCACGGCCTCGATGCGCCGGTAGAGGTTGCGCCGCATCCAGTCGGGCGAGCCCAGGAAAAGCTCCGGCTTACCGCCACCGCCGAAGTACCATACGCGGGCATGCTCCAGGAAGGTATCGACGATGCGCGTCACGCGGATGGTGCGGCTGAAGGATTGCCCGGGTATCAGGCAGCAGATGCCGCGCACGATGAGGTCTATCTGCACTCCGGCCTCCGAGGCTTCGTAGAGACGCTCTATCATGGCAGGGTCCTGCAGGGCATTCATCTTCAGTACGATACGTCCTTGTTTGCCGCAGCGGGCCAGGGCGATTTCGCGGTCGATGAGGCGGTTGAGCTCGGGGATGAGGTTAAACTGTGCCACGAGCAGGCGGTGGAAGGTGGCCCCCTGCTTGCCCTGCAAGGTGCGGAAGAGGTTATGCAGGTCGTTGACGATGACCGCGTTGCAGGTGAAGAGGCCGCTGTCGGCATAGAGCTTGGCCGTCTTCTCGTTGAAGTTGCCCGTGCTGATGTAGGCAAAGCCCGGCAGCTTGTGCCCCTGCTTGTCGCGTCGCAGCACGAGGGCCGTCTTGGCGTGTACCTTGAGCTTGGGGATGGAGAAGATGATGTGGATGCCTGCCGCTTTCATCATCTCCGCCGTGGCCAGGTTGTTCTCCTCGTCGAAGCGGGCTTTCAGTTCCACGAAGACAGTCACCTTCTTGTGGTTTTGCGCAGCAGCGATGAGGGTGTTGATGACGCTCGAGTTCTCCGCCACGCGGTACTGCGTCACCATAATCTCGCGCACGGTGGGGTCGTGCACCGCCTCGTAGAGGAAGTGGATGAAGTGGTCGAACGAGTGGTAGGGATAGTGGATGAGGAGGTCGCGCTTCTCCACGTAGCTGAAGATGCTCGCCTCGGCATCGAGGCAGCCCAGGTGCATGGGTTGCGGCTTGCGGATGGGCTTCACGTCGGGGTTGGGGTTGGGCAGCAGGCGCAGGTCCTCCAGGTTGAGGTGCTTGTCGCCGGGCACCAGCTCGCTGGGGCTGATGTGGTAGGCATTGACCAGGAACTGCAGGAACTCCTCGGGCATGGCGCGGTCATAGACGAAGCGGCACACGGCACCAATCTTGCGTTTCTTCAGCTTCTTCTTCACCGTCTCCACAATCTCCTGCGTGTTGGCCGTATCGGGAATCATGATGTCCGCGTCGCGCGAAATCTTGATGCAGTAGCTGCTCTCCACCTCGTAGCCCGGGAAGATGGCATCGAGGTTGGCCTTGATGATGTCTTCGATGAACATCAGGTAGTAGTCATCGCCCACCTTGGGCAGCTCAATGAAGCGAGGCACCTTGCTGTAGGGCAGCTTCATCACGAAGTACTGCGTGTAGAGGGGCGAGATGGGCTCCACGCCGCGTTGGTGCAGCTTCACGGCCAGGTAGAGACGCCCCGTGCGCAGGAACGACACCACCCCTTTGTTCACCGGTACGGGCGAGAGGAAGGGCATGATCTCCTCGCGGAAGAAGCGGTTGACGAACTCCTTATGCTCCTGGTGCTCCACGTTGCGGCTCTGGTAGAAGACGATGTGCTGCTTGCGCATGGCGGGCAGGATGAGCTGCTCATAGATGCGCACGCGTTCGTCAAGCTGGCGGGTCACCTCCCTGTTGATGGCCTCCATCAGCTCTACCGCCTCCTGCTGGCTCTCGCCGTCCTCGGCGGGAATCACTCCCTCGGCAATCGCCTTATGGTCGGCCACGCGGATTTTGTAGAACTCCTCCAGGTTGGACGAATAGATGGAGATGAAGTTGATGCGCTCATACAGAGGCAATGTCTCGTCGGCAGCCTCCATCAGTACGCGGTAGTTGAACGACAGCCAACTGATGTCTCGCTTAAAATATCTGTTTTCCACGGCCATGAATCACTGATTTTTCTGCAAAATTATCTAACTTTGCCGACATAAACAAATATTCTGTATGCAAAATAGCTAACATATTGATTAAGATGAAGAAAATTGGATTACTGAGCGATACCCACGGCTACTGGGACGAGCGCTATGAGCGCTACTTCGAGCCGTGCGACGAGATATGGCATGCGGGTGACATCGGCTCGCTGGAGGTGGCCGACCGCCTGGCCGCCTTCCGCCCCCTGCGTGCGGTGTATGGCAACATCGACAGTCGCGAGCTTCGCCTTCGCTTTCCGCAGACGCTGCGCTTCGAGGTGGAGGGGGCCGAGGTGTTGATGAAGCACATCGGCGGCTATCCCGGCAACTACGACCCTTCGGTGCGCGGTTCGCTGCTCACCCGTCCGCCGCAGCTCTTCATCAGCGGCCATTCCCACATCCTCAAGGTGAAGTACGACAAGACCCTCTCCATGCTCCACATCAACCCGGGTGCGGCAGGCAAGCAGGGCTTCCACCGCGTCCGCACTCTGGTGCGCTTCGCCGTCGATGGTGGCAGCTTCAGCGACCTGGAGGTCATTGAACTGGGGGAGAAGTAACAGTTTGTCTTTTCATTACAATGTTAATCCGTTTTCATTCAGAGGGGAATTTATTTTCCTTGTGATGATAAAAGTTTATCATTGAGGTGATAATCCTCTGATAATTGTAGGGGCGGACCTATGCGTCCGCCCTGCATACCGCAACGGTGGGTGTTTTCGGGCAGACACGCAGGTCTGCCCCTACAGTGGATGATGAGCATGAAATGAAAATCCGTTCTGATGATGGAATACACCTCACACCTCATACATACACCATGTTATAACAGTCAGTGAATCAATACAATATAGAGAAATATGAAGTATGAAGTGTTTTTTTCATTTCTCCGCAAAAATTTCAGTCGCCCCAAAATAGAGGTTCCGCACGCCCTGCTGGTGTAGGGGTGCGGAACTTCTTTATTTGTATTGCACGTGTATCTTACTGGTATCGCTGGCGTGCCTTACTTGCACTGACCGTCGTAGATATAGACGGTGGAGGCAGGCATCTCAATGCTCAGCTCCTGGTCGATGTCGATGGGGGCTCCCGTGGGGAGGCCTTCCAGGGGCTGCTGGGTGAAGCCGTCAGTCAGCGTGATGCTGCCCTTGACGTGAGCCGGTATCTCTAGAGCCTGACGCAGGGTGAGCTTGATGCTTTGCGATGAGGCTGCGGGGTTACGCAGGGTGAGCACCGCCTTCTTGCCGTTCCAGGCGGCCC
>JBJEKS010000061.1:0-3940 GCA_051878755.1 Bacteroides sp. | reverse complement strand
CGAGATTGACATCCAGGAGCGGCGCAAGGTCATCGTGCCCCACAAGATCACGGCCGAGACCCTCTTCAAGCAGCTCCACAGAGACCCCGTGGGCGAGTACATCAACGTGGGCGCCTTCTCCTTCCAGGTGGTGGGCATCTACGGCGACATGGGCGACCAGGGACGGCGCGCCTCCTACGTGCCCTACACCACCCTGCAGACCATCTACAACCGCGGCAACAAGATGGATTACCTGGTCTTCACCACCCAGGGGCTCAACGACGAGGAGAGCAACATCGATTTCGAGAACCGCTACTACCGCATGTTGGCGCGCCTCCACCGCTTCGACCCCGACGACACGGGGGCCGTATGGGTGGGCAACCGCATGCGCCAGTACATCCAGTCGCAGAAAGCGATGGGCATCCTGACCACGGCCATCTGGGTGATCGGCATCTTCACGCTGCTGAGCGGCATCGTGGGCGTGAGCAACATCATGCTCATCACGGTGAAGGAGCGCACCCACGAGATAGGTATCCGCAAAGCCCTGGGAGCCAAACCACGCTCCATCCTGTGGCTCATCATCTCAGAGAGCATCGTCATCACCACGCTGTTTGGCTACGTGGGTATGGTGGCAGGCATCGGGGTAACGGAGTGGATGGACACCTACTTCGGAAGTCAGACGATGGATGCAGGCATGTTTCAACAGACCTTCTTTACCGATCCCACGGTTGACCTGCGTATTGCCGTACAAGCGACGATCACCCTTATCATCGCAGGTACTTTGGCCGGATTCTTCCCCGCCCGCAAAGCCACACACATCCGCCCCATCGAGGCACTGAATGCGATGTAAAAGGGTAGGCCAAACCCAAAGACCCTCCCGGCCTCCCTTAAAGGGAGGAGAGTTATTAATATGGTTATATTAGAAAATACTTTTATTATATTATTGTCATGAAACTTTATGATAGAGATACTTGGGAAGAGATTCTCGTCACGATAACGCGCAACCGCACGCGAAGCCTGCTGACGGCCTTTGGCGTCTTCTGGGGTATCTTCATGCTGGTCAGCCTCATCGGGGGCGGAAAGGGCATGGAGCAGCAGATGCAACGCCAGTTCGAAGGCTTCGCGCAAAACTCGGCCTTCGTGGTGGCGCAACCTACGAGCGAGGCCTACAAGGGCTTCCGCAAGGGGCGCTGGTGGTCGCTCGAGCTGAAGGATGTGGAGCGTATCAAGAGCGTGGAGGGCGTTGACCTGGTCACCCCTTCGTTCGCCCTCTGGGGCAAGAACGCCATCTACGGGGAGAACAAATACAGCTGCTGCGTGAAGGGGCTCTACCCCGACTATGAATACATCGAGCACCAGGACATCAAATATGGCCGCTTCATCAACGACGTCGATGTGCGCGAGGCACGCAAGGTGTGCGTCATCGGCAAGCGCGTCTACGAGTCACTCTTCAAGAAGGGAGAGGATCCCTGTGGAAAAAAACTCCAAGTGGATGGCATCTACTACCGCATCATCGGCATGAATGATGGTGAAGGCAACATGAATATCCAGGGCCCGGCATCGGAAAGCATCGTCCTGCCCTACACCACGATGCAGCAGGCCTACAACGTGGGCAAGACCGTGGATGTGGTCTGCTTCACGGTGAAGAAGGGCGTGCGCGTGACGGACGTGCAGCCAGCGGTGGAAGCCGTGGTGAAGGAGCCTCACCTCATCTCGCCGGACGACAAGCAGGCGGTGATGATGCTCAATGCGGAGGCGATGTTCTCGATGGTGGATAACCTGATGACGGGCATCCGCATCCTGATGTGGATGGTGGGCCTGGGCACCCTGTTTGCCGGGGCCATCGGCGTGAGCAACATCATGATGGTGACGGTCAAGGAGCGCACCACGGAGATAGGCATCCGCCGTGCCATTGGTGCCCGTCCGCAGGACATCCTGCATCAGATCCTGTCGGAGAGCATCGTGCTCACCTCGGTGGCAGGCATGAGTGGCATCACGTTTGCGGTGTTCGTGCTTCACGTACTGGAGACGGCGGTCAATCCGCCCGGCGACATCCAGGTGCACTACCAGGTATCGTTCGCGATGGCCGTAGGCACCTGTCTGCTCCTGGCCGCCCTGGGCCTCCTGGCCGGCCTGGCTCCCGCCTACCGAGCCATGGCTATCAAGCCCATTGAGGCGATAAGGGATGAATAAAAAAACAAACAAAACCCAACGATATGAAGACAAAAAAATTCTTTAAGGTGGCCGGTCTTTGCGCTATTGGACTGGTCTTTGTGTGGACCTTCGTCTTCCTGTATCAGAAGTCGAAGCCCGAAGTGAAAGTGTATGAACTGCATCAGCCGGAACTGACTGACCTGGTGAAGAGTACCGTGGCCACGGGGAAGGTGGAGCCACGCGACGAGGTGCTCATCAAACCGCAAATCTCCGGCATCATCGACGAGGTCTATAAGGAGGCCGGACAGACCATCCGCAAGGGAGAGGTCATCGCCAAGGTGAAGGTCATCCCCGAACTGGGCTCGCTCAACAGCGCCGAAAGCCGCGTGCGACTGGCCGACATCAGCGCCCGACAGGCGGAGACCGACTTCAGCCGCATCAAGCAGCTCTACGAGCAGCAGCTCGTCAGCCGCGAGGAGTACGAGAAGGAGCAGGTCAACGTGAGCAAGGCGCGCGAGGAGCTGCAGACGGCCAAGGACAACCTGGAAATCGTCAAGGAGGGCATCACCAAGAGCAGCGCCTCCTTCAGCAGCACCCTGATTCGCAGCACCATCGACGGCCTGATTCTCGACGTACCCATCAAGGTGGGTAACTCGGTCATCATGTCCAACACCTTCAACGACGGCACCACCATCGCCACCGTGGCCAACATGAACGACCTTATCTTCCGCGGCAACGTGGACGAGACGGAGGTGGGCCGCGTGAGCGAGGGGATGCCCGTGAAGCTCACCCTGGGCGCCCTGCAGGGCATGACCTTCGACGCCACCCTGGAGTATATCTCGCCCAAGGGCGTGGAGACCAACGGCGCCAACCAGTTTGAGATCAAGGCAGCCATCACCCCACCCAGCGGCGTGACCATCCGTTCGGGCTACTCGGCCAACGCGGAGATCGTGCTCGAGCGCCTGGAGCAGACGCTGGCCATCCCCGAGGGGTGCGTGGAGTTCAGCGGCGACTCGACCTTCGTCTATGTGCTCACGCAAGCCGAGCCGCAGCAGTTTGAGCGCCGCCAGATTCAGATTGGCATGAGCGACGGCATCAAGATTGCCATCAAGGAGGGCCTCAAGAAGGATGAGCAGGTCAGAGGCGCGGAGAAGAAGTAATTTCTGTTTAGCTACGAGCTATTTTTTAAGCTACAAGCTACGAGCTACAAGCTACGAGTAATAGCTACGAGTACTTATTTAGCTACGAGCTACGAGCACTTATTTAGCTACAAGCTACGAGCACTTATTTAGCTACAAGCTACGAGCTACGAGCTACGAGTAATAGTTTTACGGGATAGGACAGGAAGCTAATCGCCTGTAGGGGCGGACCTATGTGTCCGCCCTGAAAACCGCAAACGTGGGCGTATTCGGGCGGACACATAGGTCCGCCCCTACAGCAAAGGAAGAAGATACCTGCAACGGATTTGATGAAACTCAAAACTCAAAACTCAAAAAACTCAAAAAACTCAAAAAACTCAAAACTCAAAAACTTAAAAACTCAAAAACTGAAATGATGTACAGAACAACTACCATAGCTTTGGGCCTGATGATGGGGGGCTTGACTGCCTCTACCTGCCTGGCTCAACTGCCGCAAGCGCAGCCCGCTCAGCAGCTGACGCAAGCTCAGCTGACGCAGGATGCCTGGAGCCTCAGGCGATGCATCGACTACGCCATCGAACATAACGTCAGCATCAAGCAGACGGCCAACGCAGCCGAGCAGAGCGCCGTCGAGGTCAATACCGCACGATGGGCACGACTGCCCAACC
>JBJEKS010000060.1:0-3981 GCA_051878755.1 Bacteroides sp. | reverse complement strand
TCAACGGCTTAATCGAGGAAATAGCCGGTATAACGCGCGTCGTAAGTGACGAAGAGCGCAAGGCCTGGGCCGCATCCTACAGCGAAGTGAGTAAGATGCTGAGCCTTTGCGTCAAACGCCGACCTGAAATCAGCCAAGTGCATATCTCCACCAGCAACCTGCTGCTGGAGTACAAGCTCCCTGCTGCCTCGGCATGGTGTGACCTGGTACTCGTCGGGGCTAAACAGGAGCAGAAGCAGGTGGTTATCGTAGAGCTGAAGAACTGGCTCAAGTCAAGCCAGGACTATCCAGGCGAGGCCGAAGGGCTGATTGACCACAACGGTCAGCAGCACCTCCATCCCTCGGAGCAGGTCAAAGGCTATACGGAGTACTGCCAGCGATTCCACTCTGCCGTACAGGAGCAAGGGGCATGTGTCAGCGGTTGTGTATACTTCTCCCAGCCCATTGCCCTGGAGCCATACACTAAGTCTCCCAACAGAGAGCTCACGCAGCAGTATCCCCTCTTCAACACCGAAGTCAACAGTTCCATAGCTGACTACATTCTGGATCACGTAGACCGCAGCGATGAACCCTTTGCTCAAGCCTTTGAGGCTGGCTACTACAAGCAAGACCGCAACATACTCAATCAAGTAGCCGCCAACTTCAAGTCTACCCAAGCAAAACCCTTCGTGCTGCTCGATGAGCAGCGCAGGGGCTTCGTCAAGGTGATGGATAGCCTGCTGAAACGCTTACACGACGGCAAGAAGCAAGTCATCATCGTAGAAGGCCCTCCCGGATGTGGCAAGAGCGCTGTGGCCATCAACGTATGGATGGAGGCCGTATTGCAAATGCGGAAGCAGAAGGAGTGCGGTAACATCGTCTTCGTAGCCACATCAAGTGCGCAGAAGGATAATTGGGCATCTATCTTCGACACTTACGGAGGTGAAGTGCAAGCAGCTGGACTGATCCTGAACAGCAACTCCTTCAACCCAGGACTCACGGGCTCGTTGATGAAAAACAAGTATCTCCCCATCTTCAGCGACCTTGACCATACAAGATATGTCAACCCCGACAATGAGAACTCCTTGCGCTTTGAGTACTTCAGAGACTACGTGAACTACATGATTCAGAACGAAGAGACACGTGATTACAAACTGAACCAACACTTCCTGAGCGTGGTGGACGAAGCACATGCGTTGATTAACCCAACGGCTGAGGGCTTCAAGACCAACAAGACCTCGGGATGGTGTTTTCAGGCAGGGCCACAGGGCTACCATATCATCTATAAGTCGCAGGTCAGCATCTTCTTCATGGACGGCAAGCAGTCGTTCCGCGACAATGAAAGTACCTCAGCCGATGACATCAAGGCCTGGGCCGGGGAGCTGGGTGCTGAGGTTGAGGTCATCTCATTGGCTGGCATGCAGTTTCGCTGCGCAGGTAGCCCCGACTACGTGGAATGGGTAGAGAGACTATTCACCAATAGCCCCTTGATGAACCACAACCGATGGAAGGAGCACTTCAAGCTCACCATCTGCGACTGGCCCTCAGACATGGAGCAAGCTCTCCGTAATGAGATGGCCCGTTCAGGGTGCAATTGCCGCATCTTATCGAGCTACAGCCGCAAATGGGTATCAGGGAATTTGCCTCTGAATCATGATGGCTACACGGGCCGACATGACTTTGTCTTGACCGATAAGGATGGGGGACAGTATAGGAAATACTGGAACAACCCCAACGGATACAATGTGTTTGTACAAGCTTCTGAAGGTTCAACCATGCATGATGACCCACTGAGTGAAGTAGGCTGTCCCTACGTAGTGCGTGGCTTTGACTACGACTACATCGGGCTCTTGTGGCTTGAGGATGTGGTGTGGCGCAACGGGGAATGGTATTTCAATACCCGATTCACCGAAGAGACGGCTAACGGCTCTACTCGCTCTGCAGCCATCAAGGAGTATAAAGAGTACGTCCAGAAACATAAATCATACTATTCCCGGTCGGCCTACAGGCAGGCGTTGGACAACAAGCTCTTCAAAGCCTACGACTCCCGATTCCCCAAGTGCAACCGATTCTTCCAAACCTTGGCTCAGGCTTACCGCATCTTACTGACCCGCGCCATCAAGGGGGTATACATCTACGTGGCTGACTCAGAAACTCGCCAACATCTGAAAAACCTCTTAACTTGACACAGCCTATGGAAACAGGTCTTTTGAATAATCAGCGAGAAGTGCTATTGGCCTACCTGGAAAAGGAGAAACTCCTCTATCAGAAGGATATAGAGACGGCAGAGGGACTGACCGATGAGGAGAAGGTAGCGAAGGGGTTGCTCATCCTCCATGCTCAGTTCACCGAGTCGATGCACCAGCACTACGCCTTCAGCTGCGAGGAGAATAACACCAAGCTACGCTCCGGTGATTCAGTCTATCTAATCAGCGAGGCCAACAAGCGGCGATTCTCAGCCAATGTGGTAGAGAATGAACTAGAGGGGATAGTACTTTCGCTTGACGGTAACTATCCACTGGAGGGTATGTACCGCATCGAGGTGAGTCAGATGGTAATGCTCGACCCTCTGATTGAGCTGACTCGGCGCATAGCCGAAGGGAGCATTGGTGCGGCATTCTTCAAGATGCTCTTCTGTGACAGACAGCCCTCTGCCAAAGGACTGGGAGCCTTGCCTAGCGAACGCATCAAACTGCCAAACTACATGAACGAGATGCAGCAAACAGCCATCCGTAAAGCTTCACAACGCCCCTCACTCTATACGATACAGGGCCCTCCAGGCACGGGCAAGACTGACGTACTAGCCACCATCGCCATGCTCTTCAGTAACGCAGGCAAGGAGGTGCTCATCGTCTCCAATACCCATTTTGCGGTCAACAATGCCTTGGCTAAAATTCATTCCAAGGCCGGGCAGCTGCCTGTGGTCAAAATCGGCGAGGAGCTGAAAGCCATGGAGCTTGATGAGAATATCGAGCGATACGCTACTTTTTACAACTACAGTAAGAAACGCAAGGAGAAGGTACGCCGACGTACAGACCCAGGGGCCATTGTAGGCATGACCATACAGTCAGCCATTATCAACCTGGGCCTCCGCTCCAGCGGATTCTCTCCCATGCTGGTGCTTGTGGACGAAGCCGGACAGGTGGACCTGACACAAGGAGCTGTGTTGGGTACGTTTGGTGCAGGGAGTATCCTCTTGATTGGGGATGACAAACAGATGCCCCCGGTATTCCATCCGCAGCTCGTTGGGCATCCGCTGGCCCGTAGCATCTTCAGCTACGTCAAAGAGCGATTTCCTTCGTTCACTCTTCGCCTCACGGAGACCTACCGCATGAACCACGAAATCACTTCCTTGGTATCCAAGGCCTTCTACGAAGACTCAGGTGCAGCACTCGTGGCCTCCAGCTACTCGGCTGAACGCCGTTTCGTGCTCCCCCAACCACTGTCGGGGACGGCATCCGACCCGCGGCTTGAGGCAACGCCTTCGGTGCAGTTCTGCCAAGTGGATTCTGATACGATGTGCTGTGACGATAATGAAGCCGAAGCCATTCAGGCAGTATCGCTCGTAGCTACTGCCCTCCGGGGAGGGCTCCCTGCCTGCCAATTGGCCGTGATTACCCCATTCCGCTGCCAGGTCAAGCTGATACGTACCCTCCTCAAGGCGTATCCAGAGGCCAACGAGGTGGTAGTGGATACCGTGGAACGACTCCAAGGGAAGGATGTAGAACTCATCATCATATCACTCTGCTCCTCATCGACCGATTACATCCATCAGATGGAAGAGTTCATTCTAAACCGGAACCGGCTTAACGTCATGATTTCACGAGCCAAGAGCAAGGTGATACTACTCTTCTCGGCATACTTGAAGCGAGCACTGTTCAATACATTACTGATGGAATAATCCTGATAATTCTTAACAGACTTTTTAACTTATATAAAACCTAATCACCATGGCAAATTACGCACTATATAAATACATTTTTAACAAGTGTACAGACAAGA
>JBJEKS010000059.1:0-3982 GCA_051878755.1 Bacteroides sp. | reverse complement strand
GGGGCGGAATATGTTCCGCCCGAATACATCCACGGTTGCGGTATGCAGGGCGGAAAATATTCCGCCCCTACAGCAAAGGAAAGAAGCCTTCAACGAAATTGCAGAAGAGCCAGTGACAGCAGGGAAACAAGTCGTAGGACAGAAACCTAATCCCTTATCCCTAATCCCTTATCCCTAAAAACATCACTAAATAGCCTATTTAGGGGACGTAAACGGGGTATTTAGTACTGCTCAGTGGCATACTTATCCTCCTGTACATGGCGGTAGGTGAGCCAGCAGTGCTCCTCGTAGTCCCACTCCGACTGCTCGTCGGGACGCGGCGGGGCATCGTCGGGCAAGGGGAAGCCGTGGTAGGAACGGTGGCCCGGGGCGCTGCCATGGTCCTCGTGGCAGTAGAGGCCAGTGGACTGCTGCGTCCGCTCGTGCTCCTCCAGCGCCTTGCGGAGCTGCGGGCCGGTGGTGGCGTTGGTGACGTAGAAGTGGAAGTAACGCATCGCCTCCCCCACACTGCAGAAGGTCTGATTCTTGCAATTGGCCAACGCATGGTACAAAAACTGACGCAACGTCTCGTCCCATTGCCGCAGTATCAGCTCACTGAACCCCGACTTCATCAGCGCCGCCTCCGTCCAGGCGCTCTCTTTCGGAATCTGCCGGATGATGCTCTCCATCTCCTCCGGTGAAACCGTCTCGCCGCCGTCGCCATCTATATGACTATAGTCTTTGTCTGTGTCTTTGTCTTTATTTATGCGCGCGGGCATTGGAGAGGGGGGTGTAAGCGTGGTGCAAGCGTTGCCCTCGCTTGGGGGAGGCGTGGGGGTAGCCGTCTCAACGGCCACCGGGTCAGCTGTCTCAAGGGATTCCGAATCTTCAAATCCCAGGAAGTCGATGACGGAAAAGTAGTGGCCGAACTGGTCCTGCCGGAACAGCCCGAAATCATTCGCCACCTGCACCACGGTCTTATTGGACGTGTTCAGGAACTTCAGACTGCGGATTTGCGTTTTGGTCAGACAGCGCCCTTTACGACGATACATCTCACTGATCAGGGCCAGATAGACCCCTACCCCAGCCATTCCCTTGCGTGCCAACAGTTCACACACACGGGCATCGTCCATCAGATTGACGGGCAGCTTGACCCAGTCAATATTCTTTCTCTTTTTCAAATCTCTCATCATCATGATTTATTACATTTATAGATTCTACACTCTTGCTTGCGGCATCTCCATTGACGGTATTGAACTGCAAGCGGTTCCTCACTCTCAGAGAAGAAATCCCGAAGGACATCTCCAATTGTCTTTACTTTGTCCATAGTCAATTCTTTGTTTGGATTACGGCGCAAAGATGCATGGTGATTTCGTGGTGATTTCAGGGTGATTCTGCAAAGGGTATAATCACCCCTGGCCGCAGTAGGTCCCTACTGCGGCTCAAAGAATATATAATACGTTATAAATCAGAACGAAATAAACATTCTGAAAGAAGAAGAAAAATAAATGGGATTTCCACGAAAAAAGTGAGGGTGACATGATGCGAATCACCTTTCACTCCGCATCACGTACTATTTCTTCACCTCGATGTAAGAATAGTCCGACACTTTTTCCGAGAATTTCTTATAAATGGTTTCTCTCTCCACCAGGCTGAATTGGCTGAATGTGGCCTTCAGGAAGTCCACCACCTTGTCACGCTCGATATCCTTTTTCCAACAAGATTTCCATACAAGGAAGAAGGTATATCTCAGCTCTGTCACCTTGAGGTTGGTCTGGATAGGAGACTCGATTGGCTCGACTCTCCTTGATGTGACAAAACGCCCGATCACCTCGACCATCCGGTCGTAATCACACTGCTTCATGACGGGCACCGTGCTATCCTTGAGCTGGTGTTTCATGAAGACGAGCAGCTTAATGGCCTCCTCCTTCAGTGAGGCCACCTTCGTGGGCGGAAGCTGTGCGGGGAGGATGTCAGCCCCACGCTTAGACAGGCGGTCGCTGAGCCGCACACCTTGCGCCAGGTACTCCTGCATGTACGAGCCTAAGGAGGAGTTGGACCGGCTGAGATACACCTCAGTCAGCTGGGGCAACGCGTCGTAATGCTGCGCTACCTGGTTAATCAACGTTTCGGCGTGCTGCCTGAGGTCAGGTCGTTCAGTCCATCCGAGTGCCACCGCGACGAAGAACACCACCCAACTCGTGACCATCGTGAGTTCCTCATCCTGAAACTCCCGACCCACTTCCCGCGCCTCGTCGCGTAACTCACAGTTAAGATCATACCACAGCCGGTTGGCGGCCGCTTCACGCTCGCCGGCAGGTAGCGCGATGATATCGTCCAAGCAGATAAAGGTATTCAACCACAGCTCCTCAGCCGTGAACCGAAACTTCTGCATAAGAGACTGCTTCGGACGGAAGCAGTCGGTAATCACCTGGAGCCAGTGGTTGCTGCGATAGGTCTCCTTCAGCTCCTTGTAATGGTAATAGTCAAGTAGTCGTTCCATGCTATTTACTTAATGATTAGCAACTTGTCAAAACTCATCCACACGGATGACGTCTTCATGGTCATACGTCACAATCTCGCGGCGTATGTCATCCAGCCGCCAGATCAGTTCGAAGGTGGGCTCCAGGGATTCCTCACACGCCACGCCGTCGCCATGCACGGTCACACCCTGCATGAAGTCGTGTATCAGCTCCTCCTTGATGGTCATGAAAGCATGCGAGGAGTGCTTGAACGACATCTTCTCCGAGTCGGCAAAGTGGTAGGTGATGTTGTAGCCATTCTGTGCGCTGAGCATGATCATCAGCCCAATCTGCTGATTGTATTCGCTGTCCGCCTCCAGGGGATTCTTCTTGCTGCCCACCAGCGTGAGCTTACCGCTCAAGGCTTTAGCCGTAACCGCCGTATTGACTATCGAGGTGAGCCATTGCCTCTGCTCCTCCGTGGCATCGATACCCACCACCCGCTTGGTATTGGGGAAATCCCACACGATGCGTGTCACCACATCACGCTGCACAAAGAGGCGTTCCTTAATCTGCTTTGTGAAGGACTGGGCGCTGAATTTGTGCTTGATGACCATCTCAAATCCGTAGTCATGCAGCCGGTCATTAAACGAGCGGCTCAGGTACTTCACGGCCTGATTGCTCTCCACGTCAAACGCATCGTCCTTCTCCACGGCAATCTGGCATACTCCCCGGCGGTTGTCCACCACGATGTAGCATCCCGGGTGCGTCACGATGCTCTCCTTCTGTTTTCCCTCGTAGTAGGTCATGTCGCGTTCGTTGCAAAGCACGAAGGCGAAGACATCACCGTGTCCGTGCAGCTCCTTGACGATGAGCGGGACATCCTGCTTTCGTTTTTTCCCCAGTACAGTCAGTCCGTGTGTCATGACATAGTCGATGATCAGGTGCGCCTTCTCTTCAGGCGTATCATCCATATCAAACTTCAGGTCGTCAGCGCCTGCAAATTTAAGCTTCTTATTCCCGCGAGGCTTCACCTCGTAAGTGTAGATGGCGTATGTTCGTTCACTCATGATAGATTAGGTTTATTATGTTATGTGGTGTAAAGATACGACAATATCCATCGATTATCCAAACAAAAGCGCAAAAAAATCCAATTTTAGAATCATAAAGCAAGTTTACTACACAGATTTACAAGAATTCTTGCGTCTATCTCGAGGAAAAGTATTATCTTTGCAGATGAGATAATCGATAAACAAGAAGCAAACAGGCACAACCATAGTATAAAAAAAGCAGTATGGAAGAACAAATGATAAATCCCCATATCTTCACCAATAAAGGGGGCAATACCTTGATACGTGAGTTTGAAGGCATCTTGCTACACAATCCGCACATCCACAATCTGGATGCGGTAGTTGGGTTCCTTCGCGCGTCGGGGTATTTCTCACTTCGCCCGTTCCTTGACAATATAGGAAGAGTTCGCGTATTGATAGGCATTGACGTGGATAAGTATATTGCACAAGCTGCCCGTCAAGGCAAACTTT
>JBJEKS010000058.1:0-3996 GCA_051878755.1 Bacteroides sp. | reverse complement strand
GATAAACCACCATGAGACAGCTGAGATTCCTTTTCTGCATCGCCGCCACACTGACGGCCCTGCTCCCGGCAACGGCCCAACAACCTATTTATCCGTATGCCGTGGCTGATAAACCCTGGCACGAAGGCATGGGTAATCACCGTGCCGTGATTGAAGTGAAAGAGGCTTCCCAAGCCGTAGAGCTCCAACTGGAGTGGCGCAGGGGAGATGAGGCAGAGATTCAAAAACGTTTTCTTCTCATCCATGCCGAGAGCGGCGACACCATCCCCAACGTACAGAAGCTCCAGGTGAACAATGAACGTTGCGACATCGTGTTCGGGCCGGTACGTCAAACCGGTACCTATTACTTCTACTACCTACCCTACCACGTGCAGCGACAAAATGGCAGCTACTGGCGCGGCTACCTCAAGGATATGCCCACCGACTCGCTGTGGGCTGCATCGGTAGCCCTGGTGAAGGATTACCCTCAAGCTGAGGTGAAGCGTATCGAGTCGCGCACGGCCTTCGACAGCTTCTACCCGATGGAGGTCATTGCCACGGCCCAGGAGGTGGATGCTTATGTACGCAAGTATAAACAGAGTTGGTTTGTCTTTCCCGAAGATCGTGCAAAGCCTATCCGCATGAGGCAATACCTCCCTTACCAATGGATGAGTACCCAGCCTGGAGCACCCTTTGCGGGCAGTGCTCAGCCCAACGAGTATTATGCCTTCCAACTGGGTGTGTGGAGTCCCTCTATCGCCCTGAGTGGGGTGCGTTACGAAGTCTCCGACCTGACCAACGGCTCCACCGTATTAGGCAAAGAGCGCATCACCTGCTTCAATACCGAGGGAGTGAACCCCGCCGGAGAGCCATTCAGCAAACAGGTACATGTAGCCAAAGGGCAGGTGCAACCGCTCTGGTTCGGCGTGGATATTCCCCACGATGCCCCCGCAGGCACTTACCGTGGAGTAATCACGCTGAAAGCCAACCACCAGGTAGATCAGCAGATTCCGTTAGCCATCACCGTGGTAGGCGAACCGATTGCCGAACGGGGCGATAACGAGCCCTGGCGTCACAGCCGTCTGCGCTGGCTCAACTCCACCCTGGGACTGGCTGATACCCCCACCCTACCCTATACGGCGATGAATAGCACGGAGGGAGCTGCCAACGACCAAGGAAAAGCCATCAGCTGCCTGGGCCGCGACGTGACGCTTAGCTCCACTTCCGCCTTGCCGATGCAAATCAAGACCTGGGGCACTGAATTACTACAGACACCCTTAGCTTTCGTGGTGGAGAGCGCAGAGGGGGTACGTCACTATCAGGCCCAGCCCGTGACCACGGAGCAGACCGCTGGCCACTACACCTGGACGTGGAAAGCCGAAGATGTCGACCTGCTGCTGACCTGCACCGGCCGCATGGAGTTCGACGGATGGATGAACTACAGCTACACGCTGACCCCGAAGAGCGACCTGCCCGTCAAGGATGTCCGCCTCGAACTGCCGCTGCGCCGCGAGGTAGCCACCTACTTCCTGGGTGCCGGCTTGCCCGGACAAGACACGCCCCAAGCTTACGAAGGCAAATGGGACACGCCCGAGATGACGGTCAATGACCACGGGGTCTCCATTCCTGTCAACAAGCAGACCAACTGGTTGTGGCCTTTCGACAGTTTCTGGATAGGAAATGCCCAGGCGGGTCTCCATTGTGAGCTGCGTGACTCTACCTACAGTGGTCCGCTACTCAACGCCTATCGCCCTGCCTATCCCTCCAGCTGGTACAACGGCGGCAAGGGTGGCTTCCGGCTTAAGAAGGAGGAGAAGGCCACGCGGATGACCGTCTATAGCGGAGAGCGGACCTTGAAGGCCAACAAGCCCATGGCGTTTGAGTTCGCCCTGCTCATCACGCCCGTCAAACCGCTCAACCTGCAGAGCCAGTTCACCGACCGCTACTACCACAACGGTGCCAAGCCCGTACCCACCCAGGCCGACGTAAAAGCCGGCGTGAGAATCATCAATATCCACCATGCCAACTCCTACAATCCCTACATCAACTACCCCTTCCTGAGCGGTGACAAGCTGGTGCCTTTCATCCAGGAGTGGCATAAGAAGGGATGCAAGGTGAAGATTTACTATACATTGCGTGAGCTGACCAATGTCGTGACTGAGCTTTGGGCCATGCGTAGCCTCGGCACCGAACTGCTGCGTGACGGACGAGGCGGAGGATACCCCTGGTTGCGCGAGCACCTGGTCACTGGCTATACGCCCCAGTGGTACCAGCCCTTTGAGGAGGAGGGGATGGTAGCTGCAGCCGATGCGGCCATCCTCACCACCGAGAGCGACTCTCGCTGGTATAACTACTATATCGAGGGACTGCGCTGGATGGTGCGCCATTACGACATCGACGGCATCTATCTCGATGATGTCTCGTTCGGCCGAGACATCCTGAAGCGTATGCGCAGAGCGATGGAAGAGGTCAAACCTGGATGTATCATCGACCTCCATTCCAATACCGGCTTCTCCCGCGGCCCGGCCAACCAGTATGCGGAGTTCTTCCCCTATATAGATAAGGTTTGGTTCGGAGAAAGTTTCCTCTACGACAAGATGACCCCCGCCAACTGGCTGGTGGAATCGAGCGGCATTCCTTTCGGCCTGATGGGCGACATGCTCCACCGTGGAGGCAACAAGTGGCTGGGCATGCAGTATGGCATGACCGTGCGCCATCCCTGGCTCACCGAAGGGGTGGTATGCGACCCTCGTGTGGTATGGAAGGAGTGGGATAAGTTTGGTATCGACAAAGCGCAGATGATAGGCTTCTGGGAGGCCAATGCACCGGTAAGTACGGACGACGAGGCGGTGAAAGTCACCGTCTATAAGCGCGGAAAGAAGCTGTTGCTCTCCGTAGGCAACTATTCGGATGAGACCAAGCTGGTGAACCTCCACATCGACTGGGAAAAGCTAGGCATCCGTCCACATAAGCCTCGCTTTGTGATACCGGCCATGGATACTTTCCAGCCCACGCTGAAACTGACTGACGGCGAGAAGTTATCCATCGAGCCCCGAAAAGGATGGCTGATTTATGTAGAATAATATGTAGAATAAAATATGTAGAATAACCTGTACGTTTGAACCGACCTCATGACAACAGACAACAACTACCACACAATTCTCGTGGTAGATGACAACAAGAGTATCCTCACGGCGCTGAAGATCTGTCTTGATGGGGTATTTGACCGCATCCTGACATTCTCCTCGCCTGAGGAGGTGCTCTCCACCCTGCAGCAGGAGAGCATCGATGTGGTGCTGCTCGACATGAACTTCTCCCTCGGGATGAACTCGGGACAGGAGGGGTTGATGTGGCTGCAGGCCATCCACCGCCGTCATCCCGACACGCCGATTGTACTGATGACGGCCTATGCCGACGTGAAGCTGGCCGTGAAGGGGCTGAAGGCGGGGGCGGCAGACTTCATTACCAAACCGTGGGACAACGACGAACTGGTGCGCGTGCTGAAGGATGCGGTTGATAGCTGTAAGGAAGTCACCCCGCTGGAGCAGGTGGAAAGCGAACATGTACGTAAGGTGGTGGACCGCTGCCACGGCAACATCAGCCGGGCTGCCGAGCTGCTCGGCATCACCCGCCAGACGCTCTATGCCAAAATCAAGAAGCTGTAGAACCATCCTCATACCATAGCCATGACCACGCTGCTCATCATACTGACCATCTGCCTGCTGCTGCTCGTCGTCACGCTCTCCCTCCTCTTCTACCACCAGCAGCTGCTCAAGACCCGTGCACACCTGATGCGCGAGGCGATGCGCAACCGCGAGTTCACCTTCTCACTCCCTACCTCGGGACTGCTCCCGGGCGAACGGGCCCTGCAGCAGGCACTCAACGACCTGGGACAGGACATTGGCCGCCTGGTGGCACAAAACGAGGTGGAGTCGTGGCAACGGCTTACGCGCGTATTGACCCACGAGATCATGAATGCCACCACCCCCATCCAGAGCATCAGCCAGGCCTACCTGC
>JBJEKS010000057.1:0-3997 GCA_051878755.1 Bacteroides sp. | reverse complement strand
TTTTTCTGCTCAACTTATACAGCGCAACGAAAAAATCCCTATCTTTGTTGCCCCAAAACCTAAAAATATAGTATAACCGTGGCAGAACAGAGAAAATATACACGCACGAGCAAAAGCCGCACACCGCAGCCGGTGAGCGACTACGGACGGGTACAGCCTCAGGCCGTCGAGCTGGAGGAGGCCGTGCTCGGTGCCTTGATGATTGAGAAAGATGCCTATTCGCTGGTCAGCGAAATACTCCGACCGGAGTCGTTCTACGACCGGAAGCACCAGCTCATCTATTCGGCTATCACCGACCTGGCCGTCAACCAGAAGCCGGTGGATATCCTTACGGTGAAGGACCAGCTGGACAAGCGGGGAGACCTGGAGGAGGCCGGTGGACCCTTCTACATCACGATGCTGAGCAGTAAGGTGGCCTCGTCGGCCCACGTGGAGTATCACGCACGTATCATCGCGCAGAAGGCGCTGGCACGCGAGCTGATTACTTTCACCAGCCTCATTGAGACCAAGGCTTTCGACCCCACCATCGACGTGGATGACCTGATGCAAGAGGCGGAAGGTAAGCTCTTTGAAATCTCGCAGCAGAACATGAAGAAGGATTACACGCAGATTAACCCCGTCATCGAACAGGCCTACAAGCAGATACAGATTGCCGCAGCGCGTACCGACGGATTGAGCGGACTGGAGAGCGGATTCACCAAACTGGATAAGATGACCTCGGGTTGGCAAAATTCCGACCTCATCATCATCGCGGCCCGTCCCGCCATGGGTAAGACCGCCTTCGTGCTCTCCATGGCAAAGAATATTGCCGTCAACTTCCGTAATCCTGTGGCTCTCTTCTCTCTGGAAATGAGCAATGTGCAGCTGGTGAACCGTTTGATATCGAACGTCTGTGAGATTCCGAGCGAGAAAATCAAGAGTGGTCAGCTGGCCGACTACGAGTGGCAGCAGCTCGACTACAAGCTCCGTGACCTGCTCGATGCACCGCTCTACGTGGATGATACCCCGTCGCTTTCGGTGTTTGAACTGCGCACCAAGGCTCGCCGTCTGGTGCGTGAGCATGGGGTGAAGGTCATCATCATCGACTACCTGCAGCTGATGAATGCCAGTGGCATGAGCTACGGCAGCCGTCAGGAAGAGGTGAGCACCATCTCGCGCTCGCTCAAGGGACTGGCCAAGGAGCTGAACATCCCCATCATTGCGCTGTCGCAGCTGAACCGTGGCGTGGAGAACCGTGAGGGTGAGGAGGGTAAGCGTCCGCAACTCAGCGACCTGCGTGAGTCGGGAGCCATCGAGCAGGATGCCGACATGGTCTGCTTCATCCACCGACCGGAATATTATAAGATTTATACCTCGGCCGATGGGCACGACTTGCGTGGCATGGCTGAGATTATCATTGCCAAGCACCGTAATGGTGCCGTGGGCGATGTGCGCTTGCGCTTCATCGGCGAGTTCACCCGATTCCAGAATCCTGAGGACGACACCATCGCACCTCCTCCGGGTGAAGGGGGCAGTGGCAAGCGCTACGGCTCACGGATGAATTCCGCGCCGAAGGGCAACAGCGGTGGCCAGGGCGGCAACGACGGCTATGCGCCGATTGATTCTCCGCTAGGTCCTCCCATGCCCGATGGCGAAGTGCCTTTCTGATAAGCTGCTGAAGGGGGCAGACATGAAGGTCAGCCCCCCCCACAGTAATACAGCAACGGCAGCATTCCTTCCAACGAGTGGGGGAGTGCTGCCGTTGAGCTATTTGGTACGATGTACCGCAGCCCCAGGGAGGGAAGCTGCGGTTTCAGCAGTGCCGTAGATTTACTGCTGCGGCTTCATGCGCAAAACGCGGATGCCGGTCCACGAGGGATTGGTTTGCAGCATCTGCGAGAGGGTGACGGTAGATACCACCACCTTCTTCTCCTTCGACGAGGCGTGGAGCAGGGTGAGCTTGCCATCCACGAACATGGCGATGCCCATGTGAGCCACGTCAAGGCCAGGGGTGTTGGTTGTGATGGCAATGATGTCGCCATTCTTAATCCAGGAGAGGCCACGGCCGGGGAGGGCCTCCTGCGATACATAACGCACCTCGTAGCCGCTCAGCGCCTTCTCAATCTGCTTCATCGTGGCCACGTTGGCTGGTGAGTTGGCCAGCTGGGCATACTGCTCAGGGTGGCTACTCATGTAAGAGAGCTGCAGTTTCTGCGTCTGACGACCGTTGGTGGCGGTGATGTCCTCCAGGAAACCTTGCTTCACAGCGTTGTTCACCCACTCGGCAATGTAGTGCAGACGGGAGGTGTAGCCGTTAATCTGACCGTTGCGGTAGCGAATCTTCTGCAGGTAATCGCCGAAGGTGGACTCAGAGATATCGCCGTTGGCAGACTTGGGGCAGAGTGCTTCGGCCAGTACATACTCTACAAAGGTGGTGCAATCCACCTCGTCGCAGTTCACCACCAGCTCTTCCGTGGGGTTACCTTCCAGGGTGTGAGCCACGTAGGGGGTGTCCAGGTAGCGGATACCTGCAAGCAGCACAGGGTTGTACTCTTCGTCCTGGGCCTGCATGGAGAGGGGGGCACAAAGCAGGCACCCCAATGCTGCAATAAGTGTTGTCTTGCGTAAATTCATCTTTTTCATTACTAAAAAGTTTTAGTCTATCATTTAGTTTATAAAAGGATTATTGTTTCTTGATATTCATCGAGGCCTTGATGAGGTAGCCGATAATCACGGCATACATGGCCAGCGAGAGCCACTGGCTGAGGTTGCTCTCTTGCCACTCGGGGTTGAGGAGGTTGATGCCGCCGAAGCGCATCGCTGCACTCACCACGCCCATCAGCGCACCACCGGCAATGAAGCCTGAGGCCAGCAGGGTACCCTTCTCACCACGCGCTGCATTAAGCTCAGCGTCCTTCGTTCGGGTCGTGACGTACCAGTTGACAGCACCACCCACCACGAGGGGGACGTTCAGCTCCAGGGGAATGAACATACCCAGCGCAAAGGCCAGGGCAGGCACCTTGAAGTAGTTGAGCACCAAGGCCAACACGGCACCAATGCCGTAGAGCAGCCACGGAGCACCTACACCGGTCATCAGCGGCTTGATGACTGCGGCCATAGCACTGGCCTGCGGAGCGGCCAACGCACCGGTGGTGAAGCCGTAGGTCTTGTTGAGGATAATCATCACACCGCCCACGGTCGCTGCCGAAACCAGTGTGCCGAGGAACTTCCAGGTCTGCTGCTTGGCAGGGGTGGTACCGAGCCAATAGCCAATCTTCAGGTCGGTAATGAAGCCACCAGCCATGGAGAGCGCTGTGCAGACCACGCCACCCATCACCAGGGCGGCCACCATGCCCGTGGTACCCTTCAGACCAACGGCCACCATCACGACGGAGGCCAGGATGAGTGTCATCAGCGTCATGCCCGACACGGGGTTGGTACCCACGATGGCGATGGCGTTGGCAGCCACGGTAGTGAAGAGGAAGGAGATGGCGGCTACGAGCAGAATGGCCACAGCCGTGTGGAGCACACTGCCCTGCATGATGTCGAAGTAGAAGAAGAGGGTTACGACCACCAGGGTCAGCAACGAGCCGATGGCCACTATCTTCATCGAGAGGTCACGCTGCGTACGCTTCACGTTGCTCTCGGCCGTCTTCTTGCCACCCATCTCCTGGGCAGCCAGGCCTACGGCACTCTTGATGATGCCCCACGACTTGATGATACCCAGGATGCCGGCCATGGCAATACCGCCGATGCCGATGCTCTTGGCGTAGTTGGTGAAGATGGCTTCGGGTGACATCTCTCCCACGGTCTGCGTAATCTGAGGATTCCACTGGTTGAGCGTGCAGTCGCCCCAAATCAGCGAGATAGCGGGGATGATGATCCACCATACGGCCAGTGAACCTGCCGTGATGATGGAGGCATACTTCAAGCCGACGATATAGCCCAAGCCGAGCACGGCTGCACTGGTGTTGACCTTGAAGACCAGTTTGGCCTTGTCGGCTACCACCTCGCCCCA
>JBJEKS010000056.1:0-4008 GCA_051878755.1 Bacteroides sp. | reverse complement strand
GTAAAAAAAACAACTCCATACTAACGCTGATAAAATACTTGCAAAAATGAGCAACAATGAGATATTCAACCAAATGCTTTCAGCCTATGACTTGACAACAGAGCAACAAAAGCGCAATGCCACCTTCGAGGTCAATCAGCAGGTTATCCTGGCAGGACTCTATAACGGCGGATTCTTCAACGAAGCTGCCTTCTACGGAGGTACCTGCCTACGCATTTTTCATGGTCTGCAGAGATTCTCTGAGGATATGGACTTCTCACTCCTGGCCCCGAATGATACATTTGACTTCACACGCTACTTTCAGCCTATCGTGTATCAGTTTGCCATGGTAGGCCGTGAAGTTGAAATCAAGAAGAAAGACAAGAAGAATTTTAATAGGATAGAATCCGCTTTCTTGAAGGACAATACAGACGTGTATGATGTAACCTTCCAAACGGAGAAATCCGTAAAAATTAAAATTGAAGTCGATACCCAGCCACCATTACGATTCCATACAGAACAGAAGCTGCTGCTTATGCCCCAGTCATTCATGACTCGATGCTTCACGCTACCCGACCTCTTTGCAGGAAAGATGCACGCACTAGCCTATCGAACTTGGAAAAATCGCGTCAAAGGTCGTGACTGGTATGATTTCGAATGGTACGTACGCCACAATATCCCTCTTGACTTTACCCATCTGCGTGAACGCGTATTACAGTTCAACCAGGATGACATCACCCCAAAGACATTCATGGAGAAACTCAGCGAACGACTTGCCACAGCAGACATTAACCAAGTAAAAGCAGATGTCCTGCCCTTTGTTCGCCAGCCTAAGGAACTTGACATCTGGTCAAACGATTACTTCATGCAATTGGCCAAAATGATTCAATTTGCATAGAAGTGAATATCGGACCGATATTGTCTATATTTTTCATTTACGCTTTTGGAGCCACATCATCTGGAGCCAATCTAACGCTCCTCTATACTTACGCTAATGTATCTAGGGGGTGAACTCGATTTGAACTCGATTTGAACTCGATATGAACTCGATGAAAAATTAGAGATTCATCGACTTCAAATCGAGTTCAAATGGGCTTCACTTTAGCGTTGCAACGGAGTTACCTTAGAGGTACTGTAGCGTTACTTGTTAAGATTTATAACTCAGCAATCAATACTCCACCTTGTAGTCCTTGTGCAGGTACTCACCCTTCCAGGCCTTCTTTGAGGTCCAATCCTCGGCGGGAAATCAACGCTCTATGGCCGTGCGGATGAAATCATCCGCCTGGAGCCTATTCCACTACCCTATATTACAGAGGCCTTATCCTGCTCTGCAGACCTGGCTATTCAAGAATATGCCGTGTGGGGAGGCATAGTTACTTTTTTCATTTTCAACAGGTTTATTGGTTTACAATGGGATATAAATCCTTCGGTTAAAAGTTTTCCTGCAAATATACCTGTTTTTCCATTAAAAAGCTGTACATTTGCACAAAAAAAGAGATTCTACCATTTAAAACATACTGTTACGACCATGAATAGAGCAATCATCCTTGGAGCACTATGGCTTGTCAGCCTGCTCCTTACGCCACTCCAGGCGGCACGCATCGACACCCTGGCTGTGCATAGCGCCGCCATGAACCGCGACATCGACCTGGTGGTCATCGCCCCCGACCAATCGTTGGGTCAAACGCCCACACGCTGTCCCGTCATCTACCTGCTCCACGGCTTTGGCAACAACCACTGCGCCTGGCTGCAGATCAAGCCCAACCTGCCGCAGATAGCCGACCGCGAGGGGCTCTTCTTCGTCTGCCCCAACGGACTGGACAGCTGGTACTGGGACAGCCCCCTGCGCCCTGACTACCGCTACGAGACCTTCATCTCGCAGGAGATGATAGCCTACGTCGATGCCCACTACGCCACGCTGGCCGACCGCACGGGACGTGCCATCACGGGGCTGAGCATGGGCGGACACGGGGCCCTGTGGAACGCCATCCGCCACAAGGAGGTGTTTGGCGCAGCAGGCAGCACGAGCGGCGGCGTGGATATCCGCCCCTTCCCCGACAGCTGGCACATGAGCCAGCAGCTGGGCGAACGGGATGCCAACCCCGAGGTGTGGGACCAGCACACGGTCATCAACCTGGTGAGCCGGCTGCAGAACCACGACCTGGCCCTCATCATAGACTGCGGCGAGGAGGACTTCTTCCTGGAGGTCAACAAGGCCTTCCATCAGAAGCTGCTGAAGCAAGGCATCGACCACGACTTCATCACCCGCCCTGGCAGCCACAACCGGAACTACTGGAACAACTCCATCGACTACCAGATCCTCTTCTTCGAGAAATACTTCGGCAAGGTGCCCTGACAGAATCGATATTTCATTTTCATATCTTAATAAACATTAGTAAACATGAAGAACAACCTTATCTTATTATCGTGCCTTTCGGCTGGCGTAGGTCAGCTGGTGGCCACCCCTGCCCAAGCTGAGGAGGGGAAGAGAAAACAGACGCAGGAGAAAGCTCCCAACGTGATCGTCATCCTGGCCGATGACCTGGGTTACGGCGACCTGCAATGCTATGGCGCAAAGAACGTGGAGACGCCCAACGTCAACCGCCTGGCCGCCCAGGGCATCCGCTTCACCAACACCCACGCCGTGGCGGCCACCAGCACCCCCTCGCGCTACTCGCTGCTGACGGGCGAGTATGCCTGGCGGCGACCCGACACCGATGTGGCAGCTGGCAACGCCGGCATGATCATCCGGCCCGAGCAATACACCATGGCCGACATGTTCAAGTCGGCCGGCTACCGCACGGCGGCCTTCGGCAAATGGCACCTGGGGCTGGGCGACAAGACGGGCCGGCAGGACTGGAACGCTCCCCTGCCCTGCGGACTGGCCGACATCGGCTTTGACGAACACTACATCATGGCCGCCACAGCCGACCGCGTGCCCTGCGTCTTCATCCAGAACGGACAGGTGGCCAACTACGACCCCTCTGCCCCCATCGAGGTGAGCTACCAGAAGAATTTCCCGGGCGAGCCTACGGGCAGGGAGAACCCCGAACTGCTCTACAACCTCCGCTCCAGCCACGGCCACGACTTCTCCATCGTCAACGGCATCGGCCGCATCGGCTACATGCGGGGTGGCGGCAAGGCGCTCTGGAAGGACGAGGACATCGCCGACTCCATCACCTCACACGCCATCGACTTCATCCGCCGCAACCAGGATGAACCCTTCTTCATCTACTTCTGCACCAACGACATCCACGTGCCCCGCTTCCCCCACCCCCGCTTCCGTGGCAAGACCAACATGGGGCTGCGCGGCGATGCCATCGCCCAGTTTGACTGGTGCGTGGGTGCGCTCATGGATGCCCTGGAGGAGATGAAGCTGGCCGACAACACGCTGATTATCCTCTCGAGCGACAACGGCCCCGTGGTGGACGACGGCTACGACGACCAAGCCGAGGAGCTGCTCCACGGCCATCAGCCTGCCGGTCCCTGGCGCGGCAACAAGTATAGCGCCTTCGAGGGCGGTACCGCCGTGCCCGCCATCGTGCGTTGGCCGGCCCGCGTGAAGGGTGGACAGGAGTCGGACGTGCTGATGTCGCACATCGACTGGATGGCCTCGCTGGGCCATCTGCTCCAGGCTCGCCTGCCCAAAGGCTCCGCCCCCGACAGCCAGGACCGCCTGGGCAACCTGCTGGGTACGGACGCTACCGACCGCCCCTGGGTCATCGAGCTGGCCTCCAACCATGTCCTCTCCGTGCGCACCAAGGAGTGGAAATACATCGAGCCGAGCGATGGCCCGGCCATGATTCCCTGGGGCCCCAAGATTGAGACCGGCAACCTGAGCACCCCGCAGCTCTACAACATCCGTCAGGAGCAGGGCGAACGCACCAACGTGGCCACCGAGCATCCCGAACTCATCTTCGAGATGCAGAACATCCTCCGTCGCGAGCGGGCCAAATAAGAGAACTATTTAGGTTCTTCTGCAATTTAGTTGAAGCCTGCCTCTGTCACTGTAGGGGCAGACCTATGTGT
>JBJEKS010000055.1:0-4014 GCA_051878755.1 Bacteroides sp. | reverse complement strand
TTTGAACTCGATTTGAACTCGATTTGAACTCGATGAAAAAGTAGAGATTCATCGAGTTCAAATCGACTTCATACCGACTTCATAGTAGCGTTACAGTAGAGTAGCTTTAGAGGTAGGTTAGAGGTAGAGCGTAGGTAGGATATATTGACAAACCGATGAAATAATCTGTGCAGGGTGTGGTCACAAACAGAAAATCGGCTCAAATAATAGAGATATTAATGCTTTTGTAGTTCTCTCTTGAGCCGATAATTGAATAAAAAGGTGTATATTTGCACCGATAATTGAAATAAGAAAGATTAATGCTGAGTGTATTATCTTTAAGGGAAGGACTGTGCAGTATGATAACATCTGTAATCTACAAAAGTTTTTTTTTGCGTCATTTTGTTGCCATGTTGCAACACTCGTTGATATACAGCATGTTACGGGTGGCAACAAGGGTGGCAACAACATGTGTTTCACGCTTTCCAAATTAACTCGGAATAATTTCCGGACCTATCCGGAATTTATTCCGCACTTGTCGGACAGCTGATTAACAGGTATTCCACTGACAGTCCTCACATCAACACCAAACAGTTCTGCCATGCGCTTCTGTGACATCCAAAACGTTTCGCTATTGAATATCACCTCTATGCGGAGAACCGCTACCGAGTTTAACCATATCAACCGTCCGGTTGAAATGGTCATTAAATGAATAGTATGATGAGTCATAAAGCTGCAAAAAGGGCTGAAAAATTGACCTATGTCAAGAAATAAGGCTTAAAATGAAAAATAAAGAGGGAATCGCTTGCAGGTTTGCTGGAAAGCCGTACCTTTGCAACGTGTTTTTCATGGTATTAGATTTAAGGTTAACAAAGGTTGGAGTACAGCGGTACTCCTTTTTTTTTGTTTTATCCACGAAACTCCCTCATAAAAGTGTGCTATTATGCATAAAACTCCCTCATAAAAATGTATCATTGTTTGGTAAAGTGATGATTAGAGACCGCTCAAGAACTCCGTCCCTTTAAGCACATTGGCGATGAATTCCGAAAAGTCATCATCTCAGGCGACTATATGCGCGGATTCTACAACAATGAAGGCATTTACAGAATGGCATCTATAACTTCCTGACTGATTCTCAGTGCTTGGAATAAGTATTCGAGACCTATCATGCCCGCATGTGCATCGTCTGTCCGAAGATGAACTGGCCATTCAGGTCACGTACAGCATGACGCAATCGCCAGATACTTTCGACCGTGAAGTAAATGCCCTGAAGAAACTACCCAACGTACTGCCATGCCGCAGGCGTTTGGTTCTGACTATCGACGAGAGTGGCCATGTGGAAGATAAGCATGGAGGGATAGATATTATGCCAGTATGGAAATGGCTGCTGGGTATGCCAGTGATGCATCCTGGAAGATGAATCAGGTTAGTCAAATGGGATAAAAACAAAATCGCTTGATTTCATTGCTGAAATCAAGCGATTTGCGTGGTGTCACCAGGAATCGAACCGGGGACACAAGGATTTTCAGTCCTTTGCTCTACCAACTGAGCTATGACACCCTTTCTGTTTCGTTTGCGGGTGCAAAGGTAGTGAATGTTTTTGAACTACCAAACTTTTTTGCAGAAAAAACGCTGATAATTTTGATTTTCTTTCTTATCAGCGCTTTTTTCTGCCTTTTTTAGGGCTTTTTCTGTAAAACTTGGTTTTCAAACGGGCTATTGCAGGGGGTTCCAACCTTGAGCCTTGAGCTCAAATTCCTGGCCGTCGCGCGTCACGAGGGCGCAACCCAGTTCGGCCTTGGTGATGTGGCCTATCGTGCGCACGCCATCCATCTGCGACACTTTGTCGTAGGCGGAGAGGGGGACGGTGAAGAGCAGCTCGTAGTCCTCACCGCCGTTGAGGGCGCAGGTGCTGACGTTCATGTTGAGCTCCTCGGCCATGGCAGCCGTCTGGTAGTCGATGGGCAGATGCTCCTCGTAGAGGCGGCAACCCACCTTGCTCTGCGTGCAGATGTGGAGTATCTCGGAGGAGAGCCCGTCGCTGATGTCCATCATGGCGGTGGGCTTCACCTGCTGCTCGGCCAGCTGGCGGATGATGTCGCGGCGGGCTTCGGGCTTGAGCTGACGTTCCAGCAGGTATTCACGTCCCGTGAAGTCGGGCTGTATGCTCTGGTCACTATCCTTCATCACCATCTTCTCGCGCTCCAGCAGCTGCAGGCCCATATAGGCCGCACCCAGGTCGCCCGACACGCAAATCAGGTCGGTCTCATGGGCACCGTTGCGATAGACAATCTGCCCTTCTTCAGCTTCGCCCAGACAGGTGATGCTGATGGTCAGGCCGGTCATCGAGGAGGTGGTGTCGCCTCCCACGATATCTACCTCATACTCCTCGCAGGCCAGGCGGATACCGGCATAGAGGGCCTCCATGTCCTCCACGCTGAAACGCTTCGACACGCCCAGCGAGACGGTAATCTGCGTGGGGGTGCCGTTCATGGCGTAGATGTCGGAGAAGTTGACCACGGCGGCCTTGTAGCCCAGGTGCTTGAGCGGCACGTAGGTGAGGTCGAAGTGTACCCCTTCCAGGAGCAGGTCGGTGGTGATAAGGGTCTGTTTCCCTTCGCTACGGGCTATCACGGCGGCATCGTCGCCTATGCCGTAGCGGGTGGAGGGCTGGTGGTTCTCAAGGCCCTCCGTCAGGTGGCGAATCAGTCCGAATTCGCCTAAGGTGGCTATTTCTGTACTCATAATATTCAGGAACGGTTAATCAGTTCGCGCATGATTTCGGTCATACGGGGTTGGGCGGCATCAGCAGCTTTCTGTACCTCCTCGTGCGATACCTCCACAATCTTGCCCTCTACGCCCAGGTCGGTGATGACCGATACGCCGAACACCTTGATGCCGCAATGGTTGGCCACGATGACTTCGGGCACGGTACTCATGCCCACGGCATCGGCGCCGAGGATATGGAACAGCTTGTACTCGGCCGGGGTCTCAAACGTGGGGCCTTGTGTGCCGATATAGACACCATGTTGCACCTTGATGCCCTTCTCCGCAGCGATGGCATCGGCCTTGCGGATAAGCTCCTTGTCGTAGGCTTCGCTCATGTCCGGGAAGCGGGGGCCGTAGGGGATGTTCTTTCCGCGCAGGGGATGTTCGGGGAAGTAGTTGATATGGTCGGTGATGATCATCAGGTCGCCAATCTCGAAGTCGGGGTTGGTGCCGCCGCTGGCGTTGGAGACGAAGAGGGTCTTGATGCCCAGCTCGCGCATCACGCGCACGGGGAAGGTGACCTCCTTCATCGAGTAGCCCTCGTAGTAGTGGAAGCGTCCCTGCATGGCCATGATCTCTTTGTTGCCCAGTTTGCCGAAGATGAGCTTGCCGCTGTGGCCTTCGACGGTAGAGACGGGGAAGTTGGGGATATCCTGGTAGTTGATTTCATACTTTTCGGTTATCTCGGTGGCCAGACTTCCCAGGCCGGTGCCCAGGATGATAGCCGTTTCGGGACGAGTGTGCATACGTGCCTTAAGAAAGGCGGCTGTTTCTTGAATACGTTCTAACATAACGGATAATGTTTTGGTTGAATGATTCTTGTTGATTATTCAATATCTCGATTTCGATGGGTTGTACGTAGATGTAGGGCTTCAGCTCGTCGCTCAGGGCAGGGTGGTGGATGAGGCGGGCGGCATCCTTCTCGGTCGTGACCAGCAGACGGCGGGTAGCCGGCAGCTTTTCGAAGCACGACTGGATGTAGCTCAGCTCCTTGGGGCTGAAGGCATGGTGGTCGCTATAGGAGAGGTGTTTCACCTGTGCGCCGTGGCGTTGCATCTCCTGCAGCAGTGGTTCGGGGTGGGCGATACCGCTCACGAGCAGGATGTGGGTGGAGCCATCCGGCTGGGGCGAAGGCTCCTTGGCCAGCTTGGGGAAGAGGGGAGTGAGCGCCCCGTAGCGCAGGCGGGAGAAGTAGAGCCGCTGGTAGGGGTAGAGGTGGAGCTGCTTGGTGAGGATGTTGTAGTCGATGGGTTTCAGCTCCGGTGG
>JBJEKS010000054.1:0-4027 GCA_051878755.1 Bacteroides sp. | reverse complement strand
CCCACCGCCGTGGCCGACCACCCCACCAGCCGTGTGTTCTTCCTGGATGATCCCAACGATGGACGCTATTTCTGGAAGCAGTTCGTGGCAGGTATCTTCATGGTGATAGCCTGCACGGGGCTGGATCAGGACTTGATGCAACGCACCCTGAGTTGCAAGAATTTCCGCGAATCGCAGATGAATATGGTGGTAAGCGCAGGGGTACAGATTTTCGTGATTGGCCTCTTCCTCGTGCTCGGCACGTTGCTCTACATGTATGCTGAACGGTTCATGCCCTCCGGACAGGTGCGCGGCGATGCGCTGTTTGGGGCCGTGGCCTGGAGCGAGGAGTTTCCCCTCTTCATCGGCATTCTCTTCATCGTGGGGCTGATTGCTGCGGCCTACTCCGCTGCCGGCTCCGCCCTCACGGCCCTCACCACCTCGTTCACCATCGATATCCTGCGCGCCAACGAGAAACAGGATGAGCGTAACCTGACGCTGACACGTAAACTGGTGCACTGCATCATGTCGCTGCTGATGGTCATCACCATCGTGGTGTTCTACGAGCTGAACGATGACAGCGCCATCAACGCCGTCTATAGCCTGGCCGCCTACACCTACGGGCCTATCCTGGGGCTGTTTGTCTTCGGTCTGGCCTGCAGGAAGGCCGTGCGCGATGCCTATGTGCCCATTGTGGCTATCGCAGCCCCTCTGCTGAGCTTCATCCTGAAGAGCAACAGCGAGGCTTGGTTTGGAGGCTACCAGATCAGCTTCGAACTGCTCATCATCAATGCCCTCTTCACCGCAGCCGGACTCTGTCTGCTGATTAAAAGAAAAGAATAAGCTATGAAACACATCACCCTCTCTCTCCTGACCACTCTCCTTCTGGGCTGCCTCTCGCTACAGGCCCAGGAGGTGACGGATGCTGTTCTCCGGCAAGTGGAGCAGCTGCTCGATGAAGTGGCCGCGCGCGAAGTCTCCATCGGCCCGATACACATCGACTCCGTGGCCGCTGAAGAGCGGGAGCTGCAGCTCTACGCCAACATCAACTGCTCCTACATCCCCTTCCGGGAAGAGAACGTGGCTGAAATTTACGAGGAACTCCGGCAGCTGCTGCCCGCGAGATACAGCAAGATAGCCCTGATGACCAACGGACGCCGCATCGAGGATCTGGTTCCGATGGCCCTGCGCACGGCATCAAAAGGCAAAGGGAAGCGTGGACATGCCATCCGATGGGCTCCCGAGGGAGGAGAGCCGCTGGTGACACGCCTGGATGCTCCCTGGAGAGCGCCCCAGGGGCTGGAGGGGCGACACATCGCCCTCTGGCAGAGCCACGGCTGGTACTACGAGAGGAAGCTGGAGCGATGGGAGTGGCAACGGGCTCGCATCTTCCAAACCGTGGAGGATCTCTATACGCAGAGCTACGTGCTACCCTTCCTGGTGCCCATGCTGGAAAATGCAGGGGCCAACGTGCTCTTGCCGCGCGAAAGAGATACGCAGCGACAGGAAGTGATCGTGGATTATGACGGCTCACTGGATAGGCTCTCCACCTACATCGAACACCAAGGGACTAAAGCTTGGAGCCAAGGCCTGGGGGAGGGATTTGCCCATCGGAAAGCAGAATACACCAACGTTGAGAATCCGTTCCGCATGGGTTCGTACCGAAAGATTGAGACCATCCGGAAGGGGATGGCCAGCCGGGCGGAATGGGTGCCTGAAATTCCCCAAGAGGGGGAGTATGCCGTCTATGTGGCCTACCACTCGCTGCCAGAGAGTGCCGATGATGCCCTCTACACCGTCCATCACCAAGGAGGCTCCACCTCCTTCCGCGTGAATCAGCAGATGGGCGGGGGCACCTGGATCTACCTGGGCACCTTCCCCTTCGGGAAAGGAAGACAGGGACGCATCACGCTGAGCAACCAGAGCCGCAAGGCCGGGCGCATCGTGACAGCGGATGCCGTGAAGGTGGGTGGCGGCATGGGCAACATCGCCCGGGGCGAGAGCGGCGAGGCCAGCGGTTACCCACGCTTCTGCGAAGCGGCCCGCTACTGGATGCAGTGGGCCGGCGTACCCGACAGCATCTACTCCCCAAGCCAAGGGGAGAATGACTATACCGACGACTACAAGTGCCGCGGCCACTGGGTGAACTGGTTGGCCGGAGGGTCGGTGGTCAACCCCAAGGAGGAGGGGCTACACATCCCCATCGACCTCTCGCTGGCCTTCCACAGCGATGCTGGTACCACGCTGAACGACTCCATCATCGGCACGCTGGGCATCTACCAGACGGCTTCGTATGATGGCCGCTTCGAGGGAGGGGCTTCGCGTTACCTGAGCCGCGACCTCACCGACCTGATACAGAGCGCCATCGTCGATGATATACGCACACTCTATGAGCCCCTCTGGAGCCGACGCGGCATGTGGAACCAGTCCTACTTCGAGGCTCGCGTGCCTCGGGTACCGGCTATGCTGCTGGAGCTGCTCTCCCATCAGAACTTTGCCGACATGCGCTACGGACTCGACCCACGCTTCCGCTTCACCGTGAGCCGGGCCATCTACAAAGGGATGCTGCGCTTCATTGCTTCCCAGCGAGAGATTCCCTATGTGGTGCAGCCCCTCCCTGTGGACCACCTGGCCCTCAAGTTAATGGATAACAACGAGGTGGAGCTGACGTGGCAACCGGTGGATGACCCACTGGAGCCCACGGCCAAGGCCAGACAATACATTGTCTATACCCGCATTGGCAATCAAGGCTTTGACAACGGGGTGCTGGTCAACGAACCTCACTACCGCACCACGATGCCCGTGGGCGTAGTATGCAGCTACAAGGTGGCTGCCGTCAATGCCGGTGGACGCAGCTTCGACTCGGAAATCCTGTCGGCCGGCAGGTGCCTGAATAGCAAAGGAACAGTGCTCGTCATCAACGGCTTCGACCGCATCAGCGCTCCGGCAGACTTTGCCGCTCCGGGGGATGCCGGGGCCCATCTGGCCGGGTTCCTCGATGAGGTGGACCACGGAGTACCCTACCTGAAGGACATCAGCTACATCGGCTCGATGAAGGAATTCCGCCGCGAGATACCCTGGATGGATGACGATGCCTCGGGCTTCGGCGACAGCTACGGCAACTACGAGACGGAGGTCATAGCGGGCAACAGCTTCGACTACCCTGCCGTGCATGGCCGTGCGCTCCTGACTGCCGGCTACTCCTTCACCTCGTGCAGCAACGAGGCGGTGGAGGAGGGAATCGTAAACCTCGAGGATTACCGGTTGGCCGACCTGATTCTGGGTAAGCAGTGCCAGACCAAGATGGGACGCGGCGGCATCACCCCGCTGCAATACAAGACGTTCAGCGAGCTGATGCAATCGGCATTGACCAGCTTCTGCCGCCAAGGAGGAGGATTGCTGGTGAGCGGTGCCTTTGTGGGCAGTGACCTGTGGGACAACCGCGTGGCCACAAGCAACGAGGCAGACAAGCAATTCGCCACGGAGGTGCTGAAGTACAAATGGCGCGTGGGGCAAGCCGCTACCGAGGGGCGTGTGAAGGGTGTCGGCGAGGTGCTGGGCCTCAAGAAGCAGGAGTTCTATTTCCACCATACGCCCAACAGCACTTGCTACGTGGTGGAAAGCCCCGATGCCATCGAGCCGGCCTGTGACGATGCCACCACCGTGATGCGCTACAGCGAGAACGGGCTGAGCGCCGCCGTGGCCTATGCAGGCAGCGACTACCGCACCTGCATCCTAGGCTTCCCCATCGAAGCCCTGACCACACCAGAGGAGCTATCCACCTTGATGCAGCAGATTATGCATTTCCTTAATCCCTAAGTTGCCTTGAGATGATTCATGATTAATAACTAAAAAACGAAGATACAATGAAGAAAATCAGTTGCTTTATCGCCAGTGCTGCCGAAGAGCTCGCATCACGTACCATCCAAGGTCTGCAAGCTACAGGCCTGGTAGAGGAAATCCATAGCATCGAGAACCCCTACGCCAGCTCGCTGCTCAAGCAGATGGCTGCAGAGGCCAAGGCCCCCTACACCCTGCTCTATACCAA
>JBJEKS010000053.1:0-23681 GCA_051878755.1 Bacteroides sp. | reverse complement strand
CTGTGCCGTTGTGCGCATTGTGGTTTCCTCATGACGCAAGATGCCCCTGCCGAGGAGGAGATTGGTCGCTACTACGAGGCACCCGACTACATCAGCCATACCGATACGCGCCGGGGAGTGATGAACCGTGTCTATCATTGGGCACGCAGCTACATGCTCCGCCGCAAGGCACAGCTCGTGGAGCGTGAGTCGCACACCACCGAGGGACGTTTGCTTGACATCGGTACCGGTACCGGCTATTTCGCTCACGAGATGGTACGCAGAGGTTGGCAGGTGGATGCCGTGGAGAAGAGTCCACAGGCCCGTGAGTTTGCCTTGCAGCACTTCGGCCTGAAGGTTTTGCCCGACCACTCGCTCGACACGCTGCCTGATGGAGTCTACCGTGTGGTGACCCTCTGGCACGTGATGGAGCACCTTTATGATATGCAGGAGACCTGGGAACGCATCCACCAGTTGCTGGAGGAGCGGGGCGTGCTGATTGTGGCCGTGCCCAACTGCACCTCGTGGGATGCTCGCAAGTATGGAGCCTACTGGGCTGCCTACGACGTACCCCGTCACCTGTGGCATTTCACGCCCAACACCATCCAGCAGATGGGCGAGAAGCACGGCTTCATCCTGGCCGAGCGCTTCCCCATGCCGCTCGATGCCTTCTACGTCTCCATGCTGAGCGAGAAGCACATGCACCACAAGGGGGCTTTCCTCCGTGGGTTGCTAGCCGGCGTACCTGCCTGGTGGGCTTCGCTGGTGCGTAAGGAGCGGAGCAGCTCCATGATTTATGTTTTCAGAAAGAAAAGAGGAGGACAGAAGAAAAGTATAGAGGAGGACAAAGATGAACAATAAGAAACGTGAACATCGCTCTTCGGGTAGCGGTATGCAGAACTTGACAGCCGGAGTGAGCATCCTCATGGTGCTCCTCGTGCTGGGACTGGTTGTCTTCTTCGGACTCACCGCCCGCAACCTCTCTGTCTATGTGCGTGAGAACATCGGTTTCTCCATCCTGCTGAGCGACGAGATGCGCGAGGGTGACATCGTGAAGATGCAACGCCAGCTCAACCAGGAGCCCTACGTCAGGCAGAGCGAATACATCTCCAAGAAACAGGCGCTGAAGGAGCAGACCGAGGCCATGGGTACCGACCCTGCTGAGTTCCTGGGATATAACCCTTTCAAGCCCAGCATCGAGGTGAAGCTCAACAACCGATACGCCAACTCCGACAGCATCGCCCTCATCGTCAAGGCGCTTAAGAAGAACAAGTACGTGCAGGAGGTGACCTATCCTAAGGACTTGATGGATGCCGTCAACAAGAACATCCGTGGCATCAGCCTCTTCCTGCTGGCCCTGGCTGCGGTACTCACCTTTATCAGCTTTGCCCTCATCAACAACATCATCCGCCTCACGGTCTATTCCAAGCGCTTCCTCATCCACACCATGAAGCTGACGGGAGCCAGCTGGAGCTTTATCCGCCGTCCCTTTGTCCGCCGGAGTGTGGCTATGGGCGTGGTATCAGCCTTGTTGGCCGATGCGATGCTTTGGCTGGGTGCACAACGGCTGTTGCAATGGGAACCCGAGCTCTCGGCTGTGGTCACCGCCGAGGTGATGCTGCTGGTATCGCTCGCCGTGCTCGTCTCGGGGGATGTGCTTACCTGGCTTTGTGCCCTCTTCTCCGTGGGGCGCTACCTGCGTATGAAGGCGTGTGAGATGTACTATATATAATAAGGTATAAGAAATAAATTGCATAAGAATGGATAAGAACAAATTTGCTTTCGACAAGATGAATTTCCTGCTGCTGGCCGTGGGCATGGTGGTGGTGATTATCGGCTTCCTGCTGATGACGGGTCCTTCGTCGTCGCCCGACCACTTTGAGCCGGACATCTTCAGCGCACGTCGCATCAAGGTGGCCCCTATTATCTGCCTGATTGGCTTTGTCTCAATCATCTACGCCGTGGTGCGCAAACCTAAACAGCTCAACAAGTAACCCAACAAACTACGCAACAAGTAATTTCCTATAATAACAACGAACAGTAATGGATGTAATCGAAGCTTTAATTCTTGGCTTGCTCCAGGGATTTACAGAATATCTGCCCGTGAGCAGCAGTGGTCACCTGGCCATCGGCGCTGCCCTGTTTGGCATCGAGGGAGAAGAAAACCTGGCCTTTACCATCGCCGTGCATGTGGCCACGGTGCTCAGCACGCTGGTTATCCTCTGGAAAGAGGTGGCTTGGTTGCTGAAGGGGGCCTGCCGTTGCCAGATGAACGACGAGATGCGTTACCTCATCAACATCCTGGTGTCGATGATTCCCATCGGTATTGTGGGAGTCTTCTTCAAGGATCAGGTAGAGGCTATCTTCGGCTCGGGCCTGATGGTGGTGGGTTGCTGTCTGCTCTTGACAGCTGCCTTGTTGGCTTTCTCCTACTACGCGAAGCCCCGTCCCAAGGAGCGCATCACTCCGGGGGCAGCCTTCGTCATCGGTCTGGCACAAGCCTGTGCCGTGATGCCCGGACTCTCGCGCTCGGGCAGTACGATTGCTACGGGCCTGCTGCTCGGTATCGACAAAGCCCGCTTGGCGCAGTTCTCCTTCCTGATGGTGATTCCTCCCATCCTGGGTGAGGCCCTGCTTGATACCCTCAAGATGATGAAGGGCGAGGAGGTAGCTGGTGATATCCCCATGCTTTCGCTGGCGGTGGGTTTTGTGGCTGCCTTCGTGGCCGGCTGTGTGGCTTGCCGCTGGATGATTAACCTGGTGAAGCGGGGTAAGCTGATAGGCTTTGCCATCTACTGTGCTATTGTGGGCCTGCTGGCCCTGGTGTTTGCTTAATCCAAAGGAAGCATGATGGATTATAAAGGAGGCATGATGGATTTTAAGGAAGGCGAGATACTCTGTTTCGACAAACCCTTGGGATGGACGTCGTTCAAGGTGGTGGGCCATGCGCGCTACCACCTCTGCCGTTACCTGGGGGTGAAGAAGCTGAAGGTGGGTCATGCCGGCACGCTCGACCCTCTGGCAACTGGCGTGGTGATCGTCTGTACCGGTAAGGCGACCCGAAGGATAGAGGAGCTGCAGCAGCACACCAAGGAGTATGTGGCTACGCTCCGCCTGGGTGCCACCACGCCGAGCTACGACCTGGAGCATGAGATTGATGCCGTCTATCCCACGGAGCATATCGACCGCCCCCTGGTGGAGGAGGTGCTCAAGCGCTTTGTGGGCGAGATAGAGCAGGTGCCCCCTGCCTTCTCAGCCTGTATGGTGAACGGTACCCGTGCCTACGACCTGGCCCGCAAAGGGAAGGATGTGGAGCTCAAGGCCAAGAAGTTGAAGATTGACGAGATTGAGCTGCAGGATTGCTCCCTGCCCGACATCACCATCCGCGTGGTCTGCAGCAAGGGCACCTATATCCGTGCCCTGGCCCGCGACATCGGTGAGGCTCTGCAGAGCGGAGCACACCTGACGGCCCTGCGCCGCACCCGCGTAGGAGACATCCGCGTAGAGGATTGCCTGGACCCCCTGAAGTTCAAGGAGTGGGTAGCAGCCCTACCACCGGCAGAAAACAATGATTAACAATAACTTGTAGCTCGTAGCTTGTAGCTTGTAGCTCATAACGACTGACAACAATATGAAATTATCTCAATTTAAGTTCAAATTACCCGAAGATCGGATTGCTCAGCATCCCGTGCAGTATCGTGATGAATCGCGCTTGATGGTGCTTCATCGCAAGACGGGCGAGATAGAGCATCGTATCTTCAAGGACATCATCGACTACTTCGATGAGCACGATGTGTTTATCTTCAATGATACCAAGGTGTTCCCTGCGCGTCTCTATGGCAATAAGGAGAAGACAGGAGCCCGTATTGAGGTGTTCCTGCTGCGTGAGCTGAATGAGGACTTGCGCCTGTGGGATGTGCTTGTGGATCCGGCCCGCAAGATTCGTATCGGCAATAAGCTCTACTTTGGTGAGGACGACTCGATGGTGGCCGAGGTGATTGACAACACGACCTCACGTGGACGCACCTTGCGTTTCCTCTACGACGGACCGCACGACGAATTCAAGCGTGCCCTCTATGCCCTGGGTGAGACGCCGCTGCCTCATGGCATCATCAACCGTCCCGTAGAGCCCGAGGATGCCGAGCGCTTCCAGTCCATCTTTGCCCGCAACGAAGGGGCTGTGACCGCTCCCACGGCGAACCTTCACTTCAGCCGCGAGCTGATGAAACGCATGGAAATCAAGGGTATCGACTTCGCTTTCATTACGCTTCATGCCGGATTGGGCAACTTCCGCGAAATCGACGTGGAGGACTTGACGAAGCACAAGACGGACTCAGAGCAGATGTTCGTGGACGAACAGGCTGTGAAAATCGTCAACCGTGCCAAGGACAACGACCGACAGGTTTGCGTGGTGGGTACTACAGCCATGCGCGCCATTGAGAGCACGGTCAGCACCGACGGACATCTCAAGGAGTACGACGGATGGACCAACAAGTTCATCTTCCCGCCCTATGACTTCACCGTGGCCAACGCCATGGTGTCCAACTTCCACATGCCGCTCTCCACGCTGCTGATGATTGTGACGGCCTTTGGTGGTTACGAGCAGGTGATGAATGCTTACGATGTGGCGCTCAAGGAGGGCTATCGTTTTGGTACGTATGGCGATGCCATGCTCATAACCGATAAATAAATGTACACCTATTACATCGGCTTAGGCAGTAACCTGGGTGACACCCGCGAGCACCTGCTCCGTGCGGTGGAGCTAATGAACCAACGCATCGGGCAGGTAGTAGCCCTCTCGTCGTTCTACGAGACAGAGCCTTGGGGCTTCTGCTCAGAACATCGCTTCATGAATGCGGTGTGCAAAGCGGAGAGTATGCTCCAGCCCTTGGAGATGCTTGAGGCCACCCAGCAGATTGAGCGGTTGATGGGGCGGAAGGAGAAGTCGGTCGATGGGGCCTATCACGACCGCATCATCGACCTCGACCTGTTGCTCTGCTATGATGAACGGCAACAGGAGGTGACGCTCGATGACCCGAAGTTGAAACTGCCCCATCCGCTGATGGAGCAACGCGACTTCGTGATTAGCCCCCTGCGTGAGCTGATGGAGAACGGCAAACTAACTACTGAAGAATAAGACAGATGCATACCATGAAAATTCCTTTCTGGCCAGTCGTTATCGGAACAGGCTTTGGTAGCGGCTTCTCGCCCGTTGCCCCAGGTACCGCAGGTGCCCTGCTAGCCACGTTGATGTGGTGGGGCTTGGGGCTGATCGTCACTCCCTTGATGCAGCTTTGGCTGACCGTTGCTGCCATCCTGCTCTTTACCGTGGCAGGTGTTTGGGCTGCCAATCGTCTCGAACCCTATTGGGGTGAAGACCCTTCGCGGGTGGTGGTGGATGAGATGGTAGGCGCCTGGCTTCCGCTTCTTGCGGCTCCTTGTGGCAGCTGGGTCTATGCTTTGGCTGCTTTTGCCCTCTTCCGCCTGCTGGACATCTTCAAGCCACTCGGCATACGCCGGATGGAGGAGTTGCCCCATGGCATTGGGGTGATGATGGACGACATCCTGGCTGGAGTCTATGCATTTATTCTCTTGATAGCAGCACGATGGGTGATGGGGTGAAACAAGCACGGACGCATGGGAAGTGGTGGTACGCACTGGTCACCTTCCTCAAGGCGCAACTGTCGGCACAGCTGGCCAGCTTGGTGGACTTTGTGGTGACGGTGCTCCTGGTGAAGTGCTTCGCCCTGTTCTACCTCTATGCCACCCTCATCGGCTCGGTGGTGGGCGGCATGGTGAATTGTGTCATCAACTACCGTTGGGTCTTCGCCGACAGCCACTGCAAGAGCCACTTCATCGTGATGAAGTACAGCTTTGTCTGGATTGTCAGCATTGCGCTCAACACCTGGGGTACCTACTTCCTGACCGAATGGCTCAGCCGTATGCCGTGGCTCAACCGGCTGCTCTCATCCTATATTGACGACCTCTTCATCTTCTCGAAGATTGTGGTGGCCGTGCTCGTGGCCCTGCTCTGGAACTACCAGATGCAGCGACTCTTCGTATATCGCAATCTTTTTGGAAATAGAAATCATAATATGAACGAAAATGAAATATAGAGACTTTTTGCAACAGCTGATTTATAAGGTTATCAATCCGCTGGTGCATGGAATGATTAAGGTGGGTATTACTCCCAATTTTATTACGACCACAGGACTGGTGCTCAACATCGTGGCCGCTGCACTCTTTATCTATGCTGGGGTTTGCTGCCCGGGTGAACTCTCCTATGTGGGATGGGGCGGAGGTATCGTGCTCTTCGCCGGCCTGTTTGACATGATGGATGGACGCGTGGCCCGTGTGGGCAATATGTGCTCCACCTTCGGAGCATTCTACGACTCGGTGCTCGACCGCTACAGCGAACTCTTCACCCTGCTCGGCATCTCTTATTATTTGTTGCTTAATGGCTACCTCTGTGGTTCGGTCCTGACGAGTATTGCCCTGATTGGTTCGCTGATGGTGAGCTACGTGCGTGCCCGAGCCGAGGGACTTGACCTGGAGTGTAAGGTAGGATTGATGCAACGCCCTGAGCGTGTGGTGCTGGCTGCCCTTGGAGCCATCTTCACGGGTGTTTTTCAGGACATCACGGCTTTCGACCCCATGCTGATTCTGATAGTGCCGATGGGCATCATCGCCCTGCTGGCTAATGCTACCGCCTTCTACCGTATCGCCCATTGCCGTCGTCTGCTCAATAAGTAAGATGCCTATGTCCAGCTCCTCTTACAATACCTTCTGGCAGCCGCCTACTTTGCGCGAGTCCTTTCTTACGCTGGGCTTGTCGGCGCTCTTCTTGTTGTTGACGGCCGCCTATATTGGCTTGCGTAGCGACCATTTTCTGATGACGGGCCTCTTCCTGGGCCTCTTCTTCGCCTCGCGCCTCACGCGTAAGCTGGCTGTGGCACTGCTCCCCTTTGTGGTCTTTGCCATCTCCTACGACTGGATGCGCGTCTATCCCAACTTCCGTGTCAATCCCATCGACGTGCAGGGACTCTATGAGGCGGAGAAGTCGCTCTTCGGCTTCATGTCGGGTGGGGAAGTGGTGATTCCTTGTGAATACTTTGCTCGCCATCATGCTGCCTTGGCCGACCTCTTTGCCGGCATCTTCTACCTCTGCTGGGTGCCTTTGCCCATCGCCTTCGGGGTGTGGCTCTACTTTACCGGACGGCGTGAACTCTACCTGCGCTTCTCGCTCGTCTTCCTGCTGGTCAACCTGTTGGGCTTCTGCGGTTACTACATCCATCCTGCGGCTCCACCCTGGTATGCCATGAACTACGGTTTTGAGGCACAACTCGGTACGCCAGGAAATGTGGCCGGACTGGGACGCTTTGACGAACTGCTGGGCTGCTCCATCTTCGAGGGCATCTATGGCCGCAATGCCAATGTCTTTGCCGCCGTCCCCTCACTCCATGCCGCCTACATGGTGGTAGCCACGGCCTATGCCGTGATGGGTCGCTGCAAGCGTTGGCTCGTGGGGCTCTTTGTCTTCATCATGGTGGGTATCTGGTGGACGGCGGTCTATAGTGGTCATCACTACCTCATCGACGTGCTGCTTGGCATCACCTGCGCCCTGCTCGGCATCCTGCTTTT
Source organism: Bacteroides sp. (assembly GCA_051878755.1). Taxonomy (GTDB): domain Bacteria; phylum Bacteroidota; class Bacteroidia; order Bacteroidales; family Bacteroidaceae; genus Bacteroides. The sequence goes on along the minus strand of JBJEKS010000053.1, from coordinate 16,061 downwards.
TGAGCAGGTTTTACTGCGTATAGCCCCCTTCAAGCGCTTCATGGCGCGTTATTCACACTATATTTCTTAAAAAAACAGGCCGCAGAGATACACCGTAAAGGAAAACGCTGTATCTTTGCGGCCAAGAAACGACGGGTGGAGAGATTTGAGTAGCTTGCAACCACCGAAAAAAATGCTAAAACACAATCCTTTCTGCATTTCAAGAGCAGGTGTTTCTACTTGCATCGAGTCATCCCAGAGTTTCTGAACGAAAACTTATTTATTCATTAACCCAAACGATTGTTTTGTAATGGGATACTTATTCACATCCGAATCGGTGTCAGAAGGACACCCCGACAAAGTGGCGGATCAGATTTCCGACGCTGTGCTTGACAAACTGTTGGCTTACGACCCCAGTTCGAAAGTAGCTTGCGAAACGCTGGTCACTACCGGACAGGTAGTGCTGGCCGGTGAAGTGAAAACCAAAGCGTACGTTGACCTCCAGCTCATCGCACGCGAAGTGATTCAGAAAATTGGCTATACCAAGGGAGAGTATATGTTTGAGAGCAACTCCTGCGGCGTGCTGAGTGCCATCCACGAGCAGAGCCCCGACATCAATCGTGGCGTGGAGCGCGAGGACCCCATGAACCAGGGTGCAGGCGACCAGGGCATGATGTTTGGCTATGCTACCAATGAGACGGAGAACTACATGCCCCTCTCGCTCGACCTCGCTCACCGCATCCTGCAGGTGCTGGCCGACATCCGTCGCGAAGGCAAGGAGATGACCTACCTCCGTCCCGATGCCAAGAGCCAGGTGACTATCGAGTATGACGACAACGGCACACCCGTGCGCATCGACACCATCGTGGTCTCTACGCAGCATGACGACTTTATCCAGCCTGCCGGCGAGAGCGCAGCCGATCAGCTGAAGGCCGACGAGGAGATGCTGGCCATCATCCGTCACGATGTCATCCACATCCTGATGCCTCGTGTCATTGCTTCCATCCATGCGGAGAAGGTGCTGGCCCTCTTCAATGAGGACATCAAGTACTTCGTCAACCCCACGGGTAAGTTTGTGATTGGCGGCCCCCACGGCGATACGGGTCTGACGGGACGTAAGATTATCGTCGATACCTACGGCGGCAAGGGTGCCCATGGTGGTGGTGCCTTCTCGGGCAAGGATCCCTCGAAGGTGGACCGTTCGGCTGCCTATGCGGCACGTCATATTGCCAAGAACCTGGTGGCTGCCGGTGTGGCCGATGAGATGCTGGTTCAGTTGAGCTATGCCATCGGTGTGGCACGCCCTATCAGCATCTACGTCAACACCTACGGCCGCAGCCGTGTCAACCTGACCGACGGTGAGATTGCCCGCAAGATTGACGAGCTGTTCGACCTTCGCCCCAAGGCCATCGAAGACCGTCTGAAGCTGCGCAACCCCATCTATCAGGAGACCGCTGCCTACGGTCACATGGGTCGTGAGCCGCAAGTGGTGACCAAGCATTTCCGCAGCCGCTACGAGGGCAACAAGGAGGTAACCGTGGAACTCTTCACCTGGGAAAAACTCGACTACGTAGAGCAGGTGAAGCAGGCTTTTGGCCTCTGACCCCCTATTGCAGATAATTAAATGAGATTAAAAGCGCTTTCGAATGCCGTTCGAAGGCGCTTTTTGTATGAAAATAGACCTTTTTTAGGACGTTTGTGTCACGCGAAGCAGATTCTTTTTCTTACCTTTGCAGCCAAAAGGCTTCGTGTGCGTAAACGAGCGCCCTGTAGCCGCTATTTTATTGGTGTATTTATCTGCTTTTATCGCATGAAGACGAACTACGAAATCCGCTATGCTGCCCATCCCGAGGATGCGCGCACTTACGATACCGACCGCCTGCGTCGGGATTTTCTGATTGAACGGCTCTTTGCGCCAGATGAGGTGAACATGGTCTATTCCATGTACGACCGTATGGTGGTGGGGGGAGCCATGCCTGCTGGAGAGGAACTGATGCTCGAAGCCATCGACCCGCTCAAGGCACCCTTCTTCCTCACCCGAAGGGAGATGGGTATCTTCAACGTGGGTGGTCCTGCCCGGATTAAGGTGGGTGGTGCATGTTTTGAGCTGGACTACAAAGAGGCCCTCTACCTGGGTCGTGGCGACCGTCAGGTCACCTTCGCTTCGGTTGACCCCGAACGTCCGGCCCTGCTCTACTTCAACTCCCTCCCTGCCCATTGCACCTACCCCGACCGCAAGATTACCAAGGCAGAGGCCATCGTGGCCCGTATGGGAAGTGCCGAGGAGAGCAATCTGCGCTGCATCAACAAGATGATTGTCAATCAGGTGCTCCCTACCTGTCAGCTGCAGATGGGCATGACGGAGCTGGCTCCAGGCAGCGTGTGGAACACGATGCCTGCCCATGTACACAGCCGCCGCATGGAGGCCTACTTCTACTTTGAGGTGCCCGAGCATCAGGCCATCTGCCACTTCATGGGCGAGGTAGAGCAGACCCGTCACCTCTGGATGAAGGGCAATCAGGCTGTGCTCTCGCCCGAATGGAGCATCCACTCGGCTGCCGGTACCTCGGCCTACACCTTCATCTGGGGTATGGGTGGCGAGAACCTGGACTACGCCGACCAGGACTTTGCGCTCATCACCGACTTACGCTGAGCTCCTGTGCTAAACTGACAACAATTCATTCATTTCAATAACCATTAAAAACAACAATTCGTATGGACAAGTATTTGAACTTCTCATTGGAAGGAAAAGTAGCCCTGGTCACCGGAGCTGCTTACGGTATTGGATTTGCTATGGCTGAGGCTTTTGCTGAGGCTGGTGCCAAGATTGCATTCAACTGCCGCGGTCAGCATCACCTGGAGCAGGCCCTGGCCGACTACCGCGCCAAAGGCATCGAGGCTCACGGCTACATCTGCGACGTGACGAAGGAGGACGAAGTGAAGGCCATGGTGGCTGACATCGAGAAGACTCTCGGCACAATCGATATCCTGGTGAACAACGCCGGCATCATCAAGCGTATCCCCATGCACGAGATGGCACTCGAAGAGTTCCAGCAGGTCATCGACATCGACCTGGTGGCCCCCTTCATCGTATCGAAGGCTGTCATCCCCGGCATGATCAAGAAGGGTCACGGCAAGATTATCAACATCTGCTCGATGATGAGCGAACTGGGTCGCGAGACGGTTTCGGCCTATGCTGCTGCCAAGGGCGGTCTGAAGATGCTGACCCGCAACATCTGCTCGGAATATGGCGAGTACAACATCCAGTGTAATGGTATCGGCCCGGGCTACATCGCTACGCCCCAGACGGCTCCCCTGCGTGAGCCCCAGGCTGATGGCAGCCGCCATCCGTTTGACTCGTTCATCTGCGCCAAGACGCCTGCTGGCCGCTGGCTGCTGCCCGAAGAGCTGAAGGGTCCTGCTGTGTTCCTCGCTTCTGACGCTTCGAATGCGGTGAACGGCCATATCCTCTACGTGGATGGTGGTATCCTGGCTTACATCGGCAAACAACCCAAATAACCTGCCGACGTAATGAAGAAACAAGCTTTCTATCTGCTGGCTGCGCTGGCCCTCGGGGCCTGTGCGCAGCCCAAGCAGCAGCTCACTATCAGCGTGGGCAACGACCTACCCCTTAACCGTACGGGCGAACTGGTAGAAGTCTCGATGGAGCAGGTCACGAAGGAGCTGCAACTGAAGGAGACTGACGATGTGGTGCTGACCGATGGCGATGGCAACGAACTGCCCTATCAGCTGACCTACGATGACAAGCTGATTTTTGCCGCCGATGTAAAGGCTACTTCTGCTAGCTACTACACCCTTCGCCCTGGCACTCCCTCGGTGCAACAGAGTGTGATTGCCTGTGGCCGCCAGTATCCCGAGCGGTTAGACGACATGGCCTGGGAGAACGACAAGGTGGGCTTCCGTGCCTATGGACCTGCGCTGCAGGCCCGTGGCGAGCGGGGCTTTGGCTACGACCTCTTTCCCAAGCGTGGCACCTCAGAGCCGGTGCTGGAGACGCTCTATGCCGAGGAGCTTGACTCCCTGCATTGGGTGAAGTACCGCGAACTGATGGCGGAGGATAAAGCCAAGGCTGCTGAGTACCTGAAGAGCTTCTCCTATCATGTGGACCATGGCTATGGCATGGACTGCTATGCCGTAGGCTCTACGCTGGGTGGCGGTGTGGCTGCTCTGCTCGAGGAGGGGGAGATTGTCTATCCCTGGTGCTATGACAGCTATGAGATTCTGGATAACGGACCGCTGCGCTTCACGGTGCTCCTCACCTTCAAGCCCATGACCGTGGGCGGTGATACGGCTGTGGTAGAGCGCCGCCTGATTTCGCTCGATGCCGGTTCGCACCTCAACCGTACGGTGGTGACCTACGAGGGACTGTCGAAAGCGCACCCCATCGTGGCTGGCTTTGCGCTCCACAACGATGAGCCCGTGGTAGTGGCCGATGCGCAAGAGGGTTACATCACCTATGTGGATCCCACTACGGGGCCCAATCAAGGCGAAATCTATGTGGGAGCTGCCTTCCCAGTCCGCTTGCAGCAGGCTGGCACCAGACTCTTCACTCCCGAGGAGCGCAAGCAGCATAGCAATGCCTACGGCCACCTGCTGGGAGAGAGCTCTTATGAGCCCGACGGCCAGTTCCTCTACTACTGGGGCTTCGGTTGGAACCGCTCCGACATCCAGGATGCCGCAGCGTGGAACGCCTACATGAAGGAGTTCACCCTCAAGATGAATCATCCGCTGCAGGTTACTCTCAAGTAATAACTTGTAGGGGCAAACGTTATTCAGAAGTGCTGGCAAGCTGTTCTTGTCAGCACTTTTAATTTGTTTGCTTAAAATGATGTAGAAGTTTTGACCAGGTGTTTGGTTGTAGAATAGATTTTTCAGGTTTAATATATAATATAAGGTGTAATCTGTTGTTCGAGGTTAGAGTGATATAGTCTTCGCGGAACTTGGTACGTTTGCAATTGAAAACTTACCATCAATATTAGTCGTACTACCCAGGGTAGTACCTTCTATTAATACTGATGCTCCTACAACAGGCTCGCCGTCTTCCGATGAGGTCACAATACCTGTGATGGTTGACGTCTGAGCTGTTACTAGACTTATCCCTGTGAAGAGACAAGCCAACAACAAGATTACTTTTCTTTTCATAAGTTCTCTCAAAATTTAACTTATTAAAAACCTTTTTTTTGAAATTAAAGATGGCGGCAAAAGTAGGGAACATAAATTAATTATCCAAGAAAAATCTGTTAAAAGTGGCGTTTTTCATGCTGAATGGCGGTTTTTGAACGCTCAAATGGAGATTATTTACACTAAAAAAGCCTCATTAGGTTCAAATGGGTAGCATGAATTACGGTCTTTGTGAGATAAATCGCAGAGTATGACAGCCCTGCCCTGGCCATTGGGGTGTTAATCGGGTATCATAGATTGTGCACAACCCCTGCGAGAAGGGGTTCTGAAGGGGGATAACGAGCTCCTGCTTCGATTACTAATATCATCTTATTCGTTGTAAATCAACGAAATGAGGCAAACGTACCAAGTTCCGCGAAGACTTTGCGTGTTACGTTTGTGGGAATGCAGTCGCAGAGCCTGCCCATTATCCGTGGTAAGGTGATGAATGTCTCTTTGCGTGCTGATGCCGAACTGCTTGACGAAGTGATGGTTGTGGCCTTCGGTACTCAGAAGAAGAGTTCGTTTACCGGTGCCGCCTCTGTGGTGAACAGCGAGCAGCTCTCTAAGCATGTCACGACCAACGTGGCCAATGCCCTGGTAGGTACCACGCCGGGTCTGCAGATCCGTGGCGGCTCGGGTGCTCCGGGTGCCGGCCAAGGTAGCATCAAGATTCGTGGTATCGCTTCACTCTATGCTGATACCGACCCGCTGATTATCGTGGATGGTGCGCCCTACAGCGCTTCGCTGAGCAATATCCCGCAGAACGATATCGAGAGCGTCACGGTGCTGAAAGATGCCGCTTCTGCCGCCCTGTATGGTGCGCGTGGTGCCGGTGGTGTCATCCTGGTAACGACCAAGAACGGTAAGAACAAGAAGGCCCAGATTACGGTAGATGCCAAGTGGGGTGCCAACAGCCGTTCGGTGCAGGACTATGAGACCATCACCGACCCGGGTGAGTATTACGAGGCCATGTACGGACAGTACTACAACTATTACTACTATGGCCAGGGCCAGAGCGTGGAGAACGCCAACGTCAATGCCAACAAGCTGATGTTGAACCATCTGGCTTATAATATCTACACCGTGCCCGATGGCGAGCAGCTGATTGGCACCAACGGTAAGCTGAACCCCAACGCTAAGCTGGGTCGCAGCTATGAGGCCAACGGCGAGACCTACTACCTGACTAGCGACAACTGGCGCGACCAGGCCTACAGCACGGCCCTCCGTCAGGAATACAACGTCACCATCAACGGTGCCATGGACAAGGGTTCCTACTACGCCAGCATGGGCTACCTGGATGAAGATGGTATCATCGAATATTCAGGCTACAAGCGCTTCTCTGCCCGTTTCAAGGCCGACTATCAGGCCCGCAAGTGGCTGAAGGTGGGTACCAACATTGGCTACGTGAACTCGAAGACGCAGTCGAACCCCGGCTTCGGTACCTCTTGGAACTCGACCAACCTGATGTACTATACCTCGCACATCGCACCCATCTATCCTATCTACGTGCGTGTGCTCGATGCCAATGGCAATCCTACCATCCGTACCGATGCCAACGGTAATCCCCACTACGACTACGGTGTGCCGGCCTACAACTTCCCCGGCCTTACCCGTCCGTTCCTTGCCACCGGTAACCCCTTCGGCTCTAACCGCTACAACGACGTATGGAGCAAGGGCAGCCAGCTGAATGGTACCTTCAACGTGGATATCAACTTCACCGACTTCCTGAAGTTCAACGCTACCAGCACCCTGAACTGGGGTCACACCAACTACTCCGACTACGAGAGCCAGCTCTACGGTCCGAAGGTGAGCGTCAACGGTCAGATTGACAAGAGCCAGACCGACGTGTTGCGTCAGAACCATGTGCAGTCACTGAGCTACTTCGACGACTTCGGTAAGCACAACATCAACGTGATGGTGGGTCACGAATGGTACGATACCAAGACTACCTACCTCTACGCCTATGCACAGGGCGTCTTCTCGCCCGCTATTCCTGAGATTAACGGCGCTGCCAACAAGGCTAGCTCCAACTCATACACCTCAGAGTACAACGTAGAAGGTTTCTTCGGCAACCTGCAGTACAACTACGACGACCGCTACTTCGCTTCGGCTTCGTTCCGTCGCGACGCCTCTTCACGTTTCCACAAGGACAACCGCTGGGGTAACTTCTGGTCGGTAGGTGGTGCCTGGCTGATCAACAAGGAGGAGTGGTTCAACGCCTCTTGGGTTGATCAACTGAAGATCAAGGCCTCTATCGGTCAGCAGGGTAACGACAACATCGGTAACTGGGCCTACACCGACCTCTACACGCTGTCGCCCGCATCCGACACGCAGATGTCGGCCAGCTTCTACCGCATCGGTAACCCCGACATCACGTGGGAGACAACCACCAACCTGAACATTGGCGTTGAGTTCAACCTCTTCAAGAACAGACTGACCGGTAGCCTGGATTGGTACAACAAGAAGACCACCGACCTGCTCTTCTGGCTCTCCGTTCCCGAATCAGCCGGTTCACGCGGCTACTACGGCAACGTAGGCGACATCCGCAATACGGGTATCGAGCTGAGCCTGCAAGGCACCGTCATCAAGACGCGCGACCTGCAGTGGGACCTGCTCTTCAACATCTCTCACAACAAGGACAAAATCCTGAAGCTGCCTGAATCGAAGACGGCCGAGCTGGGTGGTTTCACCGAGAACAGCCGCTGGTACAAAGAGGGCGGCGCACTCTACAACAACTTCCTGCGCAAGTATGCCGGCCCCAACGAACAGGGTGAAGCAACCTACTGGGTGGATGCTGAACTGAACGGTGCCACCAACCGCCCCGGTAAGAACCTCTCTTATACGACGACCAACCCCAACGAGGCCACTAAGTACGAGCTGGGTAGCTCGATGCCGGATGCCTATGGTGGTTTCGGCACCACGCTGACCGCCTACGGCTTCGACCTCTCCGTCACCTTCGACTATCAGCTGGGTGGAGAAATCTACGATAACAACTACGCCACGCTGATGGGCAACAACGCCTCATCGGCCGATGCCGGTAGCGCCGTACACGTTGACGTACTGAAGTCATGGACGCCCAACAACACCTCGAGCGACATCCCCCGCTTCCAGTATGGCGACCAGTACACCACCGCAGCTTCCGACCGCTTCCTCACGAGCGCCAGCTACCTGAACTTCCAGTCGGTTACGCTGGGTTACACCCTGCCTGCCGGGCTGGTCAAGAAGATGGGTCTGAGCAACCTGCGCATCTATGCTACGGGTGAGAACCTGGGCTTCTGGTCTGCCCGCAAGGGTCTTGACCCCCGCTACTCTTTCTCAGGCAACTCTTCCGTGAACGTTTATTCACCGGTACGCACCATCATGGGCGGTATCCAGGTTTCATTCTAAACTTAACCAAGTGAAAGGATAAAAGAATATGAAAAATATAGTAAAGATATGCTCCATCGCAACCGTAGGTCTGGCCATGACCGCCTTGACGGGTTGCATCAAAGAGATTGACCCGCAGAGTTCGACGGTGACCGCCGACCAGGCAGCCAACGCCCCGGGTTCATTCGACAACTTCGTGGCCACCATCACCAGTTCGCTGAACGGTGCCTTCACCTACAGCGGCTCCAACCAGTATCCGTATGACTACGGTTATCCCTCGTTCTTCCTGCAGCGCGACGTCATGGGTCACGATATCGTCTGCGAGTCGGGTGGTAGCGAATGGTACACCACCTGGTATGCCTGCGGCAGCGGCCTGGGACCTCAGTACGCTGTCTGCCAGATGCCTTGGACCTACTACTACGGTTGGATTAAGAGCTGTAACACGGTGATTTCACTGGCCGGTGAAGAGCCCGCTGCCGACAAGGTGAGCGGTGCCGGTATTGCCTACGCCATGAGAGCCATGTTCTACATGGACCTGGCCCGTATGTATGCACAGAAGAGCTACGCCATCGACAAGCAGAGCGAGACGGTGCCCCTCGTCACAGAGCAGACCTCACTGACCGACCTCACCACCAACCCGCGTGCCACCAACGAGACCATGTGGGCCTTCATCCTCTCCGACCTCGACAAGGCTGAGAGCTACCTGGCCGACTACGAGCGCAGCGATGTCTATACGCCCGACCTGAGCGTTGTCTATGGTCTGAAGGCCCGCGCCTACCTCACCATGGAGGACTGGGCCAACGCCGAGAAGTATGCCAAGATGGCTCAGAGCGGCTACAGCGTGCTGAACGACAGTGAGTGGAACGACCGCAAGACGGGCTTCAACACGCCCAACCACTCCTGGATGTTCGGTCTGACCTTCCGCAGCTCGGATGCCAACATCCTGCAGAACGATGGCGACTCCAGCTGGGGTTCGCAGATGATTGTGGAGGTTTCTGCCTCTGGTTGCGGCTACGCTGCCAACTACGTAGGTCCGAAGCGCATCGACAAGCACCTCTATCAGACCATCCCCGCCAGCGACTTCCGCCGCAAGAGCTTCGTGGACTTTGCCATCGATGAGCTGGATAGCGAAGAGGATATGATCCTGGCCCTGTCTGATTATAGCGACGACCCCGAAGGCGTGCTGATCACCTGTCTGCAGGTCGCTTCCTCTAAACGCGTGGGTGGTATCGAGCTGAAGTTCCGTCCGAAGGATGGTGAACATGCCAACCAGTACCTGGCCTTCACCGTAGCTGTCCCCCTGATGCGTGTGGAAGAGATGATGCTCATCGAGGCCGAGGCAGCCGGTATGCAGAGCGAAGCCCGCGGCATCCAGCTGCTGACCGACTTTGCCAAGACGCGCGACCCGCAGTATGAGTATGGCAGCCACTTCGAGGGCTACGGCAGCAGCTACGCCAACAACTTCCAGAACGAAGTGTGGTGGCAGCGCCGCGTAGAGCTGTGGGGTGAAGGTTTCGCCACCTTCGACATCAAGCGCCTGGACAAGGGCGTCATCCGCAGCTACGAGGGCACCAACCACGTAGAGGGCTACTGCTGGAACTTCGGCGACTATGGCACGAACGGCGGCAGCGTACACCCCAACTGGATGGACCTCTGCATCGTGCAGACCGAGGGCAACTACAACACGGCTTGTACCAACAACCCCACTCCGCTGATGCCTTCGGCCGACTCTGCTCCTCATGTATGGTAAACAACAGTACTCATTAATACGTTACTAAATACGAAACGACAATGAAAAAATATATTTTCAACCTCTGCGCGCTGCTGATGGCAGCCGCAACCATCACCTCGTGTACGGAAGAGGCCGGTACCGAGCCGGGCAACGACTCGAAGCCTTCGGTCATCATCTACAAGTACGAGGTAAGCCGTCCCTACAATGTGGACAATGATGTGGCGCTCCGTTTTGCTACCAACAACAAGACCGAGTCGCTCTATTACCTGGTCGAGAAGAGCTCAGAGCAGGAATCGCACGTGGCTTCCATGGGCGAAACGGGCTACTGGGACCATGTGGTCTCCAACGGAACCAAGGTGGATGGCATCTCGGGCGAAGGCTCTGCCGACCTGACGGTGACCGACCTGTTTGGTTCCTACACCATCACGGCCGTTGCCGTGTCTGGCAACCAGAAGGCTGGTGCTTCCACCTCCTTCACGGGTTTGGATTGGAACGACGTGGTGAAAGGTACCTATAAGTTTGGTGCTTCCAAGAACCTGATTGCAAAGCTCGGACTGACCTCCAATCCCACCACGCTCCAGCAGTGCACGACCGACGCTACGCTCTACCGCTTCAAGGACGTGTTTGGTACAGGCTACTCCATGAAGATTCGTCTGATGCCCGACTATACGGCCACCGATGACGATGGTGAATACACCTTCTTCCGCGTGCCGAGAACGGATACCCCCTTCATCTATGGTGACTACGGAGCAGTAGGTGTGCGCGACATAGGTTACTGGCAGGGTAGCGATGCCTGGGTAACAGAAAACGGTTACGAGAGCGGTATGTATGCCGACTACTTCTGCTTTGTTTACGTGCAGTACTTCATATCAGCAGGTAACATCGGCTACGGATATGATTTCTTCTACCCTGAAGAATAATCCGGAGCATAAGAAAGGAATAGCATAAGCAAGAATATATTCTCTCATACAAGTTAGTATACATAATTTCACTCTAACGAGAGAAGAATGGAGCAGGCGTCTTCGTGAGAAGACGCCTGCTTGCTATTTATAGGTCTTTCATGTATGATTATCCTTGCTTGCTATGTTGTCGCACGTCGGTCGGTCATGTTACTGACCTTGGTCGGTCATGTTGCTGACCTAGGTCGGACACCATGAGAAACTAGTATAAATGGTGATGCGATGTTAATCTTTGAGGTGAGCAATAGGTTATTGCAAGTCATGGAAATTCAAGTCAAAATCTGTTTTGCCTTTGTATTTCGCTCGATTTGCACTATCTTTGTGCCCAGTTAAGAACCGATTACAGCGATTTTGTCAGATGGTATTGAATTATATTTGGGTAGCATTCTTTGTCGTGGCCTTCCTGGTGGCACTGTGGAAGTGCTTGGTGATGGGGGACACGGATATCTTTACGGCTTTGGTTAACAGCACGTTCGACTCGTCGAAGACGGCTTTTGAGATTTCACTCGGACTGACGGGCATCCTCTCGCTCTGGCTGGGCATCATGAAGATTGGTGAGCAGAGCGGGATGATCAATGCCTTGTCACGCTGGCTCAGCCCCGTGTTCTGCAGGCTCTTCCCCGAGATTCCCAAGGGGCATCCGGCCATGGGAAGCATCTTCATGAACCTCTCGGCCAACATGCTGGGGCTGGACAATGCGGCCACGCCCATGGGACTGAAGGCGATGAAGGAGCTGCAGGAGCTGAATCCCAAGAAAGATACGGCCACCAATCCGATGGTGATGTTCCTCGTGCTCAATACCTCGGGGCTTATCCTCATACCGGTCAGCATCATGATGTACCGCTCGCAGCTCGGGGCGGCCCAGCCTACCGACATCTTCATCCCCACGCTAATTACCACGGCCATCTCCACCGTGGTGGGCGTCATCGCCGTGAGCGTGGCTCAGCGCATCAACCTGCTCAACCGGCCCATCATGCTCCTCATCGGAGGCATCAGCCTCTTCTTTGCCACCATCATCTGGCTGCTCGGCAGCCTGGGGCGCGACGAACTGGGTGTCTATTCCACGCTGATAGCCAACGTGCTGCTCTTCTCCATTATCCTCACCTTCATCCTGTGGGGCGTGTGGAAGCGCATCAACGTCTATGATGCCTTCATCGAAGGGGCCAAGGAGGGATTCACCACGGCGGTGCGCATCATCCCTTACCTGGTGGCTTTCCTGGTGGGCATTGCCGTGTTCCGCACCTCGGGAGCGATGGACCTGCTGGTCAACGGCATTGGCTGGGTAGTGGGCTTTTTCGGGGTGGATACAAGCTTTGTGGGTGCGTTGCCCACGGCGCTGATGAAGTCGCTCAGCGGCAGCGGGGCCAACGGACTGATGATTGACACGATGAAGCAGTATGGTGCCGACTCCTTCGTGGGACGCATGAGCTGCGTAGCGCGTGGCGCTTCCGACACCACCTTCTACATCCTGGCCGTCTATTTCGGCAGTGTAGGGATCACAAAAACCCGCAATGCCGTGACATGCGGGTTGATTGCCGACCTGGCCGGTATCATCGCGGCCATCGTGGTGAGTTACTTCTTTTTTAGTGAGTAGTGATTAGTTGTAGTGCCTGGTCCTCGGCGGCCTCCATCTGTTCGCGTTCGCCGGGGCCTTTGTCGTTGATGCCGCAGAGGTGGAGGATGCCGTGGATGATGACGCGGTGCAGCTCGCGGCGGTAGTCGCCACCGGCAAACTGCTCGGCATTGGTGCGCACGGTGTCCAGGCTGATGAATAGGTCGCCGCTGATGCGCGGCCCCTCGGTATAGTCGAAGGTGATGATGTCGGTATAGTAGTCGTGCTGCAGGTACTGGCGGTTCACTTCCAGAATCTTCTCATCGTCACAGAAGATGTAGGCCACCTCGCCCACGCGCTTGCCGTAGCTGGCAGCCACCTGCTTGATCCACTCCGTTACTTCACGCTTCTTGATGTCGGGCATCGGGACGCCCTCGGTTTGATACGTAATCATCTTTTTTAGGGATAAGGGATTAGGGATGAGGGATTAGGTTGCTTTCCTATGGCTTGAGGGTGCTGGCCAGCTCGGGGCTGATGGAGTTGCCCACGTTCTGGCAGGCGTCCGAGGCAAACTGTATGCCGCAGGCTATGATCTTGTCCCATGTCTCCTCGCTCAGGGTGGCGAGGTCGTCGTAACGCACGTCATACTTCAGCAGGCCGTAGATGATGCCGGCGTTGAAGTTGTCGCCTGCACCGATGGTGCTCACGGCCTGTATGGGCGGGATGGGGTAGCTCTTCTTTATGGAGCGTGTGCGGAGCGCAATCTCCTCGCTGCCGGCCGTGCAGAGGAAGTTGGAGCAATAGAACTTTATTCTGTCGCGGTAGATTTTGTCTGCGTCCTTTGAGCCGTACATGTAGAAGAAGTCGTCGGCCGAGCCGCGCACGATGTCAGCATACTCCAGGTTCTCGATGATGGTGGGGGCCAGCTTGATGGCCTCCTCCTTGTGCGAGGAGCGGAAGTTGGGGTCGTAATAGACGATGGCGTGCATCTCGCGGGCACGCTCCAGCAGCTCCGTGATTTTGTCACGTAGCACGGGGTTGAGCGCATAGTAACTGCCTACGATGACGATGTCGCTTTCGTTGATAGTGGGGAAGTTGACGTCAAGGCGCTGTTTGGGGTAGTCCTTGTAGAAGATGTATTCTGCGTCACTGCGGTCGTTGAGGAAGGCGAGCGAGACGGGTGACTTGCCGTCGGGGAAGACGTTGACGTGCTCCGTGGAGAGGCCGTTGTCGCGCATGAACTGCAGGATGATGCGGCCCACCTGGTCGTTGCCGGTCTCACTGATGAAGCAGACGGGCACGCCGGCCCGGGCCAGGGAGACGATGCCGTTGAATACCGAGCCTCCCGGCACAGCTGCCGTGGGCTTGAGGTCGCGGAAGATGATGTCGAGAATAGTCTCGCCGATGCCGATTACTTTTCGCATAACTCTCTTGATTTTTCGCCTAAATAGCCGCCGTGGTGGCGCTTGGAGTACTCTTCGATGGTGAATCCCGTTTGCTTCATGGTCTGTACCACCAGGATGTCGCCGATGACGGTCATGACCGTAGTGGAGGTGGTGGGTGTCATGCCCAGGGCGCACACTTCGTCGGGATGTCCCGTAGGCAGGCAGACAGTGGCTTCATGGGCCAGCGGACTGTCGGGATTGCCTGTGATAACGATGAACTTCAGTTCAGGATTGAGGTTGTGGGCCAGCTGGGTGAGCTCCACGATTTCGCGTGTCTTGCCCGAGTTGGAGATGAGCAGAAGCAGGTCGTTCTCCTGCAGGATGCCCAGGTCGCCGTGTTGCGCCTCGCTCGGATGGAGGAACACCGAGGGGATGCCTGTGGAGCAGAAGGTGGTGGCGATGTTCATGGCTATCTGTCCGGCCTTGCCCATGCCCGAGGTTACCAGCTTACCCTTCTTGCGATATACCTGCTCCACAATCAGTTCCACAGCCTTTTCGTAGGCCTCGGTCACCGGTATGTTGGCCACGGCTTCAGCCTCTTTTCTCAGAAGTTCTTGAATTGATGCTATCATTTTTTCGTTCATTTATTGGTTATTTGCGTCGTCGTGTTTCGCTGAGCTTACACATTGACAACTGCAAATATCTGCAATTTTTTACAAACGACAATAACTTTTGTTGTATTTTTGTGGCCAATTTATCAACCTTACGATAATTTGTATGCAGAACGACCTTTTTTTCACTACTTATCATACCCATACGCTCTCCAACGGCCTGCGTATCGTGCATCTTCCGTCGCTTTCGCCCGTGACCTATTGTGGCTTTGCCATCGATGCCGGCACGCGTGACGAGCGGCCCGACGAGCAGGGCATGGCCCATTTCGTGGAGCATACGCTCTTCAAGGGGACGCAGCGCCGAAAGGCCTGGCATATCGTCAACCGCATGGAGAACGTGGGGGGCGACCTCAACGCCTATACCAACAAGGAGGAGACGGTGGTCTATGCCGCCTTCCTCAATGAGCACCTTTCGCGGGCAGCCGAACTGCTCACCGATATCGTCTTTCATTCCACCTTCCCTTCACAGGAGTTACTGAAGGAGACGGAGGTGGTCATCGACGAGATTCAGAGCTACGAAGATACCCCTTCGGAACTCATCTTTGATGACTTCGAGGACCTGATTTTCCAGGGACATCCGTTGGGGCACAACATCCTGGGCACCCCTGAGCAGCTGAAGCAGTTCACCTCCGAGAAGGTCAAGGCCTTCGTGGAGCGCTACTACCATCCGGGCAATATGGTCTTCTTCGTGCTGGGCAACTACGCTTTCTCCCGCATCGTCAAGCTGATGGAGCGGTTGGCAGGTGCCGAGTCTGCACGGCAGCGCTGCGATGTGCGCCAGGCTCCGCTTTCCTACGAAGCCCGTCAGCTCATCGTGGAGAAGGAGACGCATCAGAACCACATCATGATTGGTGCCCGCGGTTACGATGCGCACAACCCCAAGCGCACGGCGCTCTACCTTCTTAATAATATGCTGGGAGGCCCCGGCATGAACAGCCGCCTCAACCTCGCGCTGCGCGAACGGCGCGGACTGGTCTATAATGTCGAGTCGACCCTCACGGCCTATACCGATACGGGCACCTTCTGTATCTACCTGGGCTGTGATGAGGAAGACCGCAAGCGCTGCATCCAGCTTGTAGGCAAGGAGCTGGACCTGCTGCGCCAGCGCAAACTCACGCCCTCGCAGCTCGCTGCTGTCAAGAAGCAGCTCATCGGGCAGATAGGCGTGGCTTCGGACAACAACGAGAACATGGCGCTCTCCTTGGGCAAGAACTATCTCCACTATAACACCTT
>JBJEKS010000052.1:0-4049 GCA_051878755.1 Bacteroides sp. | reverse complement strand
AACTTGCTCATCAGCCATTGAATCATGGCGTCGGCATCGTTACTGTCTGAACCCGTCAGTATATCGGAATAGTAGCGGGCTGTCAGGTTGCCGTCTTCGGTCAAGATAATGCCGTTCAGTATTTCCGCCATGAGGTGAGAACCAAAGACAGTGCCCATGATGGAGATGTTGCCGCCATTGGTCTTATTCTCATCTACTGCCTTCCAGACGATGCGCACGGGAGCGTAGTCAGAGTAGTTGACATCTGCCCAATCCACAGGTTCGCCGATGGTGGTGGACAATGGCCATTCACCCGTCAGCTCGCCCTGTGCGGCAACGCTCAGCTTCACGTTCAGGCTGAGGGTCAGCGAGCCGTTCTCAAACTTCCCTTGGCCGTTTACGGTTGTGCCCGCTGCTGTCGTGGTCTCGAAGGTGAAGCTGCCCTGTTGCGGATAGACCGCAGGAATGTTCACCATCGGTTCACCGGGCAGTATGCCGCCGAGAGTCAGTACGGGTACGTTCTGCTCCACGCTGTAGGTTACCGTCTTGCCCAGCATCGGTGTGCCGCTGTAGGTCAGGTTCAGCGTGCTTCCCGAGAAGACACCCAGATAATATACCGGTCCATCGGCAGCGATATTCGCCTTGACCATTCCATCGAGCGTGATGCTACCGTTGACCGTCACTTTCAGCAGGGCTACGGTATCTTCGTTTTTGGTGACAGCTTCTTCGGGGAGTGCGTTCAGGTCAGTCTGTCCAGAGAAGCTGAAGCTGCCATTGGTCTGCTCTTCCAGCGTCACATTGACGGGTACTGAGGGATAGCCTGTGACCACGTTTTTCAGGGTCAGCACGCCAGACGTAGCGTTGTTCACGGTAAGCTGCACGCTACCGTCGTTCAGTGCGTTTCCGTTAAAGGTCAAGGTGGCATTCGCGCCACTGATTTCGGTTTGGGGAAGCTGTTCCCATGCGTTCACATCATCATCGCTACATGCAGTGAACAGGCAGAGCGTGCAGGCCAGTGCCAGCGGATAAAAATACTTCTTTTTCATTTTTCTTTCTAATGTAGTTTGGTAATAAATATCGTTTACGGCAACAAAGCTACTAATAATTGACTATCAATCCAAAAAATTGAAGCGACTATTCATGCGATGGATTAATAATAGGACATCTTCCGCATTTTGCAGATTAAAAATGGCCACAGGTTTCATCGTCATTTCCTGAAGAGTTAACTCCCAACGGCTGAATAGTTAACTCCCCAGCGCTGGATGTTTAACTCTTCAGCGCTGGGGAGTTCATTGTTCAGAACCGGCTTGTTTAGGTTGCTATCAGCGTTCAAATTTGTAGCTGATGGTGCGGTGTTCGGGGGAGGATTGGGTGCAGGTGGAGAGTTGGCCTTCGGGCGTGAAGGTGTAGCTGTAGGCGCGTCGGCCTGAGTTGCCCGCTGTGGATGCAGCATGGCTTACCCAAGGCCAGGCCTCGCCGAGCAGCTTGCCGTAGAGAGCCGTGGTGTGGAGCGTGAGGGGGTGGAGTTCGCTCACGAAGAGTGGGGGAACGGGCGAGGTGCTGCTTGCGGCCTGCAGCGGCGTGGTGAGGGTGAGCACGAACGTCTGACGGTACTGCCCCACCTGCTGAGTGAGTTGCCATTGGTCGGAGGTGGATGCCGGCAGTTCGTCAAACGTTAGTTGTGCAAAGAGGGTGTCTGCAAGGTACTCTTCGATGGCTTGCAGCTGGTGGAGGGAGCCGGAGAGGGTGTAGCTGAAGCGGTAGAAGCGTGTATCGCCTCCGGCTTCACGCCGGATGGCTTCGGTCGCTAGGCCGTAGTCGTTCAGTAGGTAGGTGGTCGAGGTGCCCTCCTCATCGGTAATCACCACTTCATTCTCAGTGGCCGTCACCGTCTCGTTGAGGGTGATGGTAAACTGCTCCTCGTCCGTGCCGAAGCTTTGCGAAGTGCTGCTGCCCGTGACCTGTCCTTTGGCGAAGCGAAACTCTTGACTCCAGCTCACTGTCTGTGCATCTATCGGGGTGATGACCTCGGTAAGCGTGATGCGCTGATAGTCGGTGTGGGGCCGTACAGGTCCCGCTTCGTCATCGCTGCAAGCACTGCAGAGCAGCACGCAGGCCGCCGTGGACAACAGCTTCTTCATCGTTCCGTTTACTCGTAGGGATTGGTTGAAACGTCTTGACTATCATCCGTTACCGTATCATCTACGGTGATGGTTACAGCAAGCTGCCCATTGTCGCCCGAGGCTGATACGGTAAGCTTGACGTGCTTGGCAGCTGCAAGCGCGATGCCGCTAAAGTTGTAGCTCTTTTCTGTGCCGTTGAACTTGTAGCTGATAGTGCCTTGCAACTGAGGGTCGTTGTCGATATTGAACCAAGGCTGAGGGTCGGTGCTTGCGTTGTTCGTGAAGGTAAACTTACGTGTGTCGTTGCTGTTCTCATAAACCTCAGCCTTCAGGTCGGTGAACACGGAGGCTTGATCCGTGATGCTGCTGTCCCACAACACGCTGAGCGTGGCATTAGCTACAGTACAGCCTACGGTGACGTTGGTCGTTTGATTGGCATTGACATCGAACGACGAGCTGATGCCTTTGAACTGCATCTGGCCGAGATTTCCGTTGGCGCTTTCTGCGTCTGTATCGGTGCAGCTGGCTGCGGTCAGAGTATAACCGGTGCCTTTCTTGAGGGTCATCGTATGGCCTGTGTTGAAGAGCGATGCGTAGGTTCCCTCTTTGATGGCTGTACTTTCCCCGCTTTGATTGATGGTAATCTGGTAGTTGGCCAGTTGTCCAGGTGTAAGTGTCGAGACGGCACGTGTGCTCACGGAGATGTCTGTATTCATCCCGAGGCTGATCGTTCCATACTCTTCCACCTGTGGTTCATCACTGTTGCTGCAAGCAGCCAGCATCATCATGCTCATAGCTGCGAATAAATACCTCTTCTTCATATTGGTAAAATATTGTTGTTTCATTTGTTTTTAATCGTATGTGAATGTCAAGTTGTCGATGGTGAGGATGGCTCCATAAGACCAGGCTTCAAATTTTCCAAGATAATTGGTCGTTTGAATATTTCCTTCTGCTCGATTGGATGAGGAGATGAAAATATCTAACTTCGTTGCTTTTTGATTCAATATGGAGTAAGATATAGGGAGCTGGAATGACACATATGACGTCTCAGCTCCTAATTCGAGAGTGCCTTTGCCAATTTCTGTGCTGCCATTGAGGATTCTTACGGTAACAATGGCCATTTCTGATGCATCTTGTCCATCACGAGTATATTTAAAATAACCATTTAATGATGTAGGACGTGTTGAATAGTTGGTATTAAGAAATAGTTGTCCTGCCGATCTGTTAGCAATGGATGGTATATTCGTACAATAATATGTTGTGTTGAATGCGCCTCCTGAGGTTGACGGATTCGTTCCATTAGCATCCCAAGCGACGTTTCGAACTACTACGGCATAATTGTTCCTTTGTGCGGTCAACTCACTATAAATAGTTGGTGTTTGATTTTTATTGCCAGTGTATATAGGTGTATGGGGACAATAAGCAGTTGATGTTATATTTGTAGCATAGGTTGAGGGTATGACAAACCAAGTATTAAGAGTTTTGGCATTGGTATTACAAGTTTTGTTGTTGATACTATTCCATCCCTGTGGCTCACTGACAGTAAATGAACACGAAGGTGTATAGGTTGAAGGAGACACTTTGTATTGTCCACCCATAAGCATCTCCGTTACACTAATTGTCTGCACCAAATCCTCAAAGTCCCCATTGGGAACGGGTTCGGCTCCTTCGGTGGTGAGGGTTACTTGGTTGCTGCTATAAACAGCACCGAAGCGGGCACGGAAGGTGTAAGTGGTGCTTGGGGTGAGGTTGGAGAGTTTTGTTCCGGTGAAGGTTTGCCATGTAGAACCTCCGTCGGCTGAGTATTCGTAGATGAGGTTGTTGAGTATCTTGTCTGTGGAGAGGCCTGCTGTATAGCTGATGTTGGAGGCGGTAAGAGGTGTGAAGTCAATGTGGTAGCTCCAGGCATTGTAGTCGGCTTGCTCAGGCATTGCGAATACGGGAACA
>JBJEKS010000051.1:0-4078 GCA_051878755.1 Bacteroides sp. | reverse complement strand
GCTTCCATCGGCATTGCCATTCCTGGAGGTGAGCTTTCGGTGGTGGATGCTGACGGGAAGGTGATTGACGAGCCTGATGTAGATGGCGAACTGCTCTATAAGGGCGAAAATGTCTGCCTGGGATATGCCGAGGTGCGTGAAGACTTGATGAAGGGTGACGAGAACCACGGGGTACTGCATACGGGTGACATTGCAAGATACGATGCCGATGGCTATTTCTATATTACAGGACGCATGAAGCGGTTTGTGAAAGTGTGGGGTAACCGTACCAACCTTGATGCAACCGAACAGCTTGTAAAAGCCATTACTCCGAATTGTGCTTGTGCCGGAGTGGATGACCTGATTACAGTCTTTGTTACCGAAGAGGGACTGGAAGAGCGAATCAAGAACCTGCTTGTAGAGAAAACGGGATTCAATCCCAGAGCTTTCCAAGTAAAGCAGATAGATGCTATCCCCGTGAAGAGCAGTGGAAAGATAGACTATCCCGGATTACAGAAAATGCTATAAGAAATGGATATAAATGAAATACTGGAGATAGCACCTTATTCGCTATCAAAAGAGGAGAAGCGGACGTTGCTGAACGAGCGGTTGCATGAGCTGACCCGTAAGCACTATGACCAATGCGAGCCTTATCGCAGGATGATGGATGCCGTGGGGCTGGACATGGATAACCTGTCCGAATATGACCAATTGCCTTTCCTGCCTGTGCGCCTTTTCAAGGAGTTTGAGTTGCGTAGTTGTGCAAAGGAGGGAGTGGTGAAGACGATGACTTCGTCAGGGACCACAGGCCAGCAGGTGAGTCGTATCTTCCTTGATCGTGAGACCTCATCGGCCCAACAGAAGTGTCTGACAAAGATTGTGAGTCACTTTCTGGGTACGCAACGAGTGCCGATGTTGATACTCGATTCATCGGCTGTCATCAAAAACCGCAACATGTTCTCTGCCCGTGGGGCAGGCATCCTAGGCTTCTCGATGTTCGGTAGCAAGCGTCAGTACGCGCTTGATGAGAACATGGAGCTGGACATTGAGGGTATGAAGGCCTTCCTTGAAGCACACCGGGGTGAGACCATCTTCATGTTCGGTTTCACTTTCATGGTGTGGCAACACTTCTATAAGAAATTGCTAGAGACGGGTTACAGACCCGACCTGAGCAAGGGGGTGCTCATCCACGGAGGAGGCTGGAAGAAACTGGTTAACGAGAAGGTCTCTCCTGAAGAGTATAAGGCCCGGCTGAATGAGGTATGTGGCATCTTACCCGAGAATGTACACGATTACTACGGCATGGTAGAGCAGACTGGTTGCGTCTATATGGAGTGCAAGTGTGGGCATCTACATGCCAGTGCTTTCAGCGATGTGCTCATCCGTAGGCCCTATGACTTCTCTCTGGCCGATAAAGGGGAGAAGGGACTCATAGAGGTCGTTAGTGTGCTCCCGGGCTCTTATCCGGGGCATGTGCTTCTGACTGAGGATGAAGGTATGATACTGGGAGAGGATGATTGCCCTTGCGGACTGAAGGGGAAGTATTTCAAAATAGAAGGAAGAATAAAAAATGCGGAAATCCGCGGATGTAGTGACACGTATGCAGCCAAGTTCTAACTATACCATACTGTTCCCGAAAACAATAGACTGGGAACGGTTTACGCAATATCGTCCAGATGTACCCTTCTCGGACGAAGTGATAGAGTTTCTGAATGCGCTCTCGGGGGCATTGATGAAGGACAGAATGAGTCGTCTCTATCCTGATGCCATCACCTTTGCCTATTTTTGTCGCAAGGCCAACTTGCTTAAGCTGAAGGTGCAGTATGTGCGAGAGGGCGAGTTAAGATTGGGTAGGGGAGTGCTTTTCCACATTGCCCCATCGAATGTACCCATTAACTTTGGCTATTCGCTGATGGCTGGATTGCTGGCAGGTAATGCCAATATTGTACGTGTCAGCTCAAAGCAGCTTCCACAAGTGGATCTCATCATCAAGCACCTGCACGAGTTGATGCAGAGCGGACAGTATGATGAAGTGACCAACCGTATCGCCTTGGTACGTTACGACCGTACGTCGGATGCCAGTGCCTACTTCTCATCAGTGGCTAATGTACGTGTTATCTGGGGTGGTGATGCCACCATCCAGACAATCCGTCAGAATGCCCTTCCTGCACGAAGCTTTGATGTCTGCTTTGCGGACAGATACTCTATCGCAGCGATCCGTCCTTCAGCTATATTGTCGGCTTCGGATGCAGAGATGAAGAAACTGGCCGAGGCATTTTATAACGACACCTATCTGTTTGACCAGAATGCCTGTTCGGCTCCGCACGTCATCTTCTGGGTGGAAGATGGTGGAAGTATAACAGATGCTAAGGATAGATTCTGGACAGCTGTTCATGAGCATGTTGCTACCAAGTACCAGTTGCTGGCTGTGATGTCTGTGGACAAGCTGACAGCTTTCTATCGCCAGGCAACCTGTATGGATATCAGGGCTGAGGAGATGCCCGACAATGTGGTGGTGCGAGCTGAACTGAAGGAAGTACCCAGGAATATTGAAGATTATCGTTGTGCCTGCGGCTACTTCTCGGAGAAGACCATTGCTTCGTTGGACGAGATTGCTCCATTGGTAACCATAAAGTACCAGACTTTGGGCTACTATGGGTTTGAGCATTCTGAGTTGGTGGAGTTTGTGCACAAGAACCGCTTGCTCGGCCTCGACCGCATCGTTCCGATAGGCGAGACCACCGCTTTCGCTCTCACGTGGGACGGATATAATTTAATTGATACATTTACAAGATTACCGATTGTGTTGTAAGATATATATTCAGTAAGTACCCAATTGCGTTTGAGGATAATTGCCAATAAGTATGCATATACTACATGTAAACAATAAAATCATGAGCTCAGTAACCTATATCCTATATTCAGAGAATGTAGATTACTGTATTCTTGTTGATTGTGGAGAATGGGAACCGCTTAAACAAGCTCTTGAAAGTATTGGGAAGATTGTTCATGCTGTTCTTCTTACTCATGGGCACATAGACCATATTTATGGATTAAACAGATTGCTAAATTCATATTCTTCAGTTACCATTGCAACAAATGACTTTGGCCATAAAGAATTGCGCGACTCTAAAAAGAATCTATCTTATTATCAAGGAATACCTGTTACACTGGACGGATATCATCCGTTAGTGTTGAATGATGGTATGATTTTGCATTTTCAAGGGCTTATAGACGTCGAAGTGATAGCAACACCTGGACATTCATCAAGTTGCCTTTCTTATAAAATGGGAAGGAATTTGTTTACTGGTGATGCCTATATTCCAGGAATTAAGACATATACAAAGTTTCCTGGCGGTAATAAGGAGCTGGCCCTAAGGTCCATAGCTTTGTTGTCTGATATGGAGCATTCTGGCTACAAGATCTATTGTGGTCACCATCATTATGATGGTGAGTTGTAGTTTGAAGTCAATTAGTATTAATTTTATATGCCATGATTCATATTCATGCATTTTCTTCTTCTATTCTTGAGAAGCTTGCTAATGCAATAGCTGACATAGATTCTGATATCACTGGGGGTATTCGCAGATTATTATTGCAATCAAATATTGATGATGTTTCTGTTAATGAACAGTTCATGGCTAAGCGTAAAAAGCTGTATAACGCATTTTTGAATACCAGGACATTAATCACTGTGCGAATAACAGAGTCGATAAACCAAGAAGATATTGATACCGCAGACTCTTCTTCTACCATACAACACAATCGAGTTGCTATTATGCAATAGTATTCTAAGAAGGCTATTTTGAATAATATTAAATCAATATTTGGCTAATGAGTTTATTTAGAACAGCTATGAAAGGCATGGCATGGACAACTGTTTCTACAGTAATTAGAAGTGTTGTGTCTCTTTTGCAAATTTCTATTCTTACATCATATCTTTCTAAAGAGGATTTCGGCGTTGTAGCAATATGTAATCTGTTTATTTGCTTTTCACAAATCTTCTTGGATATGGGTATATCGGTTGGTATATTGCATAAACAAGACATTACAAAGGATCAGTTCAGCTCTTTATTCTGGTTAAACATCTTTTCAGGTG
>JBJEKS010000050.1:0-4109 GCA_051878755.1 Bacteroides sp. | reverse complement strand
TCCTGCAGCCACTTGGCAAACCAGGCGAAGATGGTGTTCTGCCAACGGATGCGCTTGCTGTAGTCCAGGATGTGGTGGTCCTGGCCGTTGACCAGCACCATGGCGGTCTCGCGGCCCAGCAGCTTGAGGGCCGTGTACATCTGGATGCTCTCGCCCACGGGCACGTTGTGATCCACGTCGCCATGGAGGAAGAGGAGCGGGGTGTGTATCTTGTCGGCACGGTAGAGCGGGCTGTGCTCCACGTAGAGCTGCTGGTCTTTCCAGGGGTAGCTGTGGGCCATGGAGACTTCGCTGTAAGAGTAGCCCCAGTAGCCTTCACCCCAGTAGCTGGTGTGGTCGCTGATGCCGGCGTGGGAGATGGCAGCGGCAAAGAGGTCGGTCTTGGTCTGCAGGTACTGGGTCATGAAGCCGCCGTAGGAGGCGCCGATACAGCCTATCTTCTTGGGGTTGATGAACGGATGCTCGGAGGCAAAGCGACGGGTGCCCTCGATGATGTCGTCGGCCACGTAGTCGCCCGCGGTATTGACGTGACGAGCCGAAAACTCCTGCCCGAAGCCGGTACAGCCACTCGGCTCAATCACATAGACCACGTAGCCCAGGGCGGCGTAGGCATGATGGGGATAGCGGCTCTCGAAGGTGCGGCTCACGGGTGAACAGCCGCCGTAGTAATTGACGATGAGGGGATATTGCTTCTGCGGGTCGAAGTGGGGCGGCAGGTAGAAACGGCCGCAGATGGTATCGCCACGGCTGTTGACGAAGTCCCATGCCCGACAGTCGCCCAGGGCCACGTCGCTCATCTGCTCTGCGAAGAGGTCACGCACGAGGGTGGTCTTCAGGTTCTTGAGGTTGACGGTATAGAGCCGTTCGGCGTTGCTGACGCTCTCGCCATAGTAGGCCATCGCAGGAGCTGCCGAGGCGAGGCTGAACTGCTTGACGAGCTCTTCGGGGAGGTCGAGCCGACGGATGCGGAGCGTCTTGGGGTCGAGGCGGAAGAGGTGCACGCAGTCGCGGTCTTCAGCCATGAAGTAAACCTGTCCGTCAGCCGTGCTCCACGCCACGCGTCCCACGCTCGGGTTGAAGTCACGCGTCAGAGGCTTCACCTTGCGGTCGGCCAGGGTCATGAGGAAGAGCTGTCCGTCGGTCATGCTCGGAATCTGTCCCTCCTTCACCTTCTTGCCGATGCCGCCCAGGCTCTCGGGCGAACCGCTGATGAGGATGCTTTGGCCATCGGGCGAGAAGCAGGCCCCGTCGATAAAGCCGTCGTTCTCCACCAGGAGCTCCGCCTGCAGGGTCTCCACGTTGAGACGGTAGAGGGAGTGAAGCTTGGTGGGGCGAGCCGTCAGGCGACTGCTGGCCACGGTCAGCAGCAGGTAGCGACCGTCCTGCGAGATGTCGTTGCACCAGGCGCTGCGGAAGCCGAAGGTGAGGGGCTGCATGAGGCCCGTCTGGAGGTCATACTTGGCCAGATGCGAGCGGTTGCGCCAACCGGGTTGACGGTCGTCGGGATGAACCACCTCATAGATATCCTTGTTCTCCTTGGGCCCTTCGTCCGTGAGGGTGAAGAGCAGGTACTCCTCCGTGGGAGCCATCACGAAGTGTCCCTCAGGCAGGTTGTCGGCCAGCAGGCTCTCCATTCCCGTGGCCACATCCACGCGGATGAGCTGCCGTCCCTCTACCCCACTCCGGGTGTAGTAGTAGGCCATGGAGCGAGGCATCCATTGGAGGCGTTCGCTCCGCTCGGCCACGACGCGTCCCGTGGCCAGCTCCTTGATGCCCGTGATGCGGTCTGTCTTGCCCCCCTCACGACGCAGGTTGAAGGTGGACATCAGGTAGCGGCCATCGGGCGAGAGCGAGGTGCCGCCCAGGCGTGTGCCGTAGAGCACATCGCTGAGGGTGAACATCCGCTGCCCTTCGCTCCGCAGGGTGAGCAGCTCCTGGTGCTCCGTCTCGATGCTGACCGAGGGAGCGCCCTGCGCCTCATCGGGCGTGGCGAGGTATTTCAGAATCACTTCGTGGGAGGCGGGCTCCAGCTTGAGCAGGCCGCCCTCATGCCGCTCGCCATCCACGTAGAGACGGTAGTGCTTCACGCCCTCCACCTTGAGCTTCAGCTCCGCAAAGCGGCGGTTGTCGATGGTGAATGAGGCGAGGTGGAGCGCATAGCCATCGCCCGTGGCCACGGGAAGGGCTCTGCACGTCTCGCTCCCTTGACGGACGGCGGCAAACGAGAGGGGCGTGTCGAGCAGCTGACTGGGCTCGAAGGCTTTTTGCTTCACATTCACGCTATCCAGCGGATAGGGTGTCAGCAGATTGAAGGGTCCCGCATGGCGGAACGAGGTAACGGGCAGTTTATCTGCCCAGACGGTAGCGCTTGCCAGCAAGGCCGCAGCACACAGCAGGAATTGGATTCTTCTCATAGTCATTACTTTTGTTGAATGACGGCAAAAGTAATGATTATCCTCCATTTAGCCAAATGAAAGCTGAAAAAATCCAGTCAAATCGGGTATCATGACACATATATTTGCTCAAACATGTCAATCTCTCTTTTTGCAATACCAAGACTTACGGCAATCTCCTTCCATTTGCCAACTGCCGATTTTACTTCGGAGATAATCTTTTCGGCATCTTTGTGATTAATCATGTACTCCTCACACGAGTCTAACAAGATGTTCAAGTCAGATTCGTTAGTGACAGAATTTATCAAAAGACTTTGGTTATGCCATAAGGTAGGATTCATGTCGTATGCAGGAGAAAGAGTCCATCCTCTGGGAGTGAGCAAAAATCCATGATTGCGGAAATGGTCATCGGTATTGCATATAGCAACGTTGAAAGCCACCCGTCGATACAGCTGATGGAGATTCTCAGTCACGTCACAACAGTTTTGCAGAATGAAATCAGCAATATCAAGATACCCATTGCCTGTGTTAGCGTTACATCCGTCAGTCAACCCAAGAAGAGTGAGAGCAGAGGCAAAATGTACCCGTTTCCCTTCTGCCAACCTGTCAAATCGCCTTGACAGCAGTACATGATATCTCTCTCCACATCCCACGACTCTTGTCTTGGCCACAGTCACCCCAGCCTCATGAGCTAAAAGATGGCTATGATGCTCCCACAGAGCCACATCGTAGTCATCATTTCGTGAAGGGAATTTAGCTACACACAGATAGCCGTCTTCATCCCGAACTCCAGCCTTGGGACGTGCTCCACCCAGTGATGAGCCTGGTTGAATCAACTGTTGAAGCCATCTCTTTTCAGGCATGAGATTATTTTTCTCACTACGTTCAAACTCCATACTTGCCTGCACAAGACTTCTTATATCGGTGATTGGAGGTATGCGTAGGTAGTCGTCACTATGGATAAACGACCCGTCCAAGGACTCTTTGAAGCGCAGGCCTCCCATGCGTGAAAAGTCATCAATACCAATGAGATAATCGTATGAAGACAATCTTCTTACAGCTCTTTTCTCCTCAGCCGCCAATATTTGTTCACGTCGATTAAGAAGTGTTTTTCCCCATCTGTCGGGTAAGGCATCACTAAAGCATCCGAAGATATCCTGTCCTGGCTGTGTGTATTGCTGTCCCGTATAGTTGTTTATGTCGGCACTCAGACAAATGCTTCCGTATTTCTTGAGCCATTCAGGATTGAACTTAAAAGAATAAGAGTCTGAGCCACGAAGGGATTCGTAGCCTAGTTCACCGATGAGAAAAGGAGATACCAACCACTCGAAATCGCCAAAAACATATAGTGTTTTCATACCTTATACTCTCTTTGATGCTCTTTCACGTTGTTTCAGTCTCAAGTCTTGAAGTCCGCGCCCTATTTCGTCCTTTTGTGCAAGCAGTAGAATGTCGTCATCCAGTTGGAGTGCATACAGCACACGAAGGTAAATGCCTATGGCGACAGTTGGAGCCCCTTTTTCCACACGTGAAATGGTGACAGGTGAGCATGTAGCACGTTCCGCCACTTGGGCAATACTCAAATCACGTCGCAGTCGGGCAAGCCTGATTTGTTCGCCCACCACTTGCATCTTGTCCACCAGTTTTCTGGGAAGTTTAGTTCCCATTGTAGTCTTGCTCATAATATATAATATTCATTTACGTATGCAAACATAC
>JBJEKS010000049.1:0-4162 GCA_051878755.1 Bacteroides sp. | reverse complement strand
TCGGGCGTGATGGTGAGGCGGTAGGTTACTGTTTTGCCCATGGGCCATTGGGTGTCGGTTATGCTGGCGGAGAGGGTGCGTGTCTCGTTGTTTTCGTTGAGGAAAACTACTTCTACTTGGGCCGTGGAGCCTAAAGTTTGGGGGAGCATCATGAAGGTGCCCTCGTTGGTGGTGATTGCATCACCGCTTTGCTCGTTGCCAGTGGTCTTTTTATTCAGGGTTTGAGTGAAGCTGGTTGTCTCTGTGCTGAGTGCCCATGATTCAGTGGCCATATCGTATGTGCCTGAGCATGCTACGTTCTTCAGCGCTACGCTTTGGATGGTGCCAGGTTGCATCTCGCTGCCCACCACGAAGCGTATCTGCGAACAGATGTGCTTGAATGTAAGGGGTACGGCGGTGGATTTATTGGTGCCGTCAATCGCCTCGGTGAGGGCAACCAAGATGTCTTTCTGATCCGTTGCCTCAGAGGGTACAGTGTAGGTCAGCTGCTTGCTTTGGGGAGTAGATGGGGCTACGAGATTTGTGGCGTCTGATGGTGCCCAAGCGCAGAATTGGAGGGAGTGTTCAGCGCCTGGCCAGTAGTAGATGCGCTCCGTGCTCCACAGGTTGCTACCGTTGTTGGTGGCATCTTCGTTCATGAAGAAGGTGTTCATGAGCGTATTGTTCCTGCTCCAATAGGCGAGGACGTGGAACTTATTGTGGAAGTCGTTGATGCCGGTGACGGGCAAGCCTCGGGTGATGGCTTGCTGCTCCTGTTGTTGCGATGAGTAGATACCGTCGGACACTACGGCGCGCAGGCATAGCGAGTCGGCCGAGCCTTCCGAGCGGAGCACAAAGCGGCTGTCCGTGTATGCTTCTTGCTGAGCATCGCAGAGGCCTCTTGTAGCCGCCTCACTGCCAGAGGTCAAGCCAAAACAAATCTTATCGCAGCTCTCCGCGGAGTCCTTCTCCCCGGAGAAGTCCTCGTTGCTGCACGAGGAGAACAGTGCACAGAGCATCATGATGGCCATGCCATCTGTTATCCAAGTAGGATTTTTCAAGTTTATCTTCATCGCTTCAAGTTTTTTGTTTTACGTATGCCCGAGGCTTCGTGCCTCGCGGCTGATTAGTAGGTGTAAGGGGAACATTCAACCCCTTACACCTTAGCGGTTTGCAGTTACCGAACTATCGCAGTCAGGTACATGCGTTTACAATCTAAATTTATTGAAGAAGGTTTGTTATTATTGTAGAATTTTTAATTATTCTGTTACTTCATCTTCTGTTTCGCCAGTTGATTCAGGAATATTGGTATCACTCCAATTACCCCAATCAGAAACACTAGCTGTAAACTCGATAGGATACTTCTGGCCAGCGGGGTCAATATTCTCAGGTGAAAGGGTGGCAACAAAGTTATAGCTCTTACCCATTTCCATTGATGTGGTAATCGTGATGCTGTGGTTGTAAGTTGAAGTAGCACCATTCTGATCCAAAGTGACGGTGAATGTCAATGCGTATGAAGGGTTGCTAGCCGGGATTAAGTACTTGTGTTCAGTATCTTCAGTTTTTTTAATCCCTTCGTCTTCATCAGCTTCGCTAGCAAGATTTGTGACATCAGTGCTGGCAAAAGTAACTTCCAAGTTCTCGCTGCCCGTTACATCCCATGCAGCATTACTAGTAGAAGCGGGAGTGATTTTTCCAGTTTTGTAAGCATTGGAAATTTTCACATTTGTTACAGAAATCTTGGCAATAGCATCCTCGGGGAAACCATTCGTGAAGGTGAACTTAACACGAGACAGTAAATGGTTGAAAGTGAAAGCAACTGCGCCAGGATTGTAAACAGGTTTCTGTTCGTTGTCAAAAGTTTCTTTAGTAACTACGCCTGAATACAACAGGTCAGTTACAGCATCATTTGTAAATGTAATTGTTCCACCCGTCTTGGCTGCAGCGATACTTACATTAGAGTTGTTGTAAGGGGCATAGGCCTCGAAAGAATAGGTGTAACCTGCATCCCAATACTGGGTAGGTGAATAAGTACCTTTACCATCAGTAGCTACAGTAACCTGTTGTGCGTCGAAGATTTGAGTATCACCTCTCCAACCATACACTTCGATTGAACCTAAGTTGCTGAGGTTCGTGTCCGTAGCCTTCGTGCTCTTGTCAACGAATGATGCAAAGTCAATGGCGTTGTTGTTCTGTACCACGTCCAGGGTCTCGTCATTGCTGCAACCTGCCAGCATGGCAGTTGCGGCCATACTAATTAAAAATAGCTTTTTCATAAGATAAAAAATTAATTAATGAATAATATAGTTACGTTTCACTTAACTTTATGTCATTGTTACAGGGGCAGTTCGATGTCCTCGTATTCGCCCCAGTCGTTGATGTCCACGTCGAAGCCGGAGCCGCCTTCGGTTCCCTCTTCATCGCTGATTTCGATGTCCTTCACCACGATCACACCGCCCTGCGGCTGACTGGCCACCTGCTCCGTGATGTCGAAGTCGAACGACTTCATCTTGCCGTTCTTCAGGCGGACCTCCAGGTTGAGGCCGTAGCGGCGCTCAGACTTCGTGGTGTAGTGGCTGTTGGGGAAGCTGGGGATGCCGAACGTGCGCACCACGGCTTGCGGGCCGAAGGACTCCAGCGTGCAGTCGTAGAGCACGGTGACCTCCTCATCTGAGGTCTGGCCGCTGTTGAGCTGTACCGACTCGGCCATGCCGGCCAGTGCTCCGCGAGCCAGCGAGACGTACTCCAAGCCGTGGCTGAACTCGTAGCGCACCAGGTAGGTGAAGACCAACGGGTGCATCGTGACGGGCAGGACGGCCGGCGTGGTGGAGCGCTCCACCGTGTAGCTGTCGAGGTAGCTGCCGTAGAGCATGTCCGGTTGGTTGACCGTCTGCTCGGCCGTGGCGTCGGTGAAGGAGTTGCCCAGGTAGCTGGAGCGGGTCACGGCGCGTGTCGTGGCCTTGGCCGAGGCGTAGGTCTGCATGCCGTTGAAGACGATGTACTCCGTGTCGTTGTTGTAGAAGAGGAGCGAGTGTTCGCCCGGACGCATATAGACCTCGTCGCCTTGCGTGGGGAGATTGAGCACCTCTTCCGGCTCGTAGGTGTTGTAGATGCGTACGCGAAGGCCGTCGGGCAGGGTGGGGCGCAGCGCGTCGTAGGTCATGCCGAAGGACTCCTGCCAGGTGGGGTAGTGGGCCCAGTCGGTGCGGTTGTCGTAGTCATACTGCCACTCCTGTTCATACGTCGCCTCGATGCGCACCAGCGACTTCGGTGCGTGCGGGTCGTGGTCGAAGCAGAGCTCCTTGTGCTGGCATGCGCTGAATCCCGTCAGCAGGGCGGCCATCAGCGTGGCCTCAGTCAATGCAATGGATATCTTTTTCATTTTGTGCCTCCTTTCTGATTATTGCTGTTGCCTCGTCCGAGCAGCCACATGAGCGATACCTCAGCCTTGGTGGGGCCGAACCAGTGGCGGTTCTTCGTGGCCTGCCAGACGTAGTGACCGTCTTGAGGGATGTATTCATAGTACTCACCTCCCCAGTAGCCGATACCGATGGTGAAGTCCAGGTTGAGCCGGCGAGCGATGGGCAGCGAGTAGCCGTACTCCAGGCCTGCGGCATAGTTCATCTTCTCCCACATCGTGCCGCCGGGCTTGCCGCCCATGTAGCCCTTGCCGCTCAGCTCAAAGTCGTAGGTGAAGAGCTGTCCATAGACGCCCAGGTGATGGCCCGTGAGGGGCTTCGCGTCGGCCTCCTTGCCGAACCACTTGCGCAGGGCCAGGTCGCCGCCGTAGATGCGCCAGTAGCGGTGGCTGCTGTTCTTGCTCCACCAGCCGTACATCCACTGCCCCACAACCGACCAGTTGTCGCCCAGGTAGAACTCCACGCCCACGTTGGGCACGGCCAGGGCATCGTAGAGCATGTTGCTCTTCACGGCCATGTAGAAGGGTTTCTTCTCCACTACGGGCGCCGGGGCGATGGTGTCCACCGGCTGCTCGACCACCGGCTCTTCCACGGGCACCTCAACGGGCGGCTCCTCCACGGGCAGCTCGCGCACGGTGACGAGCACCACGCCGGCGTTGCGCACCTCGCTGAAGAAGTGCTTGTACATGTAGTTCCACGTGCGTCCCCAGCGCAGCTCCATCAGGTGCTTCTTGCGGCTGTCAATCAGCACCCCCTTCTTATTA